>JAILRG010000140.1 GCA_024698325.1 Treponema sp.
ACGGTTACAGCGCAAGTCGCGCTCTTGCCGCCTGCGGTGGCGGTAATCGTCGCGCTTCCTTCGGCGACTGCGGTCACCACGCCTGCTGAATCAACGGTTGCAGCATCGGTGTTGTCGCTCGACCAGGTGACAGTCTTGTCAGTGGCGGTGTCGGGAGCCACTGTCGCCGTCAGCGTCTCGGTGCTGCCTACGGTAATGGTCGCCGTGGTCTTGTTTAGCGTGATGCCGGTAACAGCGACGGTGGCAGGCGTGTCATCATCATCGTCGTCTGTTTTACAACCAGCCATAAAAGAAAACAACATGAGTAGGCTAACAATTACCCCCCCCCATTTGTATAGTTGTTTCATAAAACAACCTCCTTACAGATAAGGTTTAAGCAGGCACAAGCCCGTATTTTGTAATGATTATAAGACCACTTTAAGGAATTTTCAAAGAAAAAAAGATACTTTTAATCGGTCACTCTCACAGGCGAGCGAAGAGACCTCGCAAAGATTGTCATTCATTCGGGCAAGCGCTATTATTTTACGGCGCTTATGGAAAATGAATATCGAATCCGACCGTTTGACTTTGTTGTGCTGCTTGCAGCTTTAGCGGTACTTACCGGCTCCTTCTTTTTGGCACGAAAGTCTGCTCACCGGGGACAGGTTCTTGTCGTCCGCGCCGGAAAAACCGAATACGCCTACTCCCTCATGGAAAATCAAGAGCTGCATATCAAAGGGCCGCTGGGAGAATCAACCATCCTCATCGAAAACGGGAGCGCCTGCTTTACCGATTCCCCCTGCACAAACAAAGTCTGCATACACGCAGGAAAACTAAAAAAAACGGGCGATGTTGCGGCATGCCTGCCCAATGCGATTCTGCTGGTTATCGAAGGCGAATGAGCCTGCTCCCTCAAGACAAAAAGAAGCAAAGTCGGCTACAATGCCGGTATGGCGAAGAAAAAATCAGTCACGGTTTACAAATGTTCTGAATGCGGCTACTCACAGCCGCGCTGGCTCGGCAGATGTCCGCAATGCGGTTCCTGGAATACGCTGGAAGAATGCATTTCTGACCCGAACTCCACCGCAGCAGCTTTCGGACAGGGGGCTGCAGAAAAAGTAAAGCCAGTTCCGCTTTCGAGCATAAACGCCCAGGAAAATGCGCGTCTCCTGACCGGCATTGCGGAATTTGACCGCGTCCTTGGAGGCGGCGCAACAAAACGCAGCGCCATACTCATCGGCGGCGAGCCGGGCATCGGAAAAAGCACGCTCATGCTCCAGACTGCTGCCAGATTCCAGAAAACAGCCGCCCTTGCACGCGGAGGAGATGCAAGCCCCCGGCTTCTGTACATTTCCGGCGAGGAAAGTGCCGGGCAGATAAAAAGCCGGGCCGACCGCCTGCAGCTGGACGTTACCGGCATCGAAATCTTATGCACAATGCGCCTCGAGGACATAAAAGACGCGCTTACAGCCCTGAATCCGCTTTTTGTCGTCATCGACTCCATTCAGACCGTCTACAGCGTCGAAGCAGGCATTGTGCCGGGAACAGTCAATCAGCTCAAATACTGCGCAAACGAGCTTATCGGCTGGGTAAAAGAACGGGACAGCGTGCTGATTATGGCGGCGCACGTTACAAAAGAAGGCACGATTGCAGGCCCCAAAAGCCTTGAACACATGGTAGACACCGTCATTTCCTTTGAGCGCAATGATGATGAAGTGCGCTTTCTGCGGGCAGTAAAAAACCGCTTCGGAAGCGTTGATGAGCTGGGAATTTTCGCCATGACGGAGACAGGTCTTGAAGGAGTTGCCGACCCGAGCACGATGTTCATCACGAAGCGCACCGGAAGCATTCCGCCAGGAATCGCAAACACCTGCGTGTTTGAAGGCAGCAGAAGCTTTCTGGTGGAAATACAGGCGCTGACAGTACCTGCAAAAGCAAGCTTAAGCCGCGTCTACAGCGACAGAATCGACAGCGCGCGGGTGGCGCGGGTGGCCGCCGTGCTTGAAAAACGGACAGGAATGCGCTTTTCCGACCAGGATTTATACATAAATGTGGCCGGCGGCGTAAAGCTTACCGAAAGCGCCATTGACGCGGCGCTGGCAGCAGCCCTGTATTCCGCGCGCACCGACCTCGCGCTTTCCGAAGGCACGGTCATACTCGGTGAGCTGAGTCTCGCAGGCGAAATCCGCCCGGTGCCACGGCTAAAGCAGCGCATAAAAACCGCAAAGGATTTGGGCTTTAACCACGTGCTATCGCCGGAAAAAGAAGCGGGCGCCGTGCAGACCGGCGACATAAAGAGCCTGGTAAAAGCTCTTTTTGGAAAATAGCGCAAAAAGCCCGCCGTGCAAAAACCTGCGAAAGTCCCCCCGGCCTTAGCCTGCGAGCGCTTCCACCGGGTCGAGCTTTGCCGCCCTGCTTGCGGGGTTCAGGCCGAAGAAGATGCCGACAAACACGCTGAACACAAAGGCGACAAAGCAGGCGCTCATCTGAATGGCAAAGGGCTGGCCTTTCACATACTCCACCGCAAAGCTGATGGCAATGCCGAGCAGAATGCCCAGCGAGCCGCCTAAGAGCGTAATGCTTGCGCTTTCCACCAGAAACTGCCGGCGGATAGCTGCAGGACTTGCGCCAAGCGCCTTCCTGATGCCAATCTCCTGCCGGCGCTCAGTCACCGTTACAATCATGATATTCATAATGCCGATGCCGCCGACAAGCAGGCTTATGGCAGCAATGCCAGAAAGCATCAGGCTGAGCGTCTTGGTGATGGAGTTCATCTGCTCGATAAAGCTCTGCATGGACGTCACGTTTACCGAGCCGTCAGTGCCGCTTTTTTCTTTTGCATAGGCGGTAACATCAGTTACGATGCGCGTGCAGTACTGCGGGTTTGTCGCCTGCACCATAATCGTGCTGGCAGCGGGATTCGGCTCAATCATCTTTGCGTAAAACCCGCGCGGTATGTAAATGCCGGTCGTGCTGCTTTCCATGCCGCTCGTCTGCTCTTTTAACACACCTATCACATGGAACGGGAACGGCACTTTGCTGGAAACTGCAAGTACGGTGCGCCCAACTGCATTTCCGTCCGGGAACAGCGCCGACGCCACTTCACTTCCAAGCACGACTTTCTGCGCGCCGTAGACATCATCGGTAACAGTAAAATACTCGCCGTAATCCAGCGTAAGGCCGCACATTTCAAGATAGCCTGGCTCGACTGCCGTGCAGCTGGACGTAACGCTCGTATCGCCGTAGCTGAGCGTTGCCGAAAGCGTATTCTTGTACCACACTTTTTCCACATTCTCTATGTGATTGAACAAATCTTCGCGGAATGCCTCGTCAAAGGTGAGCGTAACCGCGTCGCGCTTTCGTCGCATAAACCCGCTGCTTACCTGCACTAAATCAAGCCCGCTGGAGCCGAACGTCGCCTGAATTTCCTTCGTGGAGCTTTGCCCCATGCTCGTAATCACGATGACGCTTGCAACACCGATGATGACGCCGAGGAGCGATAAAAACGTCCGCGTTTTGTTACGCCTAAAGTTCTGCAGGGCATTTATAAAATCTTCAAGCATGGACTTCCTCCGGCTCCTGTACATCATCGCTCTGGATAAGCCCGTCCAGGATTCGGATGCATCTCCGCGTGCTCGCGCCTATTTTAGGGTCGTGAGTGACGATTACAATCGTGGTGCCGGCGGCATTGATTTCGCTAAAAAGCTCCAGAACTGCGCGGCCGGTAGCACTGTCAAGGGCGCCAGTCGGCTCGTCGGCAAGGATAATCTGCGGGCGCGTCACCGTGGCGCGGGCAATGGCAACGCGCTGTTTCTGGCCGCCGGAAAGCTCGTTCGGCAAATGCCGCATGCGGTCGCTAAGTCCGACGCGCTCAAGGGCCGCGGCAGCCATGTCCTTCCTAAGCGCCCGCTCAATTCCCTGATAGCGCAGCGGAATCATCACGTTTTCAAGCACGGTCATCGTTGGCAGCAGATGGTACTGCTGAAAGACAAAACCTACGGTTTTATTCCGCAGCACTGCCAGCTCTTTTTCGCTCATAGCTGCCGTCGGCTTACCGCCAATTTCCACAACGCCGCCCGACGGCCGGTCAAGGCAGCCAATCATATTCATGCAGGTGGACTTGCCGCTGCCGCTCGGTCCCATGATGGAGACGTATTCCCCCTGCGTAACCGAAAAGCTTATGCCACGGAGCGCATGTACCACTTCCTCACCCATGACATAGCGCTTGGTGACGTCGCTCATGCGGATAACTGTCATTAAAAGCCTCCCGGCGGTGGAGCGCCAAAGCCGCCATTCATGCCGTTCTGCTGCTGCCGCTGGTTCTTTGAATTTGCGTTCCGGCTGTTAATGCGCATACGGCCGCTCTTAGACGCAGAGCTTTGCGCCTTAAGCTTTTCGCCGCCTTCCAGCCCGCTTTTTATATTGACGTAGCCGATGCCGTACGGCTCCACTTCAACTTCAACTTTCTGCGTCTTGCCGTTCGCTTCCAGAATTTCAACAAAGGTAGAGCCTTTTTCATGCCCGATTGCATAGCGCTCCACCACCAGCTTTGATTCCGGCTCGGTAATCTGGATTTTTCCGGTAAAGCTGAAGTTCGGCAGGATTGCTTCCGGCGCATTGTCGATGCGAACTTTTGCATTAACCACCGTTGCGCCGCGGCTGGTTACTTCGCCGATTGCCGGATACGACACAAGGTAGCCTTCCACGGTGCCGCTGTAGGCAGGGAACGTAAACTCAACTTTCTGCCCCGGCTTAAGTTTGTACACATCGGTTTCTGCAATTTCCACCTCTGCCGTCAGATAGCTCGTGTCGACCAGCGTGCCGATTTCGTCTTTTGCCTCCAGATAGTCGCCTTCGTTCACATCGAGGCTTGCAATAACACCGTCAAAAGTGGCGACAATCTTTCGGTCCTTGATTTTGCGCACAAGAGACAGCCGCTGCGTTTCCAAAAGCGCTATTTCGCCGCGGGCGCCCGACGTTTTTGCCGTCGCAATGTCGTAATCAAGCTTTGCAAGGTTGTACTTCTGCTCGCTGTCGTCTTCCTGCAGGATGAGGTCGCCTTTTTTTACATGGTCACCTTCCTTTACGTACACGCCGACGACAGTGCCGTCATTCAGCGCTTCCAGAGACTGCTCTTTTGCAGCGCTGACCGTTCCTGCAATTTCAATCACGTTTTCATATATTTCAGAGCGAACCGTATACTGCACCGAAGAAGCGCTTTTTTTGGCGGCAACAATCCGCCTGGCACCAAAAAGCCCGCACGTCAGCACAATCAGCGCAATGACCGAAATACC
This sequence comes from Treponema sp., assembly GCA_024698325.1. Taxonomy (GTDB): domain Bacteria; phylum Spirochaetota; class Spirochaetia; order Treponematales; family Treponemataceae; genus Treponema_D. Next base: position 5,274 of record JAILRG010000140.1, read on the forward strand.
AATCATCTTCTGCTTAGCTGAGAATTTCAGACCGTTCATTCTTTATCCTCCGCATTACTCAATTCTTTGCCGGGAACCATAGCCCCGTCAGTATGAAACAGCAGCCGGGTCGTATTATTATAAATGATAAACTCTGCCGCATTAATTAGTATGTTAAGCCGGGTTTTATCCCGATTATCCCGCGCGTCAAAATAGTCGGCCTGGGTAACGATGCCTTCGGAAAGCCAGGCTTTCATGTCTTTTTCGAGGGCCGTGTACATGTTATTTTCTTCTGCATACAAATGCTTTGACCACAGCAAATCGCGAAGGCTTGTCTGCTGGGTAAACACATCCGTCTCGTAGCTGTCTTCGGCTGACGCCACGGCAATTTTTTCAAGCTGGCCGTCTATCACATCCTGCTTACTGCTAATCGAGGCCTGCCGGAATGTATTTGGCACCAGGGCAAGCGAAAATGTGTAGACCGGATTTTTTGAATCAGAAGCGTCCTCGCCCGTCAGGACTTTTGTTCCGGTGGGAAGCGCAACTCCGGCACTGGCAGTCAGGCCGTTCCACGAAAGCGCAAGTCCGGTTCCGACAGTGTCTGAATCAACTCCGGTGTTGTTGAACGTGTACGTGCCGGTCGCCTTAAGTGAAAACGTGCCGTCAGCCTCGCGCTCTTTATCGCCGATGTAGTGACTCCACAGTGAGCTTTCGATAGCCGCATAATCGGCTTTTTCAAACGAAAGCACATCAATGCCCTCTACCACTGGCAGCGCATCCGGCAGAAAAGCCATTGCATTCTGATAGGCAAGTTCCAGCTCTGCAAGCGTGCTGCCTTCCGTTGTAAGCGGAAGCGTATAGGGAATGCCGCATTTTCGCGCAAAATTCGCAGTCTCGCGCTCGAGCTTTCGCTGCGCCTGCGCCGTGTCAAAAATATCATGCTGCACTGTCAGAAGGCTTTTGCGGTAGGCGGCAGAATCCTTGCTGTAGCCTTGTGCGACAATCTTTCGGAAACTGTCGCTGTCGTCAAGCAAATCATTTTTCTCGCCGATAACTGTGACAGCATAGCCGTACAGTGTTTTCAGCTCGGTATAAAAAGCTTTTTCTGCCGCCAGCGCCCGGTCCTGCGCATTCCGTTTTGCTTCCAGAAGCGCTCGCTCGGCCTTAAGGAGCGTGACTTTGCGGCTTTTCGCTGCATTCGAGATGATGGCTGTAGAAAGGGAAAGCGTTGCATCGCTGACAGTTTTTTCGCCGTCGAGAACGGTAACCGGAACATCAGCAGAAACCGTCGTGTCGTTCAGCTGAGGAAGCGAGAGCGTCGCTGTCGGCTCAAAGGTAACTTTGGTATAGCTGCTGCCAGTCGTGCGGACAGTGACGGTTCCGCTTGCAAGCGTAAGGGAAATGCCGTTATCGATTTTTGTTGAATCCAGCAACAGCTGCTTTGACTGCACCGTTAACGAAAGCTTCTGAAGCTCCAGATCGTTCTGGAGGTAGCCGGCAAGGAACTCGTGCAGCCGCTGGTATTCTGAGTCAGAAGCGGCGGATGCGCTAAACAGAAAAAGCATAAAAATCGCGGATAAAAAGAGGAATCTGCGCGGTAAACACTTTTTTCGTTTCTGCATAGCATCACTATATCTGAATCAGCTTTCAATTACCATAAAAACGTACATAACAATCCGTTACTGCAGGTAAAATACTGTTATTTCTGACAGCGGTCAGGAAAATCGAACCGACGGAACGGCTACTTTTCGTACCGCTGGATGCGCTCGATATAGGATTTTTCATTCTGCGATAATTCCTTTTCGGTAAAGGCAGGATTCGGCTTATACCAGACAAAGGCAGTAAAGAATTCCCTTAAATCTTCACTCTTAAACTCATAGCCGTGACCGCTTACGCTGAGTTTGTCTGCAATTTTCCGGTAGGAAAAGCCGTTCTGATCCACGCAGAATGTGCCGTTCTCATTTTTTACAAAGCGGAAGTTCTTAAAGTCTTTCGCCGGAATGGCATAGCCGTCGTGAAAGGCAAGGTCGCTGTAACATTTGTGCGCACCTAAAAACAGCGAAAAAAGTTTTTTCACAGAGTAATCTCCTTGCAGTGGCCAGGCCGGCGCCCGCAGAAAAACGTTATTTTACGAACAGCGCTTTTACAAAGGCGGTGATTTTTCCGACAAAGCTTGCGCCAGCGATAAAGGTACCGGCGCTGCTTCCAAAGGACGAAAGCAGGAACACCAAAAGCACGCGCAGAATGCGGTTTTTGTAAAAGCCTTTTATGTTCGAAACATCGTCCTGCAGCGTTTCCATATCGGCAACCTTCGGCTTACACAGCACGGCCTGCAGAATGCCGGTAAGCATACCGACTCCGACCAGCGGACAGAGCGAGGTAATGGGCGCTCCTGCAAATGCGGCAAGAATGACCAACGGGTGCGCGCCTGCAATTACGGCTCCAATGGCAGACAGCGCGCCGTTCCAGAGAATCCAGTCGAGCGCCATTTTTGCGCCGGCGTTCCTGCCGCCAAAGTAAAAACCTGCGGCGATTAACGCAACAATAAGCACGGGAATTACCCAACCAGCGACTTTTGCGCCAACGCCTTTTGGCGGCACGCTGTCTATGTCCTGAGTATCTGCGCTTTCGCGTCCTGCTGCCAGCTCCACCAGGTGCTTTTCTACGCCCGGAAGGTGGCCGGCGCCGAGCACTGCAAGCACGCCGGCTCCAGCTGCAGCGCCAGATTCGGAAGCAGGCGCCTCTCCCACGGAAACTTCGGTCGCTGCCTTCCAGATGTGGCTTGCAAGGTAGCGGTCGCGCTCGTCTATAAGCACGCTTTTTACGACAGGCATAAAGTCGCTTATTTCGCTCATCATGCTGTCCATTTCGCTTCTGCTTTTTAAGTTTTCAATCTGTTCGCCGCTTACTTCTTCTTTGTCGAATGCGCTGGAAAGCAGGGCGGCAAGCAGCTTGCATTTTCCCCACAGGCTGTTGCAGCTCCAGGCGCGGCGCAGCGTTGTCTGAATCGGCCGGTCAACCATAGCAGTGGGGATTCCCTGCTCTTTTGCGCACTCATACGCAGCTTTCATTTCGTCGCCGGGCTTTACACCGACATTTGCGCCCATACGGCGCTGAAAGCCTGAAAGCACCAGGTTTGCCAGCAGAAGGAAGCCTTTTTTTTCGCGCAACACCTTTATGATGTCCATTTTACGCCAGCTTTCGGGATCGTTTATGGCCGCAAGGCGCTGTTCATCCAGCTCGATGGCAACGCAGGCGGGCTTTTGTCCGGTAATAAGCGTTGTTACTTCTTCAATACTTTCTTTTGAAATATGGGCAGTGCCCAGTAATGTTATGGTACGGGTTATGCCCTGAGATGCATCGTGCAGCTCAAGGCGCTTTTGTGTCTGGCTCACTTCTGTATGCTCCACTGTGCAAGACGGTATTCAAAGAAGCGCGCGCCTTCCATATCGGAAACAGTCACATAATATTTCTGCGCAAGCTCTGTTTTTCCCTGTAATTCATAGAAGAGAGCCATGTAGTAAAGCATTTTTCCGCGGATAGTGCTGTTCTTTTCCTGAACGACCTTGTTCAGCACAGAGCCGTCTCCAGCGCGGTCGTGATATAAGCGGACAACTGCATAGTCAAGGCTCTGGCGGTCAAGCCCTTTCATAAAGCCTTCAAGGAATTTCTTTGACTGCATCACATTGCCTTCCTTGCTGTAGCAGGCGGCAATCATCAGCGCATAGGAAACGCTGTCAGACTTTTTGGCAAGCGCCTTTTCGAAAGCTGCGCGGGCTTCTCCCCAACTGCCGCTGTGCCAGGCAAACATTCCCAGTGACTCATAGGCATAGTAGTACTGGGGATTTTTTTCCACGACTTTGCGGTAGGCACCCAGCGCCTTGTCGAACATTTCCTGCTCATCATACAGACCCGCGAGGTAGGCGTAGCCCAGGAAGTAGTCCGGGTCATTTTCCACAGCTTTTTTCCATGCAGCTTCTGCGCCCTTGTAGTCTCCGGTAAAGCGGCTGTAGGTACCCTTATCCAGATAATACGTCGTGTTGTCAGGGTCCAGCGCAAGCGCCTTGTTGATGTATTCCAGCGCAGCCTTGTAACGCTTTACTTCGCCTTCGAGCTTTCCCAGATACGCATATGCAGCAGCGTCGGACGGATCTATCTTGAGGATTTTTTCGAACGCACGACGCGCATCATCATCTTTCTGCAGGTAATAGGACATTTTTGCGTAGCCGAACAGCGCTTCGGTATTGTTTGGCTCTGAGAATGTCGCTTTCTGGAAAAAGTCTCTGGCATCGCGATACCGGTGCTTAAGCGCGGCCTCGCTTCCCAACTCGATATTTGCGCCGGCATTTCTGGGATCGATGGTAAGAATCTTTTTAATCAGCGCAGATTTTGTACGGGCATCCCCCTTCTGCTTGGCAACCATGACATTCAGCTGCAGGACATTCACATCGTCGGGATGCGCTGTCAGCAGTTCCTGAGCAATGCCCTCAGCTTCGGCTTCGCGCCCTGCCGACAGAAGCAGCGACGCTTTAAGCGCATCAGTTTCTTCCGTCCGGGAATCTTCCGGCAAGTTTTCGAACAGCTTGAGCGCATCATCCACAGATCCCTTTTCCAGCGCTGCATTCAGGTTCTGGGCAAAACGCACTTCCTGACTTACCGGCTCCTTTTTAGAAGAAACCGCGGGGGCTGCAATTGCAGCACTCGTCCCACAGGAAAACGCAAGCACGGCAAGCGCCACCAGCAGAACGCACATCTTTGACAAACAGTTCATATTCATCTCCAAACTCGCAAATAGTTGAAAATCTCGCTCTCATCAGCTACACTGTGCAAAATGGTAAAGCAATCATTCAAAAAAGCAGGTCTTCTGCTTCTGGTATATATTGGTATTATTATCGGCATATTTATACTTCAATTTAGGAATGAATCCCTCATTTCTAACATTACCGGCCTGATGCGGATGTCTGTTTCGCAGATCCAGAACGAAGCCGGCGAAATCTCCTTAAAAAATGTGTTCCAGGTTTCTTTTAACGGAATCAGCTTTTCAGCAGATGAAAGTGCACCAGCAGTCCTGACCCTGCAGGATGGAACAGAACAGTATCTTACTCTGCTTTCATGGGAACAGGCAACACCCCTGTCATACAGTTTTATCTTTGAAGAAAATACTTCAATCACGTTTACGATTACCGATACGACAGCCCAGGCATCGCTTTCCATTGCCGCGCACCTTCCGAAAGATGCAAAATCCCTTACCTTAAATTACAAACCAGCGTCCGGCTATTCAGTAACAGACCAGAGCAGCAACAAGCAGACTGTCAGTTCCAAAAACACTGCATACACCATGACGGCGCCGGTTATTGAAGACAGGCACATCCGCTTTACGAAGACAAACCCCATCGCGATGTATGCCTATTTTGATGAATCGTCGGTATTTACATTCAGTACGCTGCCGGAAGATGCAAATGCAACGCTTGAATATGCCGCCGCCATCACCAGCGTCAAGGAAAAAATCATCAGCCTGACGGAAGCAGCAATACGGGAAAATGCACAGCTTACAGAGAATGCCATTGCCGCCTACGTCGCAGAAATGGCTTCTCAGGGACAGTTCGACAAAGCCATCGCCACCATTCCCGACTCTTTCAAGAAAGGCTCCCGGCGCACCTACATTACAGCCCCGTATTTTAACACTCTCGTGCAGATGAACCCCAGCCTTGTTATGGCAAACGAAAACATGCAGAGCATGATTGAAAATGCGGTTTCCCAGAAGCAGCTGGATATTTTTGCGGTTACCAACATCGCCGACTACATGATGCGCGAAAACAACAACACGAACGTAAAGACGCTGGCAGCAATGCCCGCAAGCACGTCTGAGTTCCAGCCGACAATCTCGCAGGCGACAGGCATCATCAACACCTACCTGCGCTTCGCAAACGCAGGCTCACAGCTGGCAGACTCCCTGTCGCCGGTCATCGACCTCTGTCTCGACAGAATCGCACAGGGCAGCAAGCTTAACGGTAACCTCGTCATACTGACAGAAAAAGACCTGCCGGTAACGCTGCTGCAAAGCGTCGAGACAGGCAAGACGCTCGTGGATTACGGCGAATACACAAATGCCAGCGAATACGTCAATGCAGGCAGAATCATCATAGCCACGGCGTTCGACAAAAATCCGCAGCTTGATTTGTACACAGTCGCAGAGCTGTACCCCATGCTTGTTTCCGACAGCCCCAACTACCCGCACATGCAGCTGTTCGGCCGCTACAACGGCGAAGCTGTCTGGGCATGGACTGCGGCGACAGAGCTGACGTACACCGAAGACAGCACTGCCACCATGGCAACCATTACCATCGACTTTAACCAGGGCAGCTCGCACTACTTTATCATGAACGGAATCAGACCGTTCAGCGAAATCGAAATCTACGGAGTCCCATTCCGAACAGACTCTAGGTTCGAAACCTACAATTCTTCCGGCTACGTGTACAACGAGCGCACCCACACCCTGATGATAAAGAGCCGACAGAAAGCCCAGAAGGAAACCATCCGGCTTACGTTCAGGGTGCCGGCCAGTGCCCAGTAGCAGACAGCTGCAACTTTTATCTGATTTTTTTTGTATTTTCTGCCAAAAAGTTGCTTTTTTATGCTATACTTGATATTATAGTCAGTCGCTTATCGGCTGACATGCGGAGTTTCTGTGAACAAGCGTGATTTTCCAAAGATTCATTTTTATGACCAGGACTTTGTCGACATCTATGACAAGACCTGGAACTGGCTCTCAGACCATTGGCTTGATGCCAAAACCGGCGAGTTATCTCCTGACGGTTACTTTATCTACCCTAATGGAGAGCAGAACGTCATAGACCAGTTCGAATCTATTTTTTCTTCATTCTTCTTAGTGTATTCAAACCGCAATTTTCCCGCTAACCAGAATCTGGATTATTTCTATGACAAGCAGGAAGCAAGCGGAGCTATTCGCTGGCGGTATTACGCAAAGACCGGCGAAGTCGTCCCGGACAGCAAAAACCCGGAAGGCGTAGGTCTGCCGCTGTTTGCGTGGGCAGAGTTCAATCTGTACCACAAATCAGCAAACAAACGCCGCATTAAAGAAGTAATGCCCGTCCTGCAGAAGTACATGGCCTGGATTGACGCAACATTCAAGCAGGAAAACGGTCTGTATGCGGCTCCCAGCTCTGCAAGCACCATGTTCAATGCTCCCAGAGACAATGCCTACTATCCGGTTGACTTTAACGCAGCCGTAGCCATTAACGCCGCGCACATGAGCGCTTTGGGCGACATCCTGAACGACAAAGAACTGAGCTTCCAGTACAAGAGGCAGTATTTCAGCTTAAAGACACGCATAAACTCCCTGATGTGGGACAGCGCGACCGGCTTTTATCACGACCTGGACAAGGACGAAAACCGCCTGCAGCAGAAAACAATCGCCGGCTTCTGGCCGCTGCTTGCAGAAATTCCGAACGCCGACAAGGCTGACGCACTGATTGCGCACCTTGCAAACCCGGCGACATTCGGCACAGACCACCCGTTCCCCACGCTGAGCGCAGACGATCCGGACTTCCGGGAAGACGGCGAAGGCTTTAGGGGTTCAGTATATCCGGCATTTAACTTTATGGTGATTAAAGGCCTCGAAAAGTATCAGCGCTTTGACCTTGCCCGCGAATGTTCCATCCGGCATCTGTATTTCGTGCTTGAAGGACTGACGCCTGCTTCCGGCGAAAAAGGCGATTTGTACGAGGCTTACAAGCCCTGTAAGGAAGGCTTTGCGACCATGCCTGATGACGAGCAGTTTCCCAAACGCAGATGCCTGCAGACCATCGGTCTTTCTACCATCGCACTGATGATTGAAAACGTTATCGGACTTAGCATCAGCCTGCCGCGCAAGACCGTAGACTGGATTATTCCAAGCCTGGAAATCATGGGCATTGAAAAGCTGTCTCTGAAACGGAACCTGATTACGATTCTGAGCAATAAGAGCGCCCGCGGCTGGGAAATTCAGATGGAAAGCGAAAAGCTCTATTACTTTACCATCAATATTCTTGACCAGAAGAAAAAGACACTGCCGATTCCATCCGGCAAATGCTCGATGCTTATCGACAAGCTGTAAAAAAACAGCGACAAAAAAACCGGCTCGTTAAAGCCGGTTTTTTTATGCCCCGGCAGTCATTCCTGCCGGAAACAGTTTATTTTTTTGCGCGGCGGCGTTCGTATTCTTCCGCACGCTTCTTTGCCTTGGTGTCATCCTCAGCCATCTGTTCCTTGATTTTTGCCATAGCAGCCTCAAGGTTGTTTACCATCAGAATCGGCTGACGGGTTGCATCCAGAGCATCGCGCCACAGAGCGCCTTCCGGATCTACTTTATTGCGCTTAATCGTTACAAGGCGCGTCGGAATGTACACAAACTTGTCGTGAATCAAGCCGACAACGCACTTTGTTTTTCCGGCCATTGCTGCGTGTACAGCGTTGTTGCCAAGGCGCTCGCAGTAGATAGAGTCATTTGCGGAAGTAACAGTTGAGCGAATCTGGTAGCTCGGGTCAACGTACTTAACATTTGTATGAATGCCTTTCGCCTGGAAATAGGTTTCGATTTTATCGCGGAGATAAATGCCGATGTCAGACAGCTTTGTATTGCCGCTCGCGTCGGTTGCACCAGTCTTCTGCAAAAGCTCCTGTCCGGCGCCTTCGGCAACGATTACAACAGCGTGATGTCTGTCGCGAATACGATGCTCCAGATGTGTCAGGAAGCCGTTGGGGCCGTCCAGATCAAACGGGACTTCGGGAATAAGGCAGAAGTTTGTTTCGTGGCTTGCAAGAGCCGCAGCTGTAGCAATAAAGCCGGATTCGCGGCCCATAAGCTTAACCAGACCGATGCCGTTAATCTGTGAATGAGCTTCCATGTGGATAGCTTCGACAGTCTTTTTTGCTTCCTGAATTGCTGTCTCAAAACCGAATGAGCGGTCGAGGAACAGAAGGTCATTATCAACAGTCTTCGGAACGCCAACAACAGCAACCTTTAAATTACGGCGCTCAAGCTCGTCAGCAATATCAAGTGCGCCACGCTGGCTTCCGTCACCACCGATGACAAAGAGCATGTTTATGCTTAATGATTCAATGGCGTCTGCAATATCAACAACACGGTCGCCGCCGCCACGGCTTGTTCCCAGGAAAGAACCGCCGATTTTGTGGATGTCGTCAACAAGATGAGGTGTAAGCTCAATGGTGTCAAAGCCGCTCTCGGGGAAGAAGCCCTGGAAACCGAAACGGAAGCCGCGGATTCTGCGTACACCATAGCGGTAGTACAAGCAGCGGACGATAGCACGGGTAACGTCATTCAAACCAGGACACAAACCGCCGCAGGTACAAATTGCAGCATTTACATGCGCAGGATTAAAGTAAATCATCTCGCGCGGACCTGCTTTCTGGATAAGCGTTGTATTATCCAGTGTTGAATCCGTTTCTTCATCACGATACACGTTAACTGTGTAGCGGACAAAAGACGTATCTTTAACATAGTTGGCACGGAAATCACCATGCTGTCTTGAAAGCTGGATTGGTGACTGTACTTTGCACGGACCTAACTGGTCAATGCTAAAATCTAATTTCTCTTCCATGTGCGAAAAACCTCACTCCTTTATTTTAACCGCAATGCAGGCTTTATGCAAATCATTTAGCCTGCAACGATGGATTGCCAAGTATACCAAAAGTATTAGTCCGCGTTAAGCCATGCACCCAAAACCTGTGCAACTTCTTCCGTATTGCCGCCGACTCGCTTGCGGAACTCGTTTTCCCGGCGCATGTCCTCGTCCAGCTCTGCCAGAAGCGGATTGCGGGGAACTTCGACATAAAAGCCCTTGTCCTTTGCGTAATCTTCGGTGCGCTGTAAAACCTGCAGGGTATCTTCGACCTTGTAAGGGGGCAGCGCCTTGATTGCCCTGGAGAGCTTTTTGAGTTCTTTTGTTGAAAAATACGGCAGCAGTTTTTCGGTAACACCGCTTCCAAGCTCCGTAAACAGGATTGCCGCGCTCATTTTACCGGGCAGCGGCTCGTTTGTCATAATAAAAGGCTTTTGCTGCATAATTGCTCTCCGACACCTTATTTCATTTTGATTGTATAGTCAAAGACCGCGCGGGCTGAGGTACTTGCGCTGCTGAAACGCCAGCGGGCAACCTGCGCTGCAACTTCCCGCTGCACCAGCTGCTTTATCACGGACTCCGGCGTAAAATGAATGTCGCTTATCGGGACTGTTCCGTCCGGTAAGACTATAAACGTGATTTTTACCGTTTTCTGGCCATCAATCGTGGCCGCTGCGGCAGGAGAAAGTTCAATGACCGGTTTTGCCGGCTCCAGAAGCACGCGAGAGGAACCGTCTGACATCTGCATGGAGATTCTGCCGTCGTTGCCAGCGACCGTATTTGCCGAGACCTGTGAGGACACGCCGTTAGAAGCTGGCGCCGTAAATGTTGTCGCCGCTATGTTTGCAAGCACCGCGCTTGTAGCCGAACTTGCAGTGGAAGCGGCTTCCCGGCTGTTTTTTGAGCGGGAGCTTGCCCCAGCACTGCCAGTGCCGCCAGCCGTACTTGCGTTGGTAGCGGCTTCTCCCTGCAGAGAATCGACGCGTGCGATTTGAACGGGCTTTGCTGAGGATGCCGTTGAGCTAGCAGCGGCAGGCGCGTCATCACCGAAAAGATTATCCCAGTCGACAGCCTTTTTCTGCTTTTTCGTCTGCTGCTGTTCTGCCATCAGCTGCTCCACGCTTTTCTGGAGCGTCTGCTGTGCGGGAGCAGGAGTCGGCGTTGTTTTAGCAGGAGCTGGAGTTGTCGGCTGTGGCTTTGCGGGTGCGGGCTTGGAAGCAGCAGTTTTTTTCGGCTCGCTTGCCTTTGGCGGCTTTGCGGGCGCGGGCTTACTCGTCGCGGAAGGCTTTGCAGGAGCCGGCTGCGGCGCAGGAGCACTGTCTGCTTTTGCGAGTTTCGGAGATTCCGCTTTGGGCGCAGGTTCGGCGGCAGGAGCAGGAGGCGGTGAAGTGACAGTTTCTGCCATCACCGGAGCTTCTGCTGCCGGCGCGGATACAGGGGCTTCCTGCCTCGGAGTTTTCTGAACTGTCTGCGGCGCGTCCAGCCGAATCTGGATTGTCTTATATTCTCTTTTCGGAAAAAACGGCAGAAGCAGGCCCAGAAGAATAAAGAGGAGCCAGATGCCTGCTGTTCCTATAACGCCCATCCGCGCCGGATGCTTTTCAATCTCACGCATATGTTTCTTAAGCCTCCACGAGAAGACAGCGATTACTCGCCGCCTCTTGTCCGAAGGTTAACGGCAGCAAATCCATTTTCCCGGATGACATCAAACAGCCGAACTATCGTGCCGTTTGTCACGCTGTCGTCTGCTTCCAGTATGATGGGATAGTCTTCGCGCTTTTTGTCGCCGGTTTCAAAAGATGCAAGCTTTTTTCCAAGCGTCTTGATAGTCACTTCATCTTCGTTAAACCAGAGTTTACCGTCCTGAGACGCGGTTATGGTTATATTTTCGACCGCTTCTCCCTGCGCTGTCGAGCTTTCCGGCAGATTCACGCTGATTGCTGGCAGCACGGCAAATGTCGTGGACACCAGAAAAAAGAGAATCAGCTGGAAAACGATGTCAATCATCGGGGTCATATCCACATTGGGAGACAATCCCTTACGTTTAGAAATGCGCATCAGGCAACCCGTCCTGTAAGTCTTAGCAGCGTTGCGGTAACATGTGCCTGCATGTCGGTAATGGCGTGATTCACCCGGTTCACAAAGAAATTGTGGAAGACGAGTGACGGGATGGCGACGAAAAGACCTGCTGCTGTCGTCATAAGAGCCTCGGCAATGGCGCCTGCAAGCACGGCAGGGTTACCCATGCTGCCGCCGCCGCCCAAAATGCCAAATGCGCGGATGTTTCCGGTAACAGTACCAAAAAGGCCGAGTAGCGTGCTGATGTTTGCAATTGTGCCGAGCATAGTCAAAAGGTGCTCAAACTGCGGGATGACAGAGTCCATCTTTGTCTGTACCATCTCGCGCATGTCGCTTTCCTGCATGCTGCGGCAGGTAATCGCCTTTCTGATGACCTGAGCGACAGGAGTACCGGCAGATACGCAGAAAGCGTCGGCAGCAGAAAAATCCCGGCGGATAATGGCATCGGCAATATTCTCAAGAAGAACGGCATCGCGCTTTTTTATTGAAGAAAAGTACACACAGCGCTCAATAATGATATACGTGGCGGCGATTCCGCAGATAATAATCGGAATCATCAAAAGTCCACCGGATTTCAGTAAGTCAATCATATACACTCCTATTCTGAAAAACGCTCTCGGCGCTCCGGCCGATAAATCCTCCGTGCTTCACTTCGTGAATCAGGTCGGATTTTCGTCCGTACGCGCCTACGCGTTTTTCACATTATTCTAATTATGCTTGCCTTCCTTGCATTGCTTTAGAACTGGAACTTTACAAGTAACGCGGCACTGCCGCTTTCTTTCTTGTAGGCGCTATGCGCATACGTTCGCGTCGTGTTCGCACACAATTTTACAATATCGTTGACTTCAAGCGCAAGCCGAAGCGCACCTGACACCCGAACGGCCAAACCGGCGCCTACATCGGGAGCCTTGTCGCTGTCTTTGCCAAGCGCCTGCTTCCAGCCGACAGAAACGGTGCACCTGTCAGCGGAACTCTGGTAGACGGCTGACAGGCACAGGGCATGCTTCTCGCACAATGCAGGCACATCCATCCAGTGCGCTTCCCAAACGGCGGTCCAGGCGATGCTCTTCCAGTCAAAGCTGATTCCGGTTTTAGTCGCAAGGTCGGTGCGGTTTTCCTGCGAGAAACAATACAGTCCGCTCGCCGCGTCGTAGTCTTCCGTGTAAGAAACAGTCCACACGCCGTTTTCGAACGCCGTCTTCCGCAGCTCGGCCGCTGCATCGAAAGTCAGGGACTCAAACAGCGGAACTGAAAGCGCCGTCTTTCCGTACCAGTCTGTCGTCTCGGAGGGCAGCACATTCAGATAGCTGTAGCGGTACAGTTTTTCCAGCTCCCGGAGCGTCTGCTGCCGGCTTTCAAGGCCGCCTTCCAGCGACAGCGTAACATCCCGGTTAGAGCTTTCATCAAAGGGAATAAACAAATCGGTGCCGACTGTAAACGGCGCGACAAGCGCAGGCTTTCCCAAAGCGCTGCCAACGACGATGCCGGTTTTTCCGCGAATGACGACGTGCCTGGTTGTAATCGCAGCATTCAGGTCAAACTCGCCGCGGTGCGTCGCATTGCGGTACGTAGAGCCATCATACGTATACAGATTGCTTCCGTCGCCGAGGTTTACCTGCAGCTGATACGAGGAGGCAAATCCTGCAGCAAACAAATCGTTCTTCCAGCCAAAGCCAAAATGCGGCTGAACATCCAGACTGATGGTGTGAGCCGCCACGTCGTCCAGCGCCTCACTGGCAGAAGTTTTCGAAGACTCTGTGCTGGTTCCGCCAAAGCGGTTATACCAGTGAGCGCCGCCGCCGAGGTTGATGAACCAGCCATGCGGCAAAAGGAACGTAGAATCCTCTGTAAGCGAAATAGTATGGTTTACCATGTCGAAGTAAGGCGCAGAAAGCGACTGTAGCCCGTAATCAGCAGTGTCGTAGGAAGCTGAGAACGTGTTTTTTGTATGATCGGTATGCAGCGATTGCACGGCTCCAACCGCAGTCGTACGGGCAAAAAAGCCGTCCTTTGCCTTGTTGCTTGCAAAATCCTCGGCGCTCCGGTGATTAAACGTAAGGCTGAACGGGGCATCGCCTGTCGCCCGGTAAATGGCAAAATCACCCAGAAACAGGAACGGAAAGCCGCCGCCAATCTGACCTTCGGCATACACGTTCTTTTCTGCACTCACGCTGCCAGAGTACACTGTTGACGGAGCTGCAGCCTGAGGCTCGGGCTTTTCCAGCGACGGAAGCTCGATAACGCCGCTGTCGGCACTCGGAAGGACAACGCTGTAGTCGGGAATTGCCTCTTTTCCGGCTGTAAGCGTGTCTCCAGTTACAACTGTCGTCACATCAGGAAGCTCGATTTTCTCTTCTGTCGCGCCCTGTGCCACGATGACAGAAAGGCTTCCGCAGACAACGCAGAAGACGCAGACGCACAGCTTGCTAATCTGCGAAACCACGCGCGCATTGCGGGACGTTTCGTTGCGATTCAGTCTTCTAGTCATATTCTTATTCTCCCTGTTCTACGATGTTCTTTGCGGCTTCGACAAACCGGCTTTTGGGATACAACTGCTCCAGCTGCTTTGCTGTCGCCCGGGCATCCCCGTATCTTCTTGCAGCGTCAAACGCTTCTACAGCGCCGTAAAGCGCCTGGCTCGAGGCATTGTCGTCCCCGGCACTGCGCGCATAGCCGGCAGCCTGCAGGTACAGTTCCGCCGCACGGGTATTTTCAGACTGCTCGCGCAGATACTTTGCGACAATCAGCGCATTCTGAGCGGCTCCTGCCGCCTCGTCAGGCAGATTTTTTACCTGCACGGAAAGCAGTGCCTCCGAAAGTGATGCCGCACGCTGCTTGTAAATGGCGCTTCCAGCCCACATGACGGCAAGTTCCGTACCGGCAACGCGCCCGTCTCTGGTGCGCGTCTTTCCCAGCCGCTCGTATTCCTGCTCCTTGGCAGCTGTCGGCTCGTCGTAGCCTAACTCCAGCTTATGAAGCTCATCAATTGCCAGCGCGATGCCGTCGTTCTCTGCCTGCTCACCGTAACCGTCCAGAAGCTTCTGCGCAAACGAAATTGCCTTCTGATAGTCGCGCTGATTTTTATACAGCTCCATCAGATTTTTTTCCGCGCTGTACTTGTACGGGCTGGGAAACGACAGATTATCGACCTGCTGATAGTACAAAATCGCCCTGTCAGCATCTCCGGTTCGCACCAGAGAACCTGCGGAGAAAAAGCGCGCCGCATCAAAGAACTGGCCGCCGCTTCCCCACTTTCTGCAGTATTCATCAAACAGGGAAACCGCATCCGCATAGCGCTCTGAGGAATACGCAAGCTCTCCGCGACGGTAGGCGGCTTCTTCTGCAAGCGTGCCGGCGGCTTTTTCCCGTGCAAGCGCGGCGTAGGTTTTGTCCGCGGCCGCAAAATCTTTTTTCTGCGCCTGTATCTGCGCGGTCTTATACCGGCACTGCCAGGCAAATTCCGTGCGGCCGGATGCATACGGCAAAAGCACTGCAAGCGCCTTATCATACTGGGCGGCATCCGTGTAAACGCCGGCGCACAACAGCACGGCTTCCTGCTTCTGGCTGTCGTTCTGCGCGGCACGAATCGCTTCTTCTGCCAGCGGAAAGGCCTGGCTGTAGGAACCGGCCTGCACCGACGAGCGGGCTGCCGTCATAAGCGCAAGGAAGCGCAGCTGATGCGTCCGGGATGTACGGTCGGAAATAAATGCCGTAAGCGTTGCGTATGCCGCGCGGTAGTCACCGGAACGGTACTGCGCATATCCTGAGTAAAAACGGGCATAGGGCACATACGTGCTGTCGAGGGAACCGGCTGCAAGGCTTTTCGCAAAGTATGCAGACGCTTCTTTCCACTGCCGGCGGTTAAAGGCTGCAAGCGCCGAAAGATATGCGGCCTCAGCTCCAGTCGCTTTACCCGCCTGGGTAGAAGCGCTCACCATGTAGCCGCCGTTCATCAGTGACTTTACATAATCGAGCGTGCCGTCATTATCAAGCGCGCCCTGCTCGCCAAGCGCGTAAAAAAGAACGTCTGCATCATGCAGGCGGCCGTCGTGGGCAAGCGCACGCGCGTACAGCGTCTGAAAGGCAATATCATCTTTTAGAGAAGCGATGAGACGCTGCTGCTGTTCGATAAATGCGCACGCATCGCTGTAGGCTCCCGTCTGATACAGCGAAACCGCCTTCCAGTATGCCGCTGAATGCAAAACAGCAGCAGGCCCCGCTGCCAGCGCCGCATCCGCCTGGGCCGCGCAGTTTTTCCAGTCACCGGAAAGGCCGTAAAAGCGAGCTCTGGCAGCGCAGACGGTACCAAACAGCGGATTTGAGGAAGCAGGATTTTTTGCACCAACGCGCTCATCGAATGCTTCCAGCACTTCTTTTGCCGTTTTGCCACCGGCCGATTCCAGCTCCATGCGGTAGAGCGCCGTCAGAATCAGAATACGGTCGGCTTTTTCCGCGTCTTTTTCGGCGCACAGCCGGGCGGCACGCTCCGTCTCCGCAAAATACCGGGATGCTTTCTCGCCGTCTTTTGCAGAAAACGCATCTATCGAAAGCCTGAGCCAGAACTCAGCTAAAAGCTCCGGGTACAAAGAAAGCCGCTCCTCCGCCTGTTTTAGGAGCGAGCCGGGTTCTTCACCGACTTCGCGGCGGTGCGCGCTGGAAACAGCATACGCTTTCTGCATGGCTTCTGCCGCAAGATTTGCGCTGGCAGAAGAAAGCACCGCACAGTAGCGGCTGTACGCGCCCTTAAAGTCACCGGTGCCGCTGGCGGCATCCCCGGAAGCAAGCATAATCCGGAAGCGCACGTCCTCTGTAAACGGCGCTTTTTCAAAACGTGCTGCAAGCGAGGCTGCCTCTTTGTAGCGGGAAAGCGCAAGCAGCGCAGAAAGCTGGCTGACAGCGGCTTTTTCGTAATCAGCGCCCGCATACTGCGTTCCATGCGAAAGCACATAGGCGTACAGCGGCCGGGCTTTTTCAAACTCACCAAGAGAAAACCATGCATTTCCTGCATAAAACAGCGAATAGGCATAGTACACGGAGGATTCGGGGCTGTCCTTTGCCGCTACAGCGCTCTCTAAAAACAGCGAAAGCGCTTTCTTCCAGTCGCTTCTGTCGACAGCGATGCGTCCGAGCCAGTATGCGCGGGCTGCAGTAAGGTCCTGCGTATCGGGCGTTACTGCCAGCAGGGAGGCTTCCGCCTCTTCAATTCTGCCCATGCGGTACAGGCTTTCTCCTTTATACACGGCGGCACGCACTGCGGCCGGACTGTTCGGGCTGGTGCGGAGAATTTCATTTGCAGAACGCACGACTCCCGGATAAAAACCATTTTTGTAGTCAGCATCCAGGGAAGAACTTAAGGAAGCTGTGTCTGCTGCCAGCCGGAACGTAAAAAGCAGCAGAACGGCACAGACTCTTACAGACTGTTTCATATTTTTTCTCCAGATTCCTTTGTAAAATCTTTATTGAGGAAAAAAGTTACGGGAAGTAAGCACCCGCGACAGGTACACAAAGCTGTTTTTGTATCTGTCGACAAATTCGTAAAAATTCACCTCTTTGCCGTTTTCAAACACAACGCAGCGAAACTGTCCGTGCTGATTAAAATAGGGGAAAACAATCGCCGTGTGGTCAAATTTATAGATTTCCGGCGTTTTTCCGTTTGCAGGATACTGACGGCGCACTGCCACCAGGTAACAGTACGTGGGATTTGTCACTGCAAGCGTATACAAGAGGGGGCGAAGGCGTGCAATCTGGTAGCCGGTATTATCGACATAGCCGACAACCTGCTCCACGGAAGGAGCGGCAATCGCGCGCTCACCGGCAGTTGCATCAGGAACGACTGACAGCACGCCGTTAAACGGCTCCACCGTCACATCCATGCCGGAATTATTGTACAGGTACGTTTTCTTTGTCTGCGCAGAAAGGCGCGCTGCCGCCAGATTGCGGTTCCAGTCGAGCATAAAATACGTAGCCTCGCCTTCTGTGCTGTTTCTGCCGTTATTCACGATACCGGCATAGCTTACCGGATTCAAATCAACGGTTGAACGCACCAGCGGCGCAAGGTAGGTGCCACTGCCAGCAAGCGGCTCGACAAGGCCATCGATAATCCACTTTAAAAAACCCGCCTCTGAAAGCGAAACGCGGTTCTGATATTTTTCTTCGTCGGAGACAGTGCGCGGCTTTCCGTCAGAAATGCGCACGGGGTTTCCGTTTTCGTCATATGCGGCATCAGCTTCGTAAACAATGCGGGAAAGATTCTTTCTGATTACGCCAATCATCTGCAGGTTATCGTGATACTGCCCGGTCTGTATGTCTGCATACTGCCAGGGGAGCGTTTTTCCGGTAAGGCGCAGAAGCTCTGCAAGCGACATGCGGTACAGCTTTTCGAACGGAAGGCCAAGCGGAACTCCGCGGGCGACAAAGCATCCGTCGATGATAAAGTCCGCACGGGCAGACTTCCGGTCAGGCGTAAAACGCACATAGACGTCATTGTTTTCTGTGATATACCAGACGAGGCTCTGCGGATTTCCGCTTGCACTGTCGCGGAACAGCACCCAGGAACCACAGGCATCCCCCGGATATGCAAGGACATCCCGGCGGCTCGTTCCGTGCTCGGTGTAGACATCCATCTGCTGCTCAACGCCGGGAGCTACGATAATGGCAAAATTGCTGCTCGTTTCTTCCATGCGCACCTGAAAGAGAGCGCCGATATTGTTTTCGTGCAGCTCGCTGTGCGTTTCGCGGACGGCATCCAGGGGCGCGGTAAACCAGCGTTCCGAAAGCGTTGCGCGGATTTCCGCAGAATCGGGCACCCCCAGCCGGTTAAATTCAGCAGAGAGTGGCTGCAAAAAACCTGTCAGCAGGAAGGAAAAGAGGCCAAAAAAAGTAAATCGCATTTTTACACACATAATCACTTTCTTTATCGGCACTTTTCCCCCGGCCTATGAGCAGTTTGACTTTAGGGCCGCCAGCCAAAGGCAGACATACTCGAAAGCGCCTGTCCCCCTCAAGCTATCGGAAGCAACAGAAGAACTGACAGCAGCGCCGACAGCCGGCGCAACCAGCTCTCATGCTGAAGCGGCACCCGGCATATCGGCAGCACCAACATGCTGCCACTAGCCGATACAGCCCGCTACATCCAGATTCCGACCGCAAAAAAAAGCCGCAGCTTCAGCATTTCACCGAAACTGCGGCATTTTTGGTATGCCTCCGAGAGGGGCTTTATCAGCTTACCTCTGCGGTAGCGGCCGGAACCGCATTCTTTGCATCAACAGGATCGTCGTCCAGGAACTGAGCGCCGCCTGCAGCATAGTGAATTTCCGGCTCTACATCGCCTTTCGGCGTCCAGATTTTGCCGTTTTTCTTCTCGTCGGGGTGATTTCCCACCGGAGCGTTAGAAAGCAAGAGCTTTAAGCGGTTCAACTGGTTTACTTCGCTTGAACCCGGGTCGTAGTCAATGGCCGCGATGTTTGACTGCGGATAGCGGCGGCGCAGCTCCTTAATCATGCCCTTACCGGTAACATGATTCGGCAGACACGCAAACGGCTGTACGCAGGCAATGCTCGGAGTTCCCGAGTGAATCAGCTCGACCATCTCGGCAGTAAGGAACCAGCCTTCGCCGGTGATGTTACCCAGCTGCACGATGTCGTTCACACCTTCCATAAGCTCGTAGATTGAAGACGGCGGCGTAAAGCGGCGGCTCTTTCTAAGCACGCGCTTCATATAGCTCCGGTAGCGTTCCAGGAACCATACGAGCATTTTTGCATTGCGCTCAGTCTTCTTGGGGAAGGCCAGCTCTTCGTGACGGAAAATGCCGGTACTGAACGTGTAGAACAGGAAGTCTGCCAGATCCGGCATGACGCATTCTGCTCCCTCACGCTCAATCACGTTCACGATGTCGTTGTTCGCCGTCGGATGGAATTTGACGAGGATTTCGCCAACAACACCGACGCGCGGCTTTTTAACCGGAAGAAGCGGCAGGCGGTCAAAGTCACGCACAATGCCCTTCAAGAGCTTGCGGTACTTGAACACGGAAAGAGATTCCAGCTGCTTAAGCGCACGGCCGTTCCACTTTTCGTAGAGGGCGTTTGCACTGCCCGGCACTGCCTCATACGGGCGGGTGCGGTACAGCACGCGCATCAACAGGTCGCCTGTCATAAGCGCCATCATCGCACGGTGCAAAAGGCCGGGCGTAATCTTAAAGCCCGGGTTGTCCTCAAAGCCCTGCGCAGAAAGGCTGATGACCGGAATGTGTCCCCAACCGGCATCCTGCAGCGCACGGCGGATAAAGCCGATGTAGTTTGTCGCACGGCAGCCGCCGCCCGTCTGGGTAATCATCAGGCTTACGTGGTCAAGGTCGTATTTTCCGCTTTCGAGGGCGGCAATCATCTGACCTGCCACCAGAATTGACGGATAGCAGGCGTCGTTGTTTACAAACTTAAGGCCAGTTTCCACTGCCACCGGATCCACTGCATCCAGCACCACAAAGTTGTAGCCGGAGTTCTGGAAGGCGCGCTGCACCAGCCTAAAGTGAATCGGGCTCATCTGGGGCGCGATAATCGTGTGGCTGTACTTCATCTCCTTGGTGAAGACCTGCCGCTGGTAGGCAGCGGATTTTACCACCGGCTTGTGGTAGTTGCGCTGGCGCTCCTTAACGGCAGCAATCAGGGAGCGGATGCGGATGCGGACGGCACCCAGGTTGCTTCCCTCATCAATCTTAATCAGGGTGTACATGCGTCCCTTCGACTTCATGATTTCGTCCACCTGGTCGGCTGTTACCGCGTCAAGGCCGCAGCCGAAGCTTGTCAGCTGCACCAGCTCCAGGTTGGGCATGAGCGAAGTAAAGCTTGCCGCGCGATAGAGGCGGTTGTGGTAAGTCCACTGGTCGATAATGCGAAGCGGGCGCTCGATTGAGCCGAGCTGCGCAATGGAGTCCTCGGTAAAGACCGCAAGTCCCAGCCCGTGAATCATCTCCGGAATACCATGGTTGATTTCCGGGTCAAGGTGGTAGGGGCGGCCTGAAAGCACGATGCCGTTGGCGCCCATGCGGATGATTTCCTCCAGAGCCTCCTCACCGGCAGCATGCACGTCCTTGCGGTACTGCTCCTGCTCTTTCCATGCGGCGTCTACCGCAACGGCAACCTGCGCTGTCGTAATCTGGGGGAAATGCTTGTGCATCTCCTCATACAGACGCTCTGCAAGGCGCGGCTTGTCGTAAATCGGCAGGAAGGGATTCATAAAGAGAATTGAATCATCCTGGCGCAGGGCATCGATATTGTTCCGCAGCACCTCAGGGTAGCTGGTGACAATCGGGCAGTTGTAGTGGTTTCCCGCGCCTGCGTCTTCGGTAATTTCATACGGAGCGCAGGGGTAGAAAATGAACTTAACGCCGCTCTTAATCAGAGACTCGATGTGGCCGTGGCTTATTTTGCCCGGGTAGCAGACCGACTCTGAGGGAATGGACTCAATGCCCTTCTCGTAGACGGCACGGTTAGAGCGCGGGCTTATGCGCACGCGGAAACCAAGCTTGGTAAAGAAAGTGAACCACAGGGGATAGTTTTCGTACATGTTGAGGACGCGGGGTATTCCCACGTCACCGAGCGGTGCGTCTTCTGCGCGGAGCGGCACATAGTGCTGGAAAAGGCGCTTGTACTTCCAGGCAAAGAGGTTGGGAAGCTCGCGGGGCTGGTATTCGTCTACGCCGGTATTCTTCTTGTTGCTTGCGTCCACAACAGAGGCTTTCTGCTCGCCTTCCAGCGGCGGAAGCTCGGCACCGCGCTCACAGCGGTTACCGGTAACAAAGCGGCGCACGGTGCGGCCACTTTCGTCGCCTTCTGTCGTAAAGGTATTGATAGTCAAAAGACAGTTGTTCTGGCACTTGCCGCATCTCCGCAGCTCCAAATCCACGTGGAAGTTTTCCAGCTGCTCCAGGCTTGCAATGTTTGAAAGCACCTTGGGCCGAACCCAGCCTTTTTCCTGACCGGGCGTGGGGGCAGTAATGTCCAGCCACTGGTCGTGTGCGATAAGCGCAGAACCGTAGGCGCCCATAAGGCCTGCCACGTCGGGGCGGAAGACTTCGACGCCCGCAATTTTTTCGAAAGCCCGGAGCACGGCATCGTTGTTAAAGGTACCGCCCTGCACGACAACTTTCTTTCCGATTTCGCTTGCGCGGCGCAGTTTAATAACCTTAAAGAGCGCATTTTTGATGACAGAGTATGAAAGACCTGCGCTGATGTCAGCAACAGAGGCGCCCTCTTTCTGAGCCTGCTTTACGCGGCTGTTCATAAAGACCGTGCAGCGGCTGCCCAAATCCACCGGCTTCTGAGCCAGCAGTGCGATTTTGCTGAATTCGCGCACGTCCATGCCCATGGTGCGGGCAAAGTTTTCAAGGAAGCTTCCGCAGCCGGAAGAACAGGCTTCGTTCAGCTGAATGGAAACGATGGCGCCGTCCTTCATGCGGAGGCACTTCATGTCCTGGCCGCCGATGTCCAGCAGGAATTCCACGCCGGGCACAAAGAAGTCAGCAGCGCGGTAGTGGGTAATGGTCTCAACTTCGCCAGAGTCTACCCCAAGAGCAGCCTGGAAGAGGGCCTCGCCGTAACCGGTGGAAACAGCCCGGGCAATGTAGACGTCTTTCGGTAAGATTTTGTACAAATCTTTCAAAACACGCACTGCCAGGTCCACCGGGTTTCCGGCGTTCACGTCGTAGAAGTCCCAGAGGATTTTGCCTTCCTGGTCGATAAGAACTGCTTTTGTCGTCGTAGAACCCGCATCCAGACCCAGGAAAACAGGGCCGGTGGTGCTGGCAAGGTCGCCCCGCAGAGCCTTTTCTTTCGAATGGCGGTCGCGGAAGGTGGCAAGCTCGTCTTCGTTACGGAAGAGCGGCTCAAGGCGCTGCACCTCGTTCAGCTCGGCGCCCTCCAGATTCTTCAGGCTGTCCTTAAAGGCAGCAATTGTCGGGAACGTGGGCTCCACACCGGGCACGCCGTGGAAGGTGCGCTCAGCAGAAAAGGCGCTGCCTGCAGCCACAAAAAGCTGGCTGTCGTCAGGCACAATCGTCTCTTCGGGAGTAAGCTTAAGTGTTTTAATAAAGCTTTCGCGCAGCTGGTCAAGGAAGTGCAGGGGGCCGCCCAAAAAAGCCACATGGCCGCGAATCGGCTTACCGCAGGCAAGGCCGGAAATCGTCTGATTCACCACCGCCTGGAAAATAGAAGCGGCAATGTCTTCGCGGCGTGCGCCCTCGTTGATAAGCGGCTGCACGTCAGTCTTTGCAAAAACGCCGCAGCGGGCAGCAATGGGATACACCGTGGTAGCGCCTGCAGCCAGCTTGTTCAGGCCGGGGGCATCGGTTTCCAGCAAAGCCGCCATCTGGTCAATAAAGGCGCCGGTACCGCCAGCGCAGGTACCGTTCATGCGCTGCTCTACGCCGCCAGTAAAGTAGGTAATCTTTGCATCCTCACCGCCCAGCTCGATGACCACATCCGTCTGGGGAATCAGCTTGCGTACGGCGGTAGTCGCAGCAACAACTTCCTGAATGAACGGAATGTTCAGCCACTGAGACACAGAAAGGCCGCCGGAACCAGTCACCTTTACCGAAATAGTCTGTTCGCTACCAAGAGGCAGGTCTTTTTCAACCGTTTCGAGAGCCTTTGTAACTACAGCTATGATTGTATTGCGGATGTCAGCACGATGGCGCTGATAATCTCCATATAAAATCTTACCGTTATCATCAAGAATAACGATTTTTACCGTCGTAGAGCCTACGTCGATACCAACGCGGAGCGGCTTTACCGCCGGTTTAAATGTTGTATTTGTGAAATCCATTGCATTCCTTTACTGTAAGAGAAATAATTAACAACAAAAAAGCACTGTAAATAATACTAATAAATGTTGAAAGTATCAACTGGAATTAATTTTTCACCGGCTTCCGGCAAGTTCCCGGCAAGCTCCCAAAAGGCGATGACGGCAGCAGAGGCCACATTCAGAGAATCGACGCCCGCTTTCATCGGGATTTTGACGACGTAATCACTCGTATCGATAGTTTCTGAAAGCAGGCCATCGCCTTCATTTCCCAGAAGCACCGCAAGGCGAGGTTCTGAGTGCAGCACAGGATTCTGTATGTCTATGGAATTATTGCGAAGCGCCATGGAAAGCGTTTTAAAGCCCGCCTCATGCAAGGCCTGCATGCCCCGAGCCGGCCAGTCGGCATTTTCAGCCACAACTCTAGTCCACGGAATAAAAAAGACATTTCCCATGCTGACTCTGACGCATCTGCGGTTCAGCGGGTCGCAGCAGCCGGGCGACAGCAGAATGGCGTCGATACCGAGGGCAGCTGCAGAACGGAAGATGGAGCCGACGTTTACCGCATCGGTGATGTTTTCGAGCACGGCAACCCGTGACGCCTGCGAGAGAACAGAAGAAAGCGCTGCAAGCGGCTTTCGCTTAAAGGCACAAAGCACGCCGCGGGTAAGCGTATAACCGGTAAGCGATTCAAGCTGGGCGCGCGGAGCCGTGTAAACAGGGACCTCCGGGCAGCGCTCAAGCAGGAACGCCGCATCGCCGGTACAATGCTTTTCTTCCATAAGAAACGACATCGGCTCAAAACCGGCATCCAGCGCACGCTCAATCACCTTGGGGCTTTCGGCAATAAAAAGGCCGTCCGGGCAGTCAGCTACAGCGCGAAGCTCCCGCTCTGTCAGCCGCGCATACGGCGCAAGGCCAGGCTGCAAAAAATCATCAACATGAATAACCATGAAAAGCACTGTAGCATAAAATCAGCGGAAAAAAACAGAGCTGGATTATGCATCGCCCGTTCCCTGCCGATAATCAGACTATGGCAAAATCAAAATCACGCTCCTCGCTTCTGGCGTCGGGGCTTTCGCTTTCATTTTTTACCCTTTGCTCCCGCATCTTAGGTCTGGTACGGGAAATGACCAAGGCTTCTTTTTTGGGCACCTCAAGCTACGCTGATGCTTTCGGCATAGCTTTTATGATTCCAAACCTTTTCCGCCGCCTCTTTGCAGAAAACGCAATTTCTGTCGCCTTTATTCCCACCTTCCGCGCCTATCTGGAAGACTGCGCCCAGGCAGAGGCAAAAGCGACAGACGCCGCTGCAGGCTCTGACAACAGCTCCGCGGGCACTGGCACGGGCGCAGCAAACAGCGACGCAGTGCGCACCACCCGGGACTTTTTGCGCGCCACGCTCACCCTCGTCTCTTTTCTGACGGCGCTGGTGGTCATGGCGGGTATCGCCATTACGCCGCGTATCATCCCCTTCTTCTACAGCGGCGACGACGGCGCAGTCCTTTCCGAAACCACGCTGCTTACCCGCATCATGTTCCCCTACCTCTTCGTCATTTCCGTGGCGGCATTCTTCCAGGGCATACTGAACGGCGTAAAGATTTTCGCGCCGTCGGGCTTTACCCCCGTCCTCTTTAATTCGATTGTAATTACAGCAACCTACCTGCTCAGCCCCCACACCGCAAACCCGGCGCGCGCCATGTCCATCGGCGTCCTTGCAGGCGGCACCGTGCAGGCGCTTTTTCAGCTGCCCTTTGTTTTACGCACCGGCTGGGGGTGCGGCTTTACCACGCTCAAAAAAGCATTCACCAATCCGGGCACACGCCGCGTCATGGCCCTCATCGGACCGACGATTATCGGCATGGCAGCCTACCAGCTGAACGACGTAGTCTCCACCGCGCTGGCTGGCCGTGCCGGAAGCGGCATAGTCTCCAGCCTGCAGTACTCCCTGCGCCTGCAGGAGCTGATTCTGGGCATTTTCGCCGTCTCCATCGGCACCGTCATACTGCCGGACATGAGCGCCCTTGCCAAAAAACAGCGCTGGGAAGCATTCAACGCCCTCCTTACCCAGGCGCTTAAAATCATCGCCCTCATCTCCATACCCATCACCTTTTTCTCCCTGGTCTGCGGCCGGGAAATCATCTCGCTGGTCTACAAGAGCCGCAGCTTTGACGACAATTCGGTCGCACTCACCCTGTCAGCCTTCCGCTACCACATCGCAGGGCTTTTCTTTATCGCACTTAACCGCATCGTCGCCCCCGCTTTTTACGCCCAGGGCAACACCAAGAGCCCCACACTGGCCGGCATCATCGGCTTTGCAGTGAACATTCCCCTGGCCCTGCTGCTCGTCCGCCCCATGGCAGGCGGCGGCATTGCGCTGGCCCTTTCCCTGGCAAGCGCTGCAAACAGCGTTGTCCTCTTTATCTTTTTGCGCCGCACCCATGCTTCCGGCGTAGGAAGCGTGATTCGCGCCCTGTCGCTCTATGCCCTCAAAATGGCAGTCTTTTCTGTCGCCGCCGCCCTGCCGGCCTGGTTCGTCCGCCGCGCCCTCCTTACCACTTTTGGCGGGCAGTTAGCTACCCACGGCCGCCTCATTGGCTACGGCCTCCCCCTTGCCGCAAGCGCTCTGGTCTTTGCCGCAGTAGGCCTTGTCCTTCTCGCCCTCACCGGCGACAGCGTCTTTAAGGCCCTGCAAGGCATGGTACAGCGAAAGCTGGGACGCAAGCTGAGCCACTAGTCTTTTTTTGTATTTAGGGCGTGCCCGCCGGCTGGTTCGACTCCGCTCACCAGCCGGGCGGTCGTGTCTTGCGCCCTTCCGCGCTAACCGCGCTTCATTCGCCGTCCCTGTCGGTACGGCGAACGCCTGCGGCGGGGCTACAGCCACTCACGCGGGGGCGTTCGGGAGATTGTCGGTCAGCTATGCTGACCTTCCCGAGTTTTGCTTCTAAGAACGAATCAAAACTCGCGCTAAAATTGCTCCCACAGTCGCAATTTTTCTGCGCTTTGCGCAGACCGCTCGCTACCTCACGCGCCAGTTTGCCCGCATACTGGCAGTAAAAACCGTGAAAAAACCATGCTTTTAGGGCAAATGTCGAGTTTTGCTTGTGACAGAAATGTGCAGGCGGGAAGCAGAATGAGACCGCGAAACCGCCTTGTGCGCGCGACCGCAGGGAGTCGTTTTCCTATTTCGCACAACTGCGGTTTTCCAGCGGGCGGTTCTGCTGGTAGCCTGCATGGTACTGCTACTGTCAAAACTCGAAGTTTGACCTGTTAAAATTTTCTTGACGGCAACTTAAACCAATCGTAAAATAAAACATCTTAAAAGTACTTGCTAACTACAGCAGGTACTTTTTTTTGCCTGCCCTGTGGCGGCTCATCTTATCCTGCAAGGAGTTGTGTATGGAACAACTAAGCAAGCGTATAGGTTTATGGGGGGGGGGGGATATGCACCTGCATTCTGTTTTTGACCGTTCTTTCCTTTTCCGTCGCCAGCTGCAAGAATAGCGACGACGCCTTCTTCTACTACCCCGTCATTATTGCCAGCAACATCGAAAACGGCACCGTAACCGCCGATAAAACCAGCGCCGCCAGCGGACAGACCGTAACCCTAACGGCGATTCCCGATGACGGCTACGAGCTAGAATCCTTCATAGTCACCGATTCCTCCTCCCAGGCCATCACGGTCACGGAAAACGCCTTCGTCATGCCCACCGGCATAGCCATAGTCAGCGCCACATTTGTCCTCAGCCGCACCACTGCCGATGACGTTATCACACTCATCAATGCTATCGGCACTGTAGCCTACACCAGCGACAGCAAGACCAAGATTGACGCTGCCCGCACCGCTTACGATGCCCTCACCAGCGACCAAAAGGCGCAGGTCACAAACTACGAAACCCTCACCACTGCTGAATCCACCTACAGTAGCTTTGCAGTTTCCGCTGTTATCGGCCTGATTAGCGATATCGGCACCGTAGCCTACACCAGCGACAGCAAGGCTAAGATTGACGCTGCCCGCACTGCCTACGATGCCCTTACAGAAGCACAGCAGGCGCAGGTCACAAACTACGAAACCCTCACCACTGCCGAAAGTACCTACCGCAGCCTTACGCCGGTAAGCATTAATGGAAGTGGCTTTTCAGTTACAACCTGGGAAAACGAGCCTGGTGACAACCTGGGAACAGAGTAAGCGGCACGACCTTGTGAATACGAAATCTTATAGGAGATAGCATGATGAAAGCAAAAAAACTATTTTTTGCGGCGGCCACAGTCCTGCTGAGTTTGTTGGTCAGCTGCCAGTATAACGACGTGGAAAGCGCACTAAGCACATCCAATTTTCCCGAGGACGGCGTGATTCGCTTTACCACAAATCTCGTTGAGCCCACACAGGCGCGCGCCAGCATCACCTCAAACGACCTGAACCAGAACGGTCAGCAGTTCCAGGTGAAGATTGTCAACTACGCATCTGCCACCTACAGCTACTTCAATACCGTACAGTACGACGGCAGCGAGTGGACGCCCGTAAACCGCATGCTCTGGCAGAACGACCAGCAGAGCATCATCGTGACCGCCGCCTACAAGCAGGAAAAGACATTCAGCGACATGGAGTTCCTCATGGGTGTTAACCTCACCGTGGCTGCCGACCAGTCGTCGCAGGGCAAGCTCAATGCACAGGATCTTTTGACCATGCCCACAAAGACCATCTACAACCCCTCTATCGAGGAGACGCTGCTGCAGAACGGCAAGCTGGTGGTGAACTTCTACCACGCCCTGTCCAAGCTGGACGTAACGCTGGACCTTGCAAGCGAGTTTTATGGTACCAACGCCTCTGATGTAACAGATTTTACCATCAGCGGCACCAATGCCGGCTATAACTTCAATCCGATGGAGACTGCCAATGAGAACTACGGCAGAGTGACCGCCACTGGCTCTACTTCTGCCGACATCACTGCTTATCAGAGTGAATTTACAGCTGCCGAAAGTGAAAGCGCACACAGCACGGCCAAGTACGAGGCCATCGTTGTACCGCAGCAGATTGCCGCCGGTCAGCTGACCATCTCATTCAAGGTTGGCAGCCGCTCATTCTCATGGACAAACACTGAAAGCCTCACCTTCGAGCAGGGAAAATGCTACACCCTGCCCCTCACCGTGGGAAGCGACATCTCAACATCGCTTTCGCCATCTGCAGGATTAAATCTTTCATCAACAGACTGGCTTGCAATGCCCGGCTGCTATGTAGCTGACTAGGAAGAGGAGGTATTCCATGAAAAACGCACGAAAATATACTTTTATGGCGGCCGCAGCTCTTGCGCTTTTGCTTTCCGGCTGCGCCAATAATGATGACTTTACCGAAGCAAGTGGCGGAAAACGGCCTGCAGACGCAGTAACTGTTCAGCTGGGAGCCGGCTCTTTAAGCACCGCTGCCCGCAGCAACGCCGCCGCCACCGACGACACGCAGCGCTGGTTCAACGCCGGCGACCAGGTGAGCATAAGCGCAAGCGACGGAAACACCGAC
Organism: Treponema sp.; assembly: GCA_024698325.1. Lineage (GTDB taxonomy): Bacteria > Spirochaetota > Spirochaetia > Treponematales > Treponemataceae > Treponema_D. Next base: position 34,281 of record JAILRG010000140.1, read on the forward strand.
CAGGAGGCCGTCATCTTCCAGCGTACGTCAACCGACGACCAGACCTGGACGGAGACCGTATCCGGTAAGTACCTCCTCTGGACAAGCGACACGCTCACCTTCAAGGCATACTATCCCGCCAATGTAGATGGAACGTCGATGACCGCCTTCACCCTGCCCACCGACCAGAGCAGCGTGGACAAAATCGCCCTTGCCGACTATATGACCAAAACGGCCGATATCACACGTCCCGCCAGCGGCAGCGACATCCAGATGCAGCTGGAGCGCAAGATGGCCCGCGTCATCGTACGCATCAGCGGCTTCGGCAGCCAGTACTACGATGACGAGAAGACCGTCAGCAACGTCCACATCTACAGCGAAAGCAGCGGCATTGAAGACGGCAATCCCACGGGCAGCAGCACCGAAATCACCCCATACGCACAGGGCACCGGTGGCCAAGGCACCTCCTACACCGCCCTCGTAGTGCCTGGCTATGGTGACAGCGGCGCCACCTTCATCCAGCTGACCGACGGCGAAGGCAGCACCCTCCGCGTGAAGGGCATCCCCGAACTGGAGGCAGGCTACAGCTACACCTTCAACCTCACAGTGGGTAAGAACACCATCCAGGTGCAGAGCGTCACCGTACAGGATTGGACCGGCGAGACCCTCACAGGCGAACAGGCTGAGGAGGCAAGCGCCACCATCACCGTAACGTGGAACAACGATGATATAACCGGCAATTCGGGAACTTCTTTCACCAAGGACGGTGTCACTATAACTGCCGGCATGATAGACTTCAGAGATAAGAATTTCATGGAGGGCGGAACATTTACCACCACCCTCGGCAACTTCACCAAGATTGAAGTGACTACAGGGGCTTTTGACGCATCAGGCACAGGCTGGTCTGGCAGTATGCAAAGCGCCACCTGGACCGGCAATGCTTCCAGCGTATCGTTCAGCGGCGATATTATGGGTATGGGCGGCATGGAGGGCGATACCAAGTTTGTGTTCACCATTGAGCCGACGAACTGAACGCTCCCCGCTCGGGGTCTGTACCCCGCGTGAGACCCGCAAAATGCGTTCTTTGAAGCAATGACGCCGCCCGGAAGTCCTCATGAGAAGACTTCCGGGCGACTTTTTATTCTTGAAAATGGCGCCCGGTCTGCTTGCTAGTTGAAAACTTGACGAACCTGTAAAGGCAGGATATAGTAAAAGAAAGCGGGGACGCAAAGCAGAAAAGCGACCGCCTCCGTTGAGTTATTGTTATAACCGCCCGAAGTCTGGATCACTTCATATAGGGCGGTTTTTTTATGCTCTCAGTCCTATTTCGAGTTTGCCACGGCAAGGACGGGGCAAACTCGGTAAGTTCGCCATGAGGCGAACGGCGCACCAGGGATAGGAGCAGCAGCCCGCAAGGGCTGTTCCGAAGCGGATTGGCAACGAAGTTCCAAGCCGCGGAGGAATGGAGCGCCCTTAGCGCGTGATTGTGGCACGGAAAGCATGGTACGGATCCTCCGCCGTCAAACAGACGCACGAGAGCTCTATTCTTCCCTTTTCTTGGCCACTGCACTATACTTGCCCCTGTTATGAAATCCTACACAAAAGAAGAAATGGCGGCCATATATGCCGCCCGCAAAGAAAAGCTCTTTGCATACATGAAGGAAAATGGCATTACGGCCGTGGTTTTTGAAGACTGCGAAGAACGCCGGAACCCTGCCGTACGCTATTTTTCGGGTCATCCCAGCGATGCGCTTTTTATTGCCTGCCTTGCCGATAACAAGGGAAAGGCTGTCCTCATTCCCTGGGACGAAAATCTTGCCGCAGAACGCGCAATCGACTGCAAGGTTATTGCCTACAACAAATACAACCGGGAAAACACGAAGGCTGTAAAGGAAGTGCTGAACAGTTTTGGCGTTAAGGAGCGGAAAAACGTGGATATTCCGCCGGCAACCCCCTACCCCCTCTTCTTAAAATACGTTGACGCTCTTGACGGCTGGGACGTGCGGTGCCGGGAGCACAGCGTGCATGACTACGTAGTGCAGATTCGCGCCTGCAAGGACAGCTACGAGATTGACTGCACCAAAGAGGCATCCCGCATCGGCGATTTGATTATCGACAAGATTGAAGAGGGGATTCGCGGCGGTACTATCAAGACGGAGACCGACGTTGCCCTGCTTATCGAAAAGGAATGCCGGGCAAACGGCTGTGAACGCACCGGCTTTGACACACTGGCGGCAGGACCGGCGCGCAGCTGGGCGATTCACGCCTTCCCCGGCTACACGGCGGCGCCCTGGCCGGCCCAGGGACTTTCTATTCTGGACTTTGGCGTGGTCTACGAAGGCTACACCAGCGACACGACGCTTACGGTAGCCATGGGTCCCCTTACAGAGGCACAGGAAAAACAGGTGGCGCTGGTAGAAAAAGCCGCCGAGCAGGCCCTGCCTTTCTACAAAGCCGGGCTTCCCATCCGGCAGGCAGGGGCTGCGGCAGAACTGGTCTTTTCAAAGGCAAAGCGGGTCATGCCCCACACCCTGGGCCACGGCATCGGTCTTGAAATCCACGAGTACCCCCGCATTTCCGGGAAAATTCCCGAAGAGCAGCTCTTTAAAGCAGGCATGATTGTCACGCTGGAGCCGGGGCTCTACGATGCTGAAATCGGTGGCTGCCGGCTGGAAAACGATGTGCTGATTACCGACGGCGAGCCGGAAGTGATTACCCACAGCCGCGTGATTAGGATTTGACGCATAGGGCAAACTGCGCAAGGGCGTGGAGCAATTGCGAAGCAAGCCACTGGACTTGCGGGGCGGCTGCCGTAAGGCAGGCGAACCGCAAGGAAGCGGCCGAGCGTTAGCGAGTTGCGGAAGGCCCGGCCCCCGGCCGGAAACGTTCCGGCCGGGGGATGCGCCCTTTTTAATACCAACATCACCTGCAAAAGGCGCTTGTCAGATTTTAGCCTGTAAAAACAAAAACGCCCGCACTACGGAAAACCGTACAGCGCGGGCGTTTGCTTTATGCGGGAACGCTTATTTTTCCCACGGGTTTTTGCGAATGAACGTCTCGTTTCTCTCGTAGCCGACGGAGATGATGCCGACCGGGACTTTGCAGTAGTCTTCGATGAACTCTACATAATCGCGTGCGGGCTTCGGCAATTCTTCGTAGCTGCGGCACTCTTTTAGGCTCTTTTTCCAGCCGCCGAATTTTTCGAGCACCGGCTTTGCATGCTCCATTGCGGTGACGCTTGCGGGGAAGTCGGTAACGATTTTGCCGTCAACGTCGTAGGCGACACAGGCTTCGATTTCGTCAAAGGTGTCGTAAATGTCCAGGTGCGTAAGCACGAGGCTGTCAATTGAGTTTACGCGGCAGGCGTAGCGCAGGGCAACCAGGTCGAGGTACCCGCAGCGGCGGGCGCGGCCGGTTGTAACGCCGTATTCGCGGCCTGTCTTGCGTACATATTCGCAAAGTTCGCCTTCGCTTTCGTTGTTGAACTCGGTGGGCATCGGGCCGTTTCCGACGCGTGTCTGATATGCCTTGAATACGCCGAGGATTTTGTCCAAATCGTGCGGGCCGATACCGCAGCCGGTAGCAGCGCCTGCAGAGCAGGATGCGCCGGAAGAAACATACGGGTAGGTGCCGCTGTCGATGTCGAGCATTGCGCCCTGTGCGCCTTCAAACAGGATGTTTTCATCCTTGAATTCGTACATTTTTGCGGTCAGGTCGACGCGCATTGAAAGCAGCTTGTCCTTGTATTTGTCGAGGTAGGCTTTGTCTTCGCCATCGTACTCGGCCATTTTTTCGGCCCAGTCCAAATCAGCAAGGCGAAGGCCATCGCGCTCTGCTTTTTCGCTGTAAGCGATGCCGATGCCACGGCCGGTTGTACCAATCGGGCGCTTTCTTGCAGCATCGCGGTCTTTATCCATCTGGCGGTAGCGGGGCAGGATGATGTGGGCGCGGTCAGAGATGAATACGCGGCCTTCCCAGTTTATGCCGTTGTCTTTGAGCATCTGCAGTTCGTTGAACAGCGCCTCGGGATCGATGACCATGCCGGCACCAAGAAATACAGATTTGTTCGGATAGAGGATTCCAGACGGAACCTGATGAAGTGCATACTGCTTGCCGTCTACGACAATGGTGTGCCCGGCGTTCGGACCGCCTGCATACCGCACTACATATTTTGCATCCTCGGCAAGATAATCAACAATTTTGCCTTTTCCTTCATCGCCCCACTGGGCACCGATGACAACGACCTTCATAAAAAAAGCCCCCAAAATTAACTTTCTGGGGGCGAGTGTAACATATTTATGCAGCAGTTTCAATAAATCTGCATAGTATTGCAGTTTACTCTACTGTCAGCGTCAGGTTGCTGTATTCGACATACGCACAGCGCGCGGTGTAAACGCCGGCGTACATGTTTTCCTTGTCATACTCTGTCAAATCGACGGTGTAGGTGACTGGCGCTTCCTTTCCGTACTGCACGGTTACCGCATTGCCTTTTTTAGTCAGCGACAGTTCTACCACGGTGTCCTTTGCGGGAACTGCCTCGACGGCATGGGGATTTTCCTGCAAGGCGGTGTCGATACGGGCAAAGCCTGCCGCCCACTTATCGGCATTTGCAATCTTTAGGGCACCGGAAGCGACGTAGGTGCTGTTCATGCCGCCGGCATTCGTATCGATAATCACGTTGTCGCGGAGCATAAGTCCAAAAGACACCTGATTGTTAGCCTTGATGTTGCGGATTTTTGCGGTTGCCTTCAGCGTAAAATCTGCAGTGACCGGGAGCCGCTGGAAGTAGAAAAGCAGGCCGTCTTCGCTGCCGGCGATTTTTCCGCAGTCCTTGCTGCCGTCTTTCATGCCCGAATGCATGATGACGCCGCCAGCTGTTTCTTCAATCTCGTTCAAATCGGGGTTGGCGGCTTTTGACGCGCCGCCGATGCTGCCGAAAGCGCTTCCCCACCACGGCTCTTTTGTTTCGAAATTGCTGCTCTTGGCTGCCGGCGCTCCATAGCCCGGTTCGACATACGCCTTGTTCACCAGAGCTTCCTTGTCATACACCGGCTCGGCGAGCTTCTTTGCAGTAAGTTTTTTAAAAGCCTTGTCCTTAGCGGCAAGGTCTTCTACAAGCAGCTTTGCGACGACTGATGCGCCGTAGGCATTCAGGTGCGTCGTGTCGAGGCTTGCTTCTTTTGAGCCTGTCTGCGCATGGAGTTTTGCAGCTTCGGCGCCCAGTTTTTCGTACAGCGCCTTTGTGTTTGCCGTCTGGTCAACGACGGTCACTTTTACGGCAGAACCCAGGCTGCGGATTGCCTGAGGGTAGTCGCCGCCGGGGAATTCTGAGGAGCCGGCCGTTACGTGCACGACGGCGCCCTCATACGTTCCGCTCTTGTTCAGGCGGACGATGGGCGTTACCAGAACAGGCGTTGCACCTGCTTCCTGTGCGAGCTTTACATAGTTTTCGTAGAGCGAATTCTGGAAAGAACCGGCGGTATCTTTGTCTCCATTCGGATTTGTGTAGCGCTCGGCTTCGAGTTTTTCATCATTATGACCGAAAGCGATTATCAGGTAATCGCCTTTGCGGATATTCTGCTGCAAGAGCGCGTAGTTTTTTGCTGAGCCGGCATCGGTTCTAAAGCTGAGTGATGAGCGGCCGCTGACAGCCAGGTTCACGACGGCGGCTTTCTTACCGTTCAGATAATCCTGTACTTTCGTGCCAAAGCCATAGCGCGGAATGTAGTACGGATCATTAAAC
>JAILRG010000010.1 GCA_024698325.1 Treponema sp.
CTGATTGGTAAAGACGAAGCCCGTGCCGGAAAGCTTACCCTTAAAAACTTAAAGACAAGGGAGCAGTTTGTCGGTTACAGCGTAGCTGAAGCTGCCGCAAAGATTCTCGAGAGCCGCTAGCGGGGCGCACGCGCAAGGCTCTGCTTCCGCGGGGGAGTGACGCTGCTTCCGCGGAGGCGTGACGTTGCTTCCGCGGAGAAGCTGTGCACGCGCGGGCCGCTGTGTACGCGCGGGTCGTTGCTTTTGCGTGGTGTTTCTGCCGGAATTGCGGTATACTCTGGATATGGATACATCGAAGAAATATCTGGAGATACTTGCCCGGCAGTACCCGTCAGAGCGGGCTGTCATCAGCGAAATCGTTAACCTGCAGGCATTGCTGAGCCTGCCGAAGGAAACGGAGCATTTTCTAAGCGACATTCACGGCGAGTCGGAGCAGTTCAGCCACGTATTGCGCAACGGTTCCGGCTCAATCCGTACCAAAATAGACGAAGTTTTCGGTAACAGCGAGACTGCCTCTACAAAGCGCGCGCTTGCAACGCTCATTTATTATCCCCGGGAAAAGCTGGAGCTGGTGCACCAGACCGAGCCTGACATGAATGACTGGTATGCCGTTACGCTTCACCGTCTGATTGCCATGCTGCGCCGGGTTTCTTCAAAGCATACCCGGGCGGACTTACGCGAGGCCATGGCTTCGTCTTCCCACACCGATTTTTCCTACATCATTGAAGAGCTTATCACCGAAAAAGAAGAAATCAACAACAAGCAGGCCTATTATAACGAGATTATCCAGACTGTCATCAGGGTTGGCGCTGCAGAACCGCTCATCGAAGCCATGTGTAATCTGATTCAGCATTTTGTCATAGATCACCTGCACATCATCGGCGACATTTTTGACCGCGGGCCTGGTCCTCACGTCATTCTGGACACGCTAATGCATTATCATTCGCTCGACATTCAGTGGGGGAATCACGACGTCGTGTGGATGGGCGCCGCGCTTGGAAACAAGGCGTGCATTGCGAACGTGGTGCGCCTCTGCGCCCGCTACGACAATCTGGACGTGCTCGAAGAAGGCTACGGCATCAACCTGACGCCGCTTGTCACCTTTACGATGCAGGCGTATGGAAGCATGGACAGGCAGGCGCTGCATAAGGCAATTGCTGTAATTCAGTTCAAGCTGGAAGAAGAAATCATCCGCTTAAATCCGCAGTTTGAGATGCAGGACAGGCTTATCCTCGAAAATATTGACTGGGAGGCAGGCACGGTAAAAATTGACGGCAAAAGCTGGAAGCTCAACACGACTGATTTTCCGACTGTCGACAGAAAGCAGCCGTCAGCTCTCAGCGCGGAAGAGCGCGAGGTAGTCGGCCGGCTTGTGTATTCGTTCACTCACTGCGAAAAGCTTTTTAATCACGTAAAGCTGCTCTATTCAAAAGGCAGCCTGTACAAGGTGTTTAACGGAAACCTGCTGTATCACGGGTGCGTGCCGCTCGATGCTAACGGAGATTTTATGCCGGTCAGAGTGTTTGAAAAGACCTGCGCCGGCCGCGAGCTTTTTGATGAACTTGAGGCGTGGGCAAGAAAAGGCTTTTTTGCCCGGCCGGGGACTGCTGACAGGGACCTCGGTTCTACCATCCTCTGGTACCTGTGGTCGGGGCCGAAGTCGCCGCTTTTTGGAAAGCACAAGATGGCGACATTCGAGAGCATGTTTATTGACGACAAGCGTGCATCCGTAGAGATTAAGAATCACTACTACGACCTTGTGGAGCAGGATGAGGCGACCGTTGACCGAATCCTTGCGGAGTTCGGGCTTTCCGGCCCCTGCGCGACGATTGTGAACGGACACGTGCCGCAGGAAGTGAAGAAGGGCGACACTCCGATAAAATGCGGCGGCAAGCTTCTGATTATTGACGGGGGCTTTGCTGCAGCGTATCACGAAAAGACGGGCATCGCCGGTTACACGCTTGTCTGTAATTCGTACGGGCTTCGCCTTGTGGTGCACGAGAAGTTTACCAACGCCAGAACGGTCATTCAGACTGACAGCGATATCATCTCTGACACAATCACGGTAAAGAAATTTCCTTCGCGGCACTATGTTGCCGATACCGACAAGGGCATGGTCTTAAAGGAACAGATTGCGGAGCTGGAAGACCTGCTTGCCGCCTACAGGAGCGGCCTGATTGGCTCGAGTGCCCTGTAAGCGATGTGCCCGGAAAGCATTCGCGCCCCGCTTTTTGCCGCCGGCGCGTTGCTTATGTCGCAGTGCGTTGCGCGTGCATTTACTGTCAGCGCGTCGCTCTTTCGGTCAAATCGTCCCACTGAACGCCGTCTCCCGACGATACATCCCGGAAAAGCCTTGCGCCAATGACAGTTTCAAGCGCCTCTGGCCGTATGCCGGGTGTCAGCACTTTTTCTGTCCTGAGGACTGCCACGTCGTTTTCTGTAATGACGTGGCCTTTTTTTAGGGCGTGCATATAGTGCAGGCTTCGGTTTGTCCTTCCGTAGTTTGCCTGCTCGCTCGGGGCAAGCTTTTTTACGCCGTCGCCGATGGCTGCCTGTACAAGCTCCGGCCCATACTGCTCCTGCTCTGCAAGCTGTCTGATGATGACGGCCTTTCCTTCCTGTGCGCCGTATCGGCGGAGGACAGCCTCGCATTGCCTCAGGCAATAGCACATGTGGGCAAACTGCTCCGGCTCCAGGGCGACCGGGTCGTCAAGGCCGTCCGTTTTCTTAGACAGCGTGATGTGCTTTTCAATCATAGTGCCGCCCATTGCAGAAGCCAGCGAGGGAACGAGCACCGGGTCAAGGGAATGGTCGCTGACGCCGGTTTTTACGCCGAAGACAGCCGCAAGCGTTTCCAGCAGCCGGAGATTATATTCGCGCTCGGGAGCCGGATAGCTAGTGATGCAGTGGAGCAGCGTAATGCCATTTCTGCCGAGGATAGAAAGAGCCGTTTCGATGTCGCGCAGAGTGGAAACGCCGCTTGAGATAATGACCGGTACGGGGCTTTCGCCTTTTTTTTCCTGACCTGCCCTCAGCTCGGAAAGCGCGCGGAGCATGGGGATGTGGTTCAGCTCCGGGGATGCGACTTTTATCGCGTCGGGGGCGAGGGAAGCCAGTTCTTTTAGGCTGCGTGTGCCAAACGGCGAGCAGATAAAGGCGGTGCCTCTTTTTCGTGCGTAGTCGCGGCAGTCCACAAAAAACTCCGGGGTAACTTCAAGCTGCTTAAAGCGCTCATACAGTGGAATTGCGCCTCCTGGCAGCGTGACAAAACCGGTGTCCGGGTGCAGTATCTCGTCAGCATACACCCACTGAAACTTGACTGCCGTAGCGCCGGCATCTGCTGCTGCATCAATCAGCTCTTTTGCCTTATCGAAGGAACCGCCGTGTGAGGTTCCGATTTCTGCTATTATCTCCATATTCATTTTCCTTTGCCTAGATATCCTGCAGGACTTCCCGCAAAAAACTGTTTTCGACCTTCGCGTTATTCAGAAGCTCGCCGACAGAGCGGTATTTTTCCGGCGTGTCGTAGAGCCTTCCGAATGCGATGTACGAACCTTCGTCGTCAGTACCGTAGGTCATGTTGTATGTTTTGCTCCGGTAAAAAAATTCCAGAGGCTGCTGTACGTTGATTTTGAACCTGAAACTGTCTAAAGTCATTGTGTCTCCAGAGAAAATGTATAGCTTTGCCCGCCGCTTTCGCCCAGGCTGCGTGCGTGCAGTGTAACACCGAATACCTGTTCGATACAGCCATGTTCTGCAAGCTTTTTGCCTGGCCCCTGCGAGACAATGCGGCCTTCGTTCAAAAGCAGCACGCTGTCAGTCTGCGTCAGGGCGGTGTTAAGGTCGTGTATGACAAGGCAGATGGTCTTTCCCTCCGAGGCAAGCGCCTTAAGGGTTTCCATCAGCTCAAGCTGCTGCCGTATGTCCAGAAAGGTGAGCGGCTCATCGAGTATAAGCACGTCGCTTTGCTGTGCGAGCGCCATCGCAAGGTATGCTTTCTGCTGCTGGCCGCCGCTCAGTTCCCGCATCTTTCTGCCGGCTAGATGATACATGCCCATTTTTTCCATGGCGGCGCGGGCGGCATTGTAATCGCTTTCTGTGTAGGCAGAAAAAATCGTAGTGTAGGGAAAGCGGCCCTGCAGTACCAGCCGCCCGACCTCGATGTCAGGAATCTGGTGCTGTTGGGAAACATAGGCGATTTTGCGCGCCCGCTCTTTTGCCGTGAATGCCGTTATCGGCTTACAGTTTCCGCTGTCATCAAAAAGCGCTATCTCTCCCTGCCAGACGGGAAGAAAACCGCACAGCGCCTTTAGCAGGGTTGATTTTCCGCTTCCGTTCGGGCCGGTAATGGCGGTGACCGTTCCTTTCTGCAGACTGAATGATACGTCTGTAAGGACGGGAGCCGGCCCCTTTTTCTTACGCATTCCCTCTGGTGCGAACCTGCTGCTTTTCCTTCGGCCGTAGCCTGTCGTCAGGTTCCTTGCGATGAGGATGTCAGACACGGGGATTCCTCCTTCGCGTAAAAAGCAGCGCGATGAAGAACGGGCCTCCGATGAGCGAAAGCAGGATTCCGACTGGAAGCTCGTAGGGGGCAAAGAGCATGCGGCTCAGTAAATCGCAGAGCAGGACGAGCGCCGCCCCGGAAAGCGCGCTGACAGCGGCAAGCGGCCTCATGGCAGTTCCTGTAAGCGTGCGCGCTATGTGCGGTACTATCAGCCCGACAAAGCCGACCAGCCCGGCAAAGCAGATTCCCGCGCCGCAGAGCAGGGCTGCAAGCACGAGCGCCATAACCCGTACGGTGCCGGTATGCAGTCCCAGGGAGCCTGCGGTCTCTTCACCCAGCGACAGAATGTCAATTTCTTTGTGAAGGACGAACACTGCCGCAAGGGACAGCGCGATGATGACGCCTGAGGGAATGAGCACGTTCATCTGTATGCCCGAAAGAGAGCCAATCTTAAAGGCGGTGCGGCTGTAGACGGTGTCCGGAAGGAGCACGGTCACTGCATCGGCGCAGGCGGTAAAAAAAGTCCCTGCGGCGACCCCGGAAAGCAGCACTGCCGCCTTTGTACCGCCGGCCTTTTTACCCAGCAGGGTGACTAAAATCAGCGTGAGAAAGGCGCCTGAAAAAGCTGCAAGCGGAAGCACTCTTGCTGCCGGAAAAAGAGAAGCAGTTATGATGACAAAAAGGCCGGCTCCCGCGTTCATGCCGAGGACATTGGGGCTTCCAAGCGGATTGTGAAGCACTGTCTGGATGATGGCGCCGCTGGAACCGAGCGCTGCCCCGCACAAAACGGCCCCGACTGCCCGGGGAAGCCTTACGTACTGCAAAATCCGCTGCGCCGCAGACTGCTCTCCCTTGAGCGCTGTAAGCAGCTCTTCCGGCGAGATTGAGACAGCTCCGAGGCAGAGCGAGAGCACAAAGAGAACGCACACTGCCGCTGTCAGAAGCAGGCAGACTGCTGTAGCTGGAAGCCGTTTTTGGGAATCGGAATTATCTTTCATCCTAGTCATCTTCCTTGCGGAATATATCTGTCGGCCAGTATTTTCCGGGATGGTTAAAGCGCTCGGGATTTTCTGCGATGTCTTTTAAGTCGGTAAGCTTTTTCTTGCCGTTCGTCCAGCCGGTGCTGTTTTCAAAGACAATGGCAGAAAGCTTGCAGCGGTAAAAAGAGCGCGAGCCGATAAAAGTGACCTGCCGGGGAATCGTGACTTCCCTGAGGGAACTGCAGCCAAAAAATGCCTGTTTTCCGATGCTGGTAAGGCTCTGCGGTAAGCTAATCTCGCTCAGGGCGGCGCAGCCTTCAAACGCAAGCTTTTCGATTTTTGTAAGCGTTTCCGGAAGCGTGATGGATTGGAGCGTGGTGCAGAATGAAAAAGCGCCTTCTCCGATAGCCGTGACTCCTTCGGGAATGTGTACCGGCTCCGTTCGCCCGCGCGGACATCTTACGAGTGTCTGCATGTCGCGGCTGTAGACGATGCCGTCGGAAGCGGTAAAAAACTCGTTCTCAGCGTCTACCTCTATGCGGTCAAGCGATTCGGCGACCGAAAAGGCCTTGCCGTCAATGCCGGTAATGGCAGCTGGTATGGTAACGCTTCCGCTCCGGGCAGGCGGGCAGAGCAGAAGCTGAGTGCCGTCTTTGCTGTACAGAATACCGTCCGCTGATGAAAAATGCGTGCTGTCTTGAGTGGCCTCGAATGTGGAAAGATTACTGCAGCCTGCAAAAACGGGCGCGGAGACGGCGGTAAGGCTGTCGCTGAATGCGAGCCGGGTGAGATTGGTGCAGCCTGCGAACACTTCCTTGTCGATGGATTCCATGCCAGTGGTCTTGGACATGTCCAGCTCTGCCTCAAGCCGGGTATTGGCTGCAATGGCTTTTCTGATTTTGTAGAGAATCGGCGTATTTATGGAGCCTGTCAGGATGATGAGCGCTCTTCCTTCGTCAAGCTTTCTGATGGCTTTTGCGGCATCGTGAGCGACGACAGTTATCCTGCGGCTTTCGGCTTCCGGCAGGCTGTTTTCTTGAGAATGCAGCGGTGTACACAGTAAAGACAGGGCGCATATGCATGCGGAGCCAAGGCGTCTTGCAATCATAGCTGAAAGTATAGTGTATTTTTTTTCTCTTTGATAGACACCATGCATATAAATCGATAAAATGGTTCTGTTATGACCAACGATGAATTATTGGATAAAGCTATCCGACGTGTGCCTGATTTCCCCAAGCCGGGAATTCTCTTTTATGATATTACCAGCGTGCTGACTCAGCCTGAGGTTTTTAAGCACTGCATCGACAGAATGCTTGAGCTGTATAAGGACGTTCACTTTGATGCCGTCGCAGCTGCTGAATCCCGCGGTTTTCTGTTTGCAGCGCCGTTTGCGGAAAAGCTCGGCCTTCCTCTCGTGCTTGTGCGCAAGAAGGGAAAGCTCCCCGGTGATGTCTACCGTACATCGTATGCCCTGGAATACGGCACGGCAGAAATCGAAATCCACAAAAGTGATGTTCAGAAAGGCGCCTCATACCTGCTCGTTGACGACTTGATTGCAACAGGCGGAACGCTCGATGCAGCCCGCCGGCTGATTGAAATGGGCGGTGGCACGGTGTCCGATGTTTTTGGCGTCATTGGCTTACCGGACTTAAACTACGAAGAAGCGCTTAAACCCATGAAGGTTTCTACGCTCATCAATTTTTCCGGTAAGTAAGCTTTCCGGCCATACAGTATGTCTGCTCTAACACTTCTCCCCGACGAAATCAGCCGCTTCCAGAAGCAGGTGTGGGATTTTTATAACCAGAACGGACGGAGTTTTCCCTGGCGGAACCTGTCGGATTCCTACGCTGTCCTTGTCTCGGAGATGATGCTGCAGCAGACGCAGACGCTTCGCGTACTTCCCAAATACACGGAGTGGATGCGGGTTTTCCCTACGGCACAGGCTCTGGCTCAAGCCCCGCTTTCTGAGGTGCTTTCGCTCTGGAACGGGCTTGGGTATAACCGCAGGGCGGTTTTCCTGCAGAAAGCCTGCCAGTATGTCTGCGACGAGTTTGGCGGCATTTTTCCAACATCACAGGAAAGCCTTGAAAAGCTTCCCGGAGTCGGGCCATACACCGCAGGCGCAGTTTCTACCTTTGCACATAATCTTCCGAACATTTTTATCGAGACGAACATTCGCTCGGTGTATATTCACTTTTTCTTTGCTGACAGCACGGAAAAAGTCAGCGACCGGGACATAGAGGCTCTGGTCAGGCAGACGCTCGATGCAGAGCGCCCCCGGGAATGGTATTACGCGCTTATGGATCTGGGCGCCGACATAAAAAAACGCCTGCCGAATCCTTCCCGAAAATCAAAGCAGTATGCAAGGCAGAGCCGTTTCGAAGGTTCCCTCCGGCAGGCGAGGGGAGCTATCCTGCGGCAGCTTGCGGAAAAAAAGCGCGTGACGCTTTCAGAAGTTTCCCGTTACGAGTCCGTTGATATTGCACGGCTTGAAAAAGCCGCGGAAAAGCTGATTGCCGAGCACCTGATTGCCGAAAGCGGCGACGTCTATACAATCCCGGACTGATTTTTTCATAAACACAACGACAAAGAGAATCTTTAATGCTATACTGTGTCCATGCGTGATTATATTATCCGGGCTGAGCATCTGACAAAACGTTTTACCCTTGAGGCTGGCTTCTTTGCAAGAAATGACAGGTTTGTGTATGCGGTAAACGATGTGAGCTTTGGTATTGAGCGGGGAAAGACCTACGGACTTGTGGGAGAAAGCGGCTGCGGTAAGACGACGACGGCACGCATGCTCGTGCGCATGTACCGCGCTGATAGTGGAAGCATTTGGTATACGCCCGAAACGGCTTCCCCTGCCGAAAACATTCTTGAGTACACGCGAACCCAGATTCGCCGCTACCGTGAAAAAATCAAATATGTATTCCAGGACCCGTCCCGCTCCTTAAATCCGCGCTTATCCGTATTCAACATACTTACTGCAAGCTACCGTTATTCATCGCTGTGGCCGGGTAAAAAGCAGGCTTGGGAAGAAGCTTCCCGCATTATGGAGGAAGTCGGCCTGGATCCTCGTGATTTGGAGCGGCGTCCGGCAGAGTTTTCCGGCGGTCAGCGGCAGCGTATTTCCATTGCGCGTGCGCTTATCATGCAGCCTGAGGTGCTTTTCTGCGACGAAGTCGTGAGCGCCCTTGACGTGTCCGTGCAGAGCCAGATTCTGAACCTGCTGCAGGATATCCGTGCTGCCAGGGGAATCTCGTTTTTGTTTATTGCCCATGATTTGCGGGTTTCGTGCTATTTCTGTGATACAATCGGCGTTATGTACCGCGGTCTTTTGATGGAAGAGGCGCCTGCCGGAGACTTATACAAGACTGCAATGCATCCCTATACGAAGCTGCTGTTTGCTGACAGCTCATCCTCTTCTTCTGCAAGTGAATTCGGCGAGGTAAAGACGACGCTCGAAGAGCTTTCTGGCTGCCCGTTTGCCCACCGCTGCCCCCACGCCGATGCGCGCTGTAAAAAGGAAATCCCTGAGTGGAAAACTGTCGCTGACGGGCATAAGGTCCGCTGCTGGCTCTGCTAGCGGCTGTTCCGCCCGACGCTCCTTACGCTAGCGTGTGATGCTTATGTATCATGCGAAATCAAAATGCCGTTTGTCTTAGCTCATCTGTGTCGGGCTAAGAACGTTCATTCCCGCGCCTCGAAAGCTCCTTCTTTGACGAAAACGGCCAGGTGCGTTATACTGTTACTATGAATCAGAGCGAACTAACAGAAAAAGACCGGGAACTGGAAGGGGCAATGCAGGAGATGTGTGCGCTGCTTGCAAAAAAGAATGATTCCCGTTTTGTGTATGATTTTTTTGAGTGTCTTTTTACCCCTTCCGAACTGGAAGATTTTGCGATGCGGTGGGTACGCGTGCGCGAAATCGACAAGGGCACTACCCAGCGGGAGATAGCCCGTAAGTACGGCATGAGCCTGTGTAAGATTACCCGTGGCAGCAGGGAGCTGAAAAAGCCGGGCAGCGCGTTCCGGAGAATGCTT
>JAILRG010000022.1 GCA_024698325.1 Treponema sp.
TGCTGCTGTCGCTGGCCGCACCCTTTATGTTGGAGACGTCTGTCATAAATAAAATCAAGTCTACATCGCCGTCGGAACATTTGACGACGGTGGCTCCTAAAGCATAGCTAGCTAAACTATACTTCCAGTCGTTTTCTTTCGTGATTGCATTCCACTGAGCCATAGTACCGCTGTAATTAAGCGTAGTAAGATTATTGCAGCATACGAAGGCATATTTCTTTATATTTGTAACGCTCACCGGTATTGTTAATTCTGCAAGATCACCATTTTGGTTTGCCCAGTAACAGAATTCACTTTCTATGCTGGTAACATTTGCATCGGCAGGAATTACATAGCTTATTCCCTTGGCTCTAGGATACAGTGCAAGAGACAAGCTTCCATCATCATTGTATTTATACACAACGCCGTCGATAGACTTGTAGGCGCTATTAGATTCTGCAATATTGATTGCCACAAGTTTACTAGCTGAATCAAAAGCCATTGAATGAATAGATTTTACTGTGCTTGGTAACTCGATGCTTGTAAGCTGACTGCAAGACCAGAATGACCACTTACTTAAGGTTTCAACACCTTCCGGCAATGTTACCGTTGTAAGAGGGTTAGCAAAGAAACATTCTTGAGGAATTGTTTTTACAGTAGATGGAATTGATATACTTTGCAATTGATTTTTGGCAAAGCATTCATAACCTAAGCTTGTGAAACCTTCAGGCAACACCAAAGATGTCAGCTTAGCACTTTCAAAACTGTGATCCCCTACACTTGTAATCGTATCTGGGAATACAACATCAGTAAGCTGCCTACAATAATAGAAGGCATATTCGCCTACATCGGTAAAGCCGTCAGGCAGATTAATCGTGGTAAGCTTTTCACACTCATAAAAAGCCGATTTTCCAATACTTGTAACTCCATCCGGCAAAACTACGCTTCGTAAACCATTATTGCTTTTGAAAGCATTTTCCGGTATTTCCGTAAGCCCAGTAACGGCGCCCAGATCAAGGTCAACGCGGAAGCTTGAAGAGGCAGTGTATTTTTCCTTTATGGCGGTGTTTATCTCGGCAATCTGCTCTGCTGTCAGCGTGCCCACAATCGCTACAGAGCCGCTGGCAGTCATGCTTCTGATGTATGAAGCGGCATTTGAACCGAACACGACAGTGCAGGTATGCTGAATCTGCGCGTGGTATGAATAGAGCGTGCCGTCTTTTGTTGCTGCAAGGAAGACGTCGTAGACGCCGGTTGGCCAGAGGCGCAGGCTCAGAGTAAGCACATTTCCGCTTACGCGTATGCCTTCGTAGGGGCTGTCGTCAGCGCAAGATTGTCCGTCCACCTTCCAGCTCAAGCTGTAGCCTTCCGGTGCGGTAAAGGTCCAGACATCCGCTTCCTCGACGGCGGCTGTCGCAGTAAGAACAGTGCCGTCAGCTTCCACCTGCACTGCAATGTCGCTTTCGTTTTCGTAGTAGATGATGCCGTCTCCGCTTGCAGAGGCTTTGAGCCTCTGCTTGAGCTTACCGTCGGCGGCGATAAACCACTTGATGTCGTCTGTGTCGTCGTTATCGACAACAGTAAACTTTTCGCAGTTAGCCTCGTTGTATGCGTTTTCAGCAGCAAGGAACTGCGGCTCAGTTGCGGCATAGACTAAAGGCGTAACGGTTATCTGTGCGTCTTCGGAAAGATTACCAGTCAGCGTAACCGAGCCGCTCTTCCAGCTGATTGCGGACACTTCGGTGCCATCGCCTAAAGAGATGTTTCCGTCATGCAAGGTACAGGTGCTGACGCTGCTACCCGTTCCCAAAGAGAGACTTCCGCCGTTTACAGTACATGTGGTAACGCCGGCGCCCGTTTCCAGCGACAGGCTTCCGCCGTTTACAGTACATTCGGCAACGCTCGTGCCAGAGAGCAGATTGACGCTTGTGCCAGACTGCAGAGCCGCGCTTGTGCTTTCTCTTAACGTAAGCGCGCCTTCCACAGCGATGTTCTTGATTTTCAGCACAAAGCCGTCGTTATCGGTGCCGGCTGCAATGCTTTCGATGCTGCATGCTTCTCCGCTTCCGGCAATAAGGAGCGACTTTACGCTTCCTGCCTCAAAGCTTACGTCCGCAATGCCGGAGTTTCCGCTGAGCGAGCCGGTAACAGAGATTGTCCAGTCGACATACGTATCCATGCCTGCAGTATGCAAGTCTTGTATGTGGGTAAGCGCTTTTTCAAGGCTTCTAAAGGGAAGCGCTGCCGTTCCGTCTGCATCATCGTCATTATCGTTTCCGTCCGGGCTTACAAAGATGGTGGCGCCAGAAACATAAATGCTACATTTAAGCGGGGATGAGTTTTCGTAGTTCGTCTTTGAAGCGTAGGCTTCCAGATACCAGGTGCCGTTCTTTAAGCTCAAATCTTTAGAGCCGGTAAAGGAGCCTGAATCATTCAGCGTGGCAGACGTGCGCGAACCGTGGTAGAGCTTGTAATGCACGCTTGTGCCGGTTACGGCATTTCCCAGCTGGTCGGTCGAAGGCGCTTTTAGCGTTATGACCGCCGTTTCTTTTCCGTCAAGCAGGGAAATGCTGACAGAGGAGCTGTCGGCAAAGGCGCTTCCCGTTTCGTCGTGCAAGGTCGGCTGGTTCAGCTTGGTGATTTTGGTGCTCGCAAGCGTTCCGCTTGTAAGACCTGCGGTATCAGACAGGGTAAGCGAATATTCCCTGTCGCCGTTTACAAATGCGTCTCCCGTAGCAAAATACACGGAGCGGTTAGTGTGCGTAAAGATTTTGCTTCCTACAGCGACATAGTTTTCGCTCCAGCTGGTGGTAAAACGGCTGTCAGCAAAGGTAAAGCCGCCGCCGTTATCGACAGAAAGCTCGTAGCTAGTTCCGTTTATGGTGAGGGAGCACAAATCCTTGTGGCGCAGGGCAAGTTCTGCCGCCTCGGGCATGTCAAAGGCAATTACAAAGCTTTCGCCGCCGTTATTTAAGACGGTCGCATTGTACAAAAACGGCGGCTTTGAGTTACAGGAAAGGGAAGCCGTATACGAAGGAAATGAACGGCCGCTTTTCGGCTCGTAGAGCGACACTGTGGGAGAAATGCTCTTTCCTTCATCAGCTGCTACCAGAAAACTCTGCGGCAGCGTGAGCTGTATCGTCTCTACATCGCTCTGCGTAATGGAAACTGCGCTCGTGTCTACAGATTCATCAAGAGAGTCAAAAGTCACCGACGGCGTAAGCTCATAGCGCTGGGGATTGCGCATAAAAAAGGAAATCGTGCACAGCTCGGAGGAGTCAAGGCAGGCTCTTCCGCTTACGTCCTGATACACGGGAACGGAGCTTACGAAATTTTCGATTGCGGCACTTTCCGTATAATCCTTAAAGAAGTTCTTTACAGGCGCATTAAAATCCGGCTCCAGCACCGTGGTAAAATCACAGCCCGAAAAGAGGGCGATTGCAGAAAAGCAAACGAAAACCGCTGCAAGCAGCGTACAAATAGGCCTTGTAAACAGTTTTTTCATAAAGAGCACCTCCTCCCTAAAACTGCCATCCGATACCGGCAGAAGGTATGATTACGCCCAGAATCATGTCGCTGTTTTTTGTAAAGACATAATCTGCGGCCATTTCCGTGTACAGGCGTTTATTGATGTAGAACTGAATGGAAGCGCCTGCGTCAAGAGAAATGTTTATCGTGTTTAGCGCATCAGAATCAATGCTATGCGCAAAATGGTACTTGATATTGTTAAAATAGGTTATACCCGCGCCGCCGTGCAGTTCAAGCAGGACGCGCCGTTTAAAGAGCGGAAGCTGGTACACGCCCAGAAGATGCAGCATGCCAAGGTTACCGTCCAGGGAGTAGCCGTCATTTTCTCTGTACAGGCGCGAATAATTACCGCGTACGCCGATGCCGGCATAGCCCCAGACGCGCTTATAAGGAACAACGACAAGCTTTCCCTGCAGCGTCATGGGAAGCTGCTTTGCCATATACTCCGGGAACGTCTCATCATGCAGGACAAACGGAAAGGCATAGCCGCCTTCAATGTCTACGTCCATCCACTTGCGGAATTTTACGGTGATGGTGTTGGACGGGCTTTCTTCGCTGTGCAGGCCCGAAGCGTCCTGGGCATAGAGCCAGTAGGTTCCGACGTCGAGCTGCTTCATGTCAAATGCAAACGTAATTTTGCGGTTATGCGCGTCATCATGGCTTACGACAGAAACCGGCTCTACCGTATGGGAGCCGGAAAGATAATAGCGGGTATGCTCCAGAGCGTTTTCCGTCTTGCCCGGCAGAAAGAGGTTCTGGCCTTCCGCCTCGATAATGCCGTTGTTGTCAACATCGTCAAGGTAGATGGTGCTGCGCATGTACAGCGGATAGCTTATGCTGCGAACATGCGGTTTGTATGCCTTGCGCACCGTAAACTCATCGTACGAGGTAAGGTCTTCTTCCGGCTGGCCAAGCACGTTGTAGACTTTTATCTCTGACCGGTAGCGTCCCACCGGCAAAATCGGCTCCAGGTGAATAAGACAGGCTTCAGTCTCCTCTTCCGTCGTCTCGTGAAAGAAATAATCGGTAAAGCTGCCCGTCTTTTCGTCAAAGCGGGTAATCGTAATGGCATATTTTAAGACGTCGCCCGCGCTCTCCCAGGAAAAAGGCTGGCTTACCGTGTTCGTAAGCGCTGTCTCTGACTCCGGCGTCTCCTCAGCGCCAGTCTGAAGAACCTGTTCCTGGGCATACAGAGGGACTCCCCAGAAAAAGAGCAAAAGCGCGATAACGGCCAGTAACGAAAGAAGCTTACTCTGCATAGAACGCTCCTTTCTGCCTGCGTTTTGCGCCGGTAGCCTTTATGTTGTAATCAATGGTAAAGCGGTTTTCTGCCGGAATGCCGTCTATCAAAATAGTTTTTTTGTCCTCGCTCATGCGCACCGCACGCACGCGCCAGGTAAACGTGCCCTTAGAAAGCATGGTAAGGTCGGAGAGTACAAAGCTGTTTTCATCAGTGCCGTCGAGCACCTGCCGGAGCGCCAGGGCGCCAGCTTCATTAAAAATCTCCAGCAGATAGCTTTTTGCGCGCTCTACCCGATTCCAGCGGAAGGTAATGCTGCGCTGTTTTCTAAGGTAATCAGCGTTATAAAGCGGGCCACCATCTGCCTGCGCATTTTGGGGCATGTCGAACGGCGGAATGGGAAGCACGGTAAAGCTGTGCGTTTCCCGCGCGGAAATATCAAGCTCGTCTAGCGAATGAGCCTGCACCGTCCATTCGTAGCTGCCGCTCGTAAGGCGTGGCAGGCGGGATTTTGTGCTGCGCTGACGGAGCTGCCGCTCCCAGCCATCGGAAGCGTCTTTTTTGGTAAGGATGATGACAGCGTCGGAAAACGCGTCCTGGCTCTGCCATTCAAAGTCGGGCGGATTTTCCAGCGCCTGCCAGCCGTCAATCTCGGCGCCGGCAGCCGGAGTACGGAGCGTTACCGGGCGCACTTTTCGAAGCATAAACCATTCGCGGGCAAGGCGGCTTGAACGTCTGGAAGAAAGCTCTGTTTCGTATGCGTAGGACTGCAGCTCCCAGCGGTAGCTTCCTTCGTCAAAGTCTTCCATCGAAACTGAGTACGACGGCTCAGTGATAAAGTTTTCGTCTATAAGCGGAGTCTCTTCCTGTCCCTTGTAGACTTTTATGCGGTAGTAGTCGGCGTCTTCCTGCTCCTGCCAGGTGAATGTATAGGCTTCCTGGGGGCGCACGACAGCGCGCTTTTGCGAGGTCGGATTTAAAAGCACGGGAGAGGCAATTTCCCCGATAACCGTGAATGCTTTTGGCTCAGTGGCACGCTCAAAGCTTCCGTCCTGAACGGCGATGCGCCAGAAATAGGAGCCTTCGTCCAAGGCCGCGCAGGAATAAGAGCCGCCGGGCGCCGGAGCATCCACCACAAGGTCGGTAAAGTCTCTGTCCCGGGCAATCTGAATGCACTGCGGAAGCTTTATGTTCGACTTCCAGGTAAAGGCAGTATCGGCTGTAAGCGGCTTCCACAACACATACTCATCCGGCGGGAAGACTGTGCGCTGCTCGATTTTACCATCGGTGGCATAGAACGAGCGCACCAAAGAGGGCGGACTTTCGTTTCCTTCGCTGTCGATTTCGGTAACGCCCCAGAAATACTGGCCGTCCTTAAGGGATGCTACATCGCGCGCTGTAAGCGTAATGTAGTTATCGCTCGTCTCGCCGCTAAAGGCAGCCGGAGAAAGCGTTTCCCGCGCAGACACGACAACGCGGTAGTTTACCGCCTCCCGGTCCATTTCCCAGGAAAGCGTAATCTTATCAAGTGATTTATCGACAAAGGCGCCGCTGTCAGGAGCACACAGCTCTGGAGCGGTAAGCGCGCCGCTTTTGCTTATGCGGAACGAGCCGACTTCCGACGGATTTGCAAGGCCTGTTCTGTTTACCACATAGTAGGGCGTAACCTGCCAGTAGTAGGTGCCTTCTTCCAGTGTGGAAATGATGAGAGATGAGCTTGAACTGCGCTGCTCAAGCACCGGATTGTCCATGAGCGGACTTTTGGACACGGCAAAGTGATAGGCTGTGGCTGTAGCAGATTCCGTCCAGATAAAGCGGATGGAAGGCGTCTTGGTGCGGTACTGGGTGGCATAGCCTGTGGCAGGAGCTAAAAGCATGGGCTTTAGCGCCTGAATAATCTGCACCTTGCCGCTTTTTTCCCGGGCCGTGCTACCAGCGGCATCGCTTGAAAGCCTCCAGTAGTACGTGCCTTTTTCCAGATTCAGGACAGTCGGCATGTTGCCGCTCACCTGCACGGTCTGGCTTACCCGGGTAAAGTCCTTGTCCTCGGCAATGGTGAGCGTACAGGCTTCTTCCTCAGAGCTATTCCAGACAAAGGGCACCGGGCAGGCGCCTTCTGCAAAATACAGAAATTTTTCGTTGGGAAGGGGCCGCGTAACAGAAAGCACGGTCTCAGCCTTGCCTTCTTCGTTCACGCTCAGGCTTTTTCCTTCGCTGATGGCAGTTCCGTCTGCAAGCTCTGCGCTACCCTTCTGCACCGTAAAGCTTACGTTGTTTTCTTCTTCGGCCTTCTGGGCAGAAATCTTTGAACCGCCCTGCACTGTAACAGCCACGTTCTGCGAGGTAAGCGTAAGGCCGCTTCCGCTTTCGCTTGCGTCAACAGTCGCCTCACCTTTTTCCAGATCGGCGCCAAGCGAGCCGTCCGTGTGACGGAAGACTTGCGCCATCGTGTTTTCTGCCAGATCCAGGATAGTGCCGTCATCAAACCACACGGTAGCTTCCGAAAGCGCCGCCGTATGAATCGTGTCGCCGTTGTACACCGGAGAGTCCTGCTGTAAGCGGTCCCAGACAACGCGGTCTAAGAATTTGCGCTGCGCCGTCTTATACTTAAACGTTATCGTTGCAATCGGCTCTTCGTTCATCTTAGAAAGCGCACGGAAAAAGCTGTTGTGGAAGAGCACCGAGTTTACGCTTATACCAAAGAGACAGACAGTTATTGCAATCCAGAAGGGAACGGCTAAATCATTTTTTAACTTGAATCTTGTTTTCTTCTTCATTCAGATTTACCGTTTCAAATTCTGGAATCGGGATTCCTAAGAGTGTACGAACTTCGTTCAATGTTTTGGGGCCGCTTTTGCCCACCGAGCGCGCGCAGTCTGCATCCAGCACAAAGTCGGCATCGCCAGTTTTAAAGAATGCTTCGATGTCAAAGCCCGGCATGTTCACCACGCCGTAAAAATGCTGGGCGCCCTTTCCCTTTACTTCAAATTCAACCGGAATCATCTCCACGACAATTTCGTTTGCTTCCTGCTCAGGCTTAAGCGTAAAGTTGTTTTCCTTGCAGCGGATATAGTCTTTCTTTAAAAGATTGTAGGTGTCCTGGGTGATAAGGATGTCAGTACCACAGGGTTTGTTTGAGCTTTCGGTACGGCTTGCAAAGTTTACGCTGTCGCCAATGGCGGTGTATTCCATCTTATCTTCGCTTCCCATGATACCGCAGGTGGCGCGGCCGGTATTGATGCCACAGCCAATCCTGATATGGGGCTTGTATTTTGCCTTTGCCTCGTGCTCGTGGGCTTTGGTAAAGGCTTCTGCGTCCTTATTGTACTGCATGAGGGCGTAGCGCATGGCAATAGTGCCGCGAATGGCGTTTACCGCATCTTCTTTTACATGCCGGGCGTGAGCTTCCTCTTTTTCTGCCCGTTCAGCGCTTGTCTCGGGCAGGCTTTCGTAGCTTAAATCATCATCCCGCAGGATTCCCCAGACTGCCATAATGGCGTCACCTTCAAACTTGTCTATGGTACCGCCGGAAATCGTAACGCAGTTTACCATGCGGCTCATGTAGTCGTTCAAAAAGCCGATGATTTCCCGGGGACTTTCTTCACCAAAGCGGTTTTTAAAGCCGTCGGAGATGGCCGTAAAACCGCGGATGTCGCTAAAGAAAATGCTCACGTCTTTTAAGTGCGGCTCAAAGTCTATTTCCTTACGGGCAATGGCCTTTGCCACCCCCCGGTTGGTAAAGCGGGCAAAGGTATTCAGAAACTCCTGCTCGTCTTTGGTACTCTGGTTTACAATGCCGATTTCATCCCGGCGGCGGCTGTTCAGGTAGCTGATGATTTTTGTGTTGAAGTTTCCCTGCTGGATTTCTTCCGCACAGGCTGCGAGATGGCGCAGGGGGCGGGAAATGGCAAAACGGGAAAAAGTCAGGATAAAAATGATGGAGACAAAGAGGACGATGCCCATCAGGTAAAGGTTATTGCGTCGTGTCGTACGCACGCCTTCAAGCACCGTATCCAGGGGAACTGTCGTAAGCACATACATGTCTGCAATGTCGATTTTCTGATAGGCGCCGATGAATTTTGCACGCTTACCCGCCTCGTTTACATCTTCAAAGATTATCTGGCGGCTTTCTTCGTTGTTCTGATTTTTCTCCCGCATAATCTTAACAAGCGGATGATTTTTCATGTTCTGGCCGCTTATAATGCGGTCGTTTTCCCCGTGACAGAGCAAATCGTCAGCATCGTTAATCATAAAGGTGGCATTGGTGGATCCAGTTCCCAGCACATCGGCAATGCTTTCTATGCTGAAAAAGAGCACGCAACACTGCTCAAGACCGTTTTCGCGGTAGGGAAGCATGAGCGAAAGCATGCCCATCTTAAAAGAAGGAGAAGCATTCAGGGCAATCGTTTCGCCTGCACAGGCGCGCAAAAGTGTCTTTTTGTTCTGGCTTAAAAAGCTGTCAGCCGTATGTAAGTCAATCTCGTTTGACGTAAAAAAGCGGGTATTTTTAAGGCGCGTATGCACGACCATATCCCGGCCGCCGCCATAGTTCGTAAGCAGGACGATTTCTGCAATGCCGGTGTTGCGCTCAAAAAAGAAAGCTTCTGCCTGCCGGGCAAGGGCAGCATTCTTACCGCCACTGGTCACGTTTATCAAGTCAAGAAGCTGCAGTACGTTTGAACGGATGGTATGAATGTCATTCTGGACGGAACTTGCAGAGCGGCTGTTAATCGTCAGGTTGTTTTCTTCAGCAGTAATGCGCACATCTTCTGAAACAAAATAACTGTTTAAAAAAGTCACCGTTCCCAGCGAAGCAAGTACTATAAAGCCGATAATAAGGGCAAGCTTAACCCCAATAGGAAAGATTCTTTCTTTTGACGCCATCCCACAAGCCTCTTTTTTATCTGTCGTTTTTTCCTTTTGCAAAGTATAGCAAAATATAACAAAATGTTACAACAGGCTACAGTTTTTTTTAATAACCTTTTCCGCCCCCCTTTATTAATGCAGTTACGCACAATTCCAAATGCAAGCCCGGCAATTCCACCAGTTTTGCTAGCCCCGGTTGATTGTACAGCTCCCCTGTTTACGCAGGAATCAACAATGCAAGAGCCTTGCTGATAACCAAGAATTCCTCCAAGGCCATCTCCTTTGCCAATTACCGTTCCATAGTTCACACAGTTTATTATGGTACCACTCCAGTTAGCTGGAAGTTCCAGTACGGGGCTTGCCAGAATGCCTTGCTACAGGTTTACCTCACCGTCGGAGCAGGTGACTTTCGTTGCAGCAAGAGAGTATTTCCAGTTGCTTCCCTTTGTAATCGCATTCCACTGAGCTTTCGTGCCAGTAAAAGTGATAGTCGCTAGCTGGCTGCTATACTGAAAAGCATTGCTTCCTATTTGTGTCACTGACGAAGGAATTGTCAGGCTGGTAATTTTTCCACAATAGCAAGAGTAGCTGCCTATTTCTGTTACCCCGTCTTGAATAACAAGCTCTCCAGTCTTAGCGGCAGGACAGCAGGAAAGCAGAGTTCCGCTTTTATTATAAAGGACGCCATCAATATCCTTGTAGTATTGATTTTCAGAAACGACAATTATACTTTGAAGCGTCGGATTTGTTTGACAAAAAGCGTCATAGGCCACCAATTTTACATTTTCCGGTATCGTTATGCTGGTAATTCCTGAATGAGCAAGCGATTGTGATCCTATGGACTCCAAACCTTCCGGCAATGTCAAGCTTGTAAGTGAAGTGCAACGGTTAAGGTCTCTGTAAGTTGTACTTTTGAGGGTACTCGGCAAATTCAGGGTAGAAAGATTTGAACAGCCATTAAAAGCACAGCTTCCAATAGTTGTAAAACCTTCTGGTAAAGTTACTTCAACAATTGTTGTACAATCATAGAATGCACCTGAGCTGCTGTCGTTTTCAAGTTCTGGCAGCTCCGTAAGCCCCGGGCAGACGAGCGTAATGCTCACATATTTGTCGCTATTTGCCTTCAGCGCCGTGTTTATCGCCTCAAAGTCATCCCGCGAAGTTGCGTACACTGTAATCTTATGTGGTGATGATTTTGAATTCGCAGAGAGACTTGAAAGAGAAGCCGTAACATTTGATACGGTCACATACTCAACCAAAGCACCGCTGGAGTTTATACCCCATCCATCATCACTCAGTGCAAATTTTCCAACCCAATCCGCAAGGGTAACGCCACTACCAGCCTTAAGCACCTGCGTGTCTGCTAAATAAGACTGCGGCGTAATGGTTGCGACAGGACTTGCAGCGAGCAGTGTGCCGCCCACCGTGATTGTTGCATTTCTTTCGGTGTTAAGATAAACATCGTTTTTGCCAGCGCCGGTTTCACCGTTTGCTCCTGCCGGAATAGAAGCACTTCTATTTATGACAAAGGTATCCTCATTGCAGATAGCACCGCCTTCGGCCGCATAGTTTCCTTTAATCGTACCAGCTTCCATGTAAACGGTCGTTCCTGTTTTTATAGCAATACCGCCGCCACTACCAACAGTCGTACCGTCACCGTCGGCATGGTTCGCGGAAATCATTCCGCTGTATGATGCGTTCACGGTGTTTTCAGTTACGAAGCCTATATAAAGCTTACCGCCAAAGAGGAAAATGCCGCCGCCGCACAAGGTGGCCTTATTTCCATCAATGGTGGCGCTTCCAGACATACAGAAATTACCGCCCCGGTGGTTTACGCCGCCTCCAAATTCAGCAGCCTCATTACCTTTTATCGTACCGCCAGACATAGTAAAGGCACAGCCGCCGTTATAAATGCCGCCGCCGTTTAATGCTGAGTTATAGCCAATGGTGCCGCCAGCCATCTTAAAGGCTGACGCTGCGCTTGTTATGTAAATGCCACCACCGTCAGCAGCCGAATAGTTATTGTATATGCCACCGGTAAACTCGGTGTCAGCCGTGATTGAGTCCTTATAGCCAATGTAAACACTAGCAGCACCCGCGCTGTAGATTCCGGCGCCACCGATCGTACCTTCCGCCCTATTGCCGAGAGTACTATCCGTTTTGTCTCCGATAACTGCAGAACCGCACATATAGATGGTGCCTGCGTCATTGTAAATACCGCCACCCCGGTATTTAGCAGTATTTCTACTGATAGTACCGCCGGAGAAAGTAAAGGTGCCGCTATTCAAAATGCCGCCGCCATCACCATCACCATCGTCGTCCTGGGCGGCTGTATTACTGGTAATGCTGCCGCCTTCCATGGTGAGCGTTCCTGCGTTATAGATACCGCCCCCTTCAGGAGCATCCCCCTGGCCTTCAGCGGTGTTGCTGGTAATCGTCGTTCCAGCCTTGATTGTCAGCGAGCCTGCATTGTAGATACCGCCGCCTTGCAGGCCCGTATTTCCTGTAATAAGCACAGCGTTTGCTGCCGTGCCGTCACCCAGCGTAAGATTTGTGCCAGAGTTTAAAATGTGGATGCCGCCGCCCCGATAGCCGGTTTTGCCTTTTGTAATCGTAAGATTCAGAAGCGTAATCGGGATATTTTTTGCACTCACAGTAAGGGAAGGACCTTCCTGCCCGGCATCGATTTTTGCGCTTGCGTCTGTTCCCTGCACGGTAAGGGAGGCGGCAGTATCTGCCGTAACGGTATCGGGCAGCGTTTGCACGCCAGAGAGGGTGCCGTCTACATATATCGTATAGGAAGCGGTGCTGTCTGTCAGCACGCTACAGGCTTTTTCAAGCGTAGCAAAAGGCTTTGATTTCGTGCCGGTACCGTTTGTGTTGTCTCCTGCAACCCCGCAGACCGGGTGACTTGCCGCACCAGCAACATAAATCGGAGCGTCAAGGAGAATAGTTTTTTTGTCGCTGGAAAGTTTTGTATTCCAGTCAGTATCTGAAAGGGCAAAATATGAAAGCATGGTCTCGTCAAAGGTCACGCCGCTTGCTGCCGTTACAATGACTCTTCCCCGCGTCCATTCAGCAGGGTTCAGCGTTACAACAGGTGCGGTGCCGGTAAGTTCTCCTGAAACCGTGACGGTAGTGCCGCTTGCAAGCGCGACATCGTTACCAGAATCCACCTGTGCCCCACCGCTCAGATAGAACGTACTGTTGTTTTTCACGCTGACAGCGCCACCATACGGGGCTGTATTGCTCTTTATGATGCCGCCGCTAATGCTCGCCGTGGAATTCCAAACCCGTATGCCGGCGCCATCGGAGCTTGCCGTGTTTCCGCTTATCTCTACCGTATCTGTAAGTTCAAGGTCAACAAAATCAATCATACCGATTCCGCCGCCTTCTTTTGAAGAACATCCCTTAATTGATGCGCTTTCTGAAAGCTTTATGCTGCAGCGCTTGCTTTCCTTACCTGAAGCCAAAATGCCGCCCCCCCACCATCCGCCGGAACGAGTCGTTTTGCAGTTTTCTATTGATGAAGTTCCGCTCATCTCAAGGCTTGCAGCATAAGAGTCGGTTGAATAAACAGCAATTCCACCAGCTTCACTGTAAGCTTCATTCTCGCTTACTTTGGCATCATCCTGTAACACAAGACGGCCGCCTGTTATATACACTCCGCCTCCGTTTTTTGAAGGCGCCGTGTTTTCCGTAATCAGACAGCCCTGGGCAAGGGTCAAAAAAGCGTTCTCGACGGCAACATAGATTCCGCCACCGTGAGTAGAGGAAGCTCTTCCGCCGGTGATTTTAAGATTCTTCACCGTAACTGGCACGGTGGTGCTGATGGTTAGCACAGTGCCGGAAGCGTTTGCGTCAAGCACATCCTGATGAAGTCCGCTTGAGTCCAGCCCTGTAGCTCCACAAAGGGTAATGCTTTCCGCAACAGACGCAGTAAGGTTTTCTGAAAGCACCTGTGTGCCGGAGACAGTTCCACAGACATAAATCCTGTAGGGCAAAATCCCGTTGTCCAGCAGCCGGACGATAGCGGCAGTTTCCAGAATCACGCTCTCTGCATCGGCCAGAGAGCCGACTGCTGTCTCGGGGGTAAAGCCATCGTCTGTAGCATTTCCACCCTCTTTTACATAGATGGTGTTGGTAAGCCAGCGCGCATAAAAGACCTTTTTGCCAGTTGAGTTTGCGGGGATTTCCGTTACCGGGTTTCCGCTATACGAAGAATTCTCATACCAGCCGCAGAAATACCAGCCCTCTTTTTTCATCTCGGGAAGTGCAACAGCCTCGCTTAAACGGGAATACTGCATGCGCTGCACCTCGCCGATTTCAGAAAGCTCTGCGCCATCTGCATTGTTGTATTCGATTTTGTATACTTCGTTCAGATTGTAGCCTGTTTCGTTCACACTGGATGTAAGCCCCTGCACAACGCGGGCATAGGCTTCCCAGGTGTTCTGCATTACTTCTACAGAGCCGTCCGTACCATCCGTGTTATAAAACGCAACTGATACCCGGTACGTACCTGAGCCGTCTGTACCAGAAAGAGTCACCTCAGGCTCGTAGATGACAGACTCTCCTGCGCTTATGTCATAGATTCGGGAAAGAGAAGTAAGTTCTGTTTCTCCTGCAGCTGTTACCTCGTACAGTTTTGCACAGGCTTTTTCCGGGGTCTTTACATTGGAGGCAAGCGAGATGCTGACACTAAGGACACCCTTTGTGATGACAGTTCCATCTGTATCTACAGGCTTCATGTCAAAGGTAAGCGTATTTGGCGCCCCCGCAGAAATTGTCTGGGTAAGTTCTGCCCTATACTGAGTTACGCCGCTTATGACGGAGCTGTTTGCACAATCCACCTGAGCCGTCATGGTAAAAGTCCACAGACCTGCAGTAAGCTCCAGTGTTTTTTCGCCCCAGTCGCTTTTTGAATCGGCGCGGCCAAGCTCCTTTGTCTCACCATCGAGCGTACCGGTCAGCACAAAGTCCGAGAGCGTTAACGTAGGGAACGCGGTACGCATATACGTATTTTTAAAGCAGACCCGGACGCAGGCCGTTTCTTCGCTGCGATTTTCTACAACAGACAGCTTCCCTGCAGTCTGCGTTGCATTCTGTTCCCTAAAAAGATTCTGGCAAGATAAAAATAAAAAAGCGCCTAAAACAAAAAAAGCCTTATGCAGCCGGTGTTTGTTCATCAAGTGTACTCCGGCTACATAATAAGCTTTTTTTAACACTGTTGCAACGCACAGCGCACAGGCTGCGACGCACAGGCACACCCCCCCAGGCTGCGGCACTAGCAGTGGAAGGAATCTATCTGCGTGCCAATCTGCACGATGGATTTTTTTACTTTGTCGGTAATATCGCTCAGCGCAACGCCCGTCTCGCTGATTTTGCGGGCACTTGCGCCCATCACATCCATGCTGTGCTTAATGTCGGTCGTTGCGTCTTTCAGGTGCCGGACATCATCGAGAATAGCCTGATTACCCGCAGACATTTCCTGCGAGGCGGTGCGCACTTCCACGGTGCTGTCGCTCATCGCATGCAGGGAATCGCTAATCTGCCGGGAGCCGACAGTCTGCTCTTCCATGGCACTGCGAATCTGACGCACCAGTTCGTCGGTATTTCGTATATTCTCGCTTACCGAGCTGAAGGCCGCACTCGTTTCTGAAGACGTCTGCACAACCGAGGCAATGGAATCCTTGATTCCGGTAAGCTGCTGACCGATCTGCTTTGACTGCGCACTGGACGTCTCAGACAGCTTGCGGATTTCGTCTGCAACAACGCTGAATCCCTTGCCAGCCTCGCCCGCATGCGCCGCCTCGATTGCCGCATTCATGGCAAGCAGGTTTGTCTGGCTTGCGATATTTGCAATCGTCTTGTTTGCTTCCTGAAGCATCTTTGACTGCGTTTCTATCTGCTCAATGCGCTCGCTCATCTGCCGCTGCTTTTCGTTACCGGCCCGCGCCTGCTCCTCAAGCATCTCAAACGACTGCGCCATCTTTTCCACTGACTGATTGACGCTTGCAATATTGCCGATCATCTGCTCGACAGCGGCGCTTGCAGCAGACACGCCTTCGCTCTGCGTGCCAATCATGCGCTCAAGCGATTCTATGTTAGAAGCAATCTCGTTTACGGCGCCTGCAGTGTCATCCACGCTGCGGGCCTGTGTCGAAATCTCATCTCCAACGCGGCCGATGTTATCCAGAATTTCCCTGATTGAAGCAGATGTGTCCTCAAGGCTTGAGCTTAAGTCATCGCCTGCAATCGCAAGGTTGTTGCGGGAGTCTTTTATGTCGCTCATTATCAGCTGAAGCTTTTCGACGAATGCATTAAAGCCCCTGGTTACAGAGCCGATTTCATTGTTCGCCGTAATCTTCATGCGCTGTGTCAAATCGGCGTTTCCGGAAGCAATTTCGTGAATGTTCCTGTCAACGGCACGGAGCGGCTTTAACGCAAACACAAGGCTCAGCGCCGACGTCACAATCAGGAAGGCCGTAATCACCACCGTCAGCACCAGCGTCATCTGCATGACCGCATCCAGCGTCGAATACACCTGCCGGTACGGAATCGAAAGAGACAGCGACCACGGCGTTCCTGTCACCGGCTTATACACGAGCATGTCACGGCCGGCCGGAGTCTTAATCCACGCAATTCCTTCTTCGCCGGAAATCATTTTTCGGGCAACAGCTCCAAGCCCCAGATACCCGTTACTGTCAGCGTTAAGGAAATTCTGCATCATGACGACAGCAGGTTCCTGAAACGCCATAACAACGCCGTCGCTTCGAAGCAGGGTCGCATGTCCTGCCTCGCCCACCGTGATTTTGTTGACAGCTTCTGCAAGCTTTTCCAGACTGACGCCGCCGGCAAAAAAGCCGACCTTTTTCTTGCTGAGCGTAATTGACTTACAGACAAAGTAACGGGCATCACTAATACTCGTTCCCACAGGGTCACTGATATACTGCCCCAAATCTCCGGACATAGCCTTAAAATACTGCGTGTCGGCCACTGACAGCTCCTTGCCGTCGTCCGTATAGGCAATGCCTGTCGCAAGGTCGCAGTACATCATCGTCTCAAAATCACCGCCACGGGCTTTTCGATGGGCACGCAGCCAGCTGACAATATCTTCCGTCGTACTGCCCGAATGAACAACATCAGCAGTCGTATACAAACGGAGCTGCTGCATAAACTTTGAGTTCCGGTACGCAAGCCCCTGTATATGCGCATCCAGCAATTCAGTTGTGGAAACAATAAAACTGTTCTGTAATTTCGTACGTAAAACCAGAGCCGTAAGAAGACCAAGAAGGGAAAGCAGGACAATAATCTCGATTCCAAGTACGAAGCCAAACCGAAAGGCCAGCGAACCAGTCTTTGATTTACTCTTCATAATTGCACCTCATACAAATCTTAACATATCACACCTAGAGACGCAACATTCTTAAAAATGACGAAAACCTTATGCTGTCAAGAGATGACAGAGTTTCACGGGCGGCTTAGCGGGGGTTTTCATTGACTTTGCACATTTTTAGGGTTAAGATAAGCTAACTATCTTTATAGGATCAGGAGACAGAATGAATACACCTGCTGAAATTGCACGAACCTATCTTATTGTCGGTGCGGCCAAAACCCGCATGCCCTTTTTGAAACTGCTCATGCTGTCCATTTTTGCCGGCATGTTTATCGCTTTCGGAGCCCTGGGAAGCACGATTGTTTCCTGCGGCGTACAGCCTCAGGCCATCGCGCGCCTTTTAAGTGCCGCAATCTTCCCCATCGGTCTTATGATGGTCGTTGTTGCCGGCGCAGAACTGTTCACCGGAAACTGTCTGATTTTAGTTCCCGTGCTTGCGCGGAGAGCTTCTGTAAAAGGCCTGCTGTATAACTGGCTGGTCGTGTATTTCGGTAACTTTATCGGCGGCGTACTGATTGCCTTCCTTGCAGCCTCCAGCCACACCTTCGCACTGTACGGCGACACGCTTGCAAAAGCCACCGTATCTATAGCAGTTGCAAAGCTTTCGCTTTCTTTCGGCGACGCCTTTATACGCGGCATTCTCTGTAACGTCATGGTTTGTATCGCTGTGTGGGTTTCTTTTGCAGCAAAAGACATCACCGGCAAAATCAGCGCGCTCTACCTTCCGGTGCTTCTTTTCGTTCTCTGCGGATTTGAACACTGTATCGCGAACATGTACTTCGTACCGGCCGGTATTTTTGCGACAATGTTCCACGGAATCGACGCTCCCGTACTAAGCTGGAGTTCGTTCATCATCGATAACCTTATTCCCGTTACGCTCGGAAACATCGCGGGCGGTTCAGTCGTGGTAGGCGGCGGTTACTGGCTGGCATACTTAAAGGGCAGCACAAACTACTAATTCTTTAAGGGGAGAGCCCCTTGCCACCTTGTTTGGGGGAGAAAGGAACCTCTACTCCGAAGCGAGGGTTTCCGTCAGCGCAGAGGCGCTGACGAGAATCACTAAAATTGCTCGCTCACTCGCAATTTTCCGGCGACAGGTCGCCGTCGCTCTCTACCCCCAAGCCCCCTCAATCTTCCAGCACGGCTCAAGGGCTCTGCCCTTGAGAATCCCGCTTTAGTCAAAAAAAGGCTGTCCTTATGCTGAAACTGAAAATGACTGGGAAAAACTTTTCCCCTGGAATATTGAAATTACTCCA
>JAILRG010000077.1 GCA_024698325.1 Treponema sp.
TGTACATCAGGTGCAAGAGCACAACGCCCGCAAAGCAGTTTGTGATGCTTGCCTTGCTTGCAGACGCACCGCCTACCAAGATTGCAGCCGCGGCAAAGAAACCGGTCTGGTCGTGGGCATTGTAGGTCTGCATGTTGCCCATGTTCTGCAAGAAGATAATCTGTCCGATACAGGCAAAGGCGGTTGAAATCACAATCGAAATGATGCGCGTGCGCTCAACGGGAATACCGGCGGCGTTGGAAACAGCCTGATTCTGTCCGACGGCGCGCATGTCCTGACCGAGCTTGGTCTTTTTAAACCAGATGATAATCACGCAGAGCAGGATGACCACCAGATAGCTTGAAAGCGGCACGTTAAGGCCGGAGATGCGCACCATCAGCAGATTGTCCAGAGCCTGACGTACTGGGTCAAGGTTCAATGTGTTGCGCACACCGTACCCGCGGGAAAGCGCGATAGCCTTGTTGTGCAGCGGAACGAGTGAGCCGAAAAGGTAGAGCACCACAAACTGGTAGATGCCGTTGAAGAAAAAGCCGATGATGTAGCTGGTGACCATTTCACGGCCACGTGCCTTATTCAGAATACTGCCTGCAATCCAGCCCAAAAGCACAGAAAGCGGTAAGCCCACGAGGGATGCAAAAATCAAGCCCTGCAAGCCACTGATGCCCCAATCCATCGCAAAAATCAGACCAATCTGGCCTGCCATTGCGCCCAAGACCATGCCGAAGTTGATTCCCATGCCGGCCATAATCGGAAGGACGAGCGAGAAGACCAGAAAGGCGTTGCGTGCAATGCGGTTCAGAATTTCCTGCAGGATAAACTGTCCCGAATACTGCGACAGCGGAATTGACACGATGGTCAGGGCAAGGAAGAGCTCCGCCACCAGATAGTCAGCAAGGAAGCTTTTTAAGGGCCGTCTGGAAGCTGTCGGCGCGGCGCCTGTCTTTTTATTCAGAAAAATCATCTTGTTGCCCCCGTTTTGCGTGTAAGCGCGTACAAAATCATGCCATTAGAAAGCACGATGCGGATAACCTCAGACATGTCGGTCTGAAGCACGCTGTTAATTACTGACGGCGTGAGCGTAAGGATGCCCTGGAACAAAATCGTTCCGATTACTACATTTGCAATCGACACTTTGTTGATTGAAGCGCCGCCGATAAGGACTGCGGCAACAGCCGGGAATGCCATGTAGAGCGGCGCCTGATAGAGCTGGATAAAGCCGTAGCTCTGCTGGTACATCAAAATGCCCAGAGCGCCGGTCACGGTAGAGACGATGATGCTGATTGTGCGCATGCGGTTGATGTTGATGCCGCTTGAACGGGCATAGTCGGGGTTTGAACCGACTGCCGTGATCGCGGTTCCTGTCTTGCTCCTCATAAAAAGCCACATAAAGAAGCTCATCAGCGCGCAGAAGAGAATCATGCCGGTGGGGAACTCAAAGTCGCCCGCCTTAATCATCAAAAAGTTTGAAAGCTGCTTGTTCCAGAAGCCGTCAAGTGTAATCGTGGTGCGCAGGCCCTTGCCTTCGTAGCCCCAGACCATGTTGACGCTCGTATACGGCAGAATCAGCCACATGATTGACATGAACATAACGGCAGCAAAGCCGACATAGAGCGCAATCGTCATTTCCTCACCACGGACACGGTTCAAAAGCAGGCTGTAGAGCCAGCCGAAGAGGATTCCGAACGGAATGGAAAGCGCGATTGCACCGAACATGCCTGCCCAGCCGGTAAGGCCAGCCTGCATGGCAAGCGTCGAGCCTAAAAGACCGCTGATAACACCAAGTGAAAGGCCAAAGTTAAGGCCTGCGCCGGAAAGAATCATCGGCACCATCGCAAGCGTTAAAAGCTCGTTCTGACCGAAGCGTGCAGAAATGTCTTTAAGGGTTGCCGGCATGGAAACGCCGACAAACGGAGCTGCGATAAAGAGCACGACAAGGAAGCCTGCGATAATCAGGCGCGGAAGCCCGAACTCGCGCAGCGCTTCGCGGCACTTTTCGCGCGTTGTTTCATTCAATAAAGTCATACGGCTTCCTCCCCGGTAATTGCGTCGGCCTTGCCGGAAGCCTTGCTTACGTTGTCAGTCTTGCCGGAAGCCGGGCTTGCACCTTCTGCACTGCCAGCGCCATCAGCAGAAATACCTGACATAAGCATGGCAAACTTTGCAGGCTCCTCGCGCGGATGCAGGATACCGGCAATTTTTCCATCCGAGACAATGGCAACCCGGTCGCACACGCTTCTTAGCTCTTCAAGTTCACTGGAAACCATCACGATTGTTGTCTTTTTAGCACGGTTAAGATTGTACAGCGTATCCATAACGACAGCCTTTGCACCAATATCAATGCCGCGGGTAGGCTCGCTTACGAAAAGCAAATCCGGATTCAGGCTGAATGCCTTTGCAAGGCAGACCTTCTGCTGGTTTCCGCCGGAAAGCTCCTTTGCCTTCTGCTTTGCACTGGTACATTTTATCTCTAGCAAGTCGATGTAGCTGTCGGCGTTTTTACGCATTGCCTTTTCATCACGCAGCTTAATAAGGCCGCCAAAATACGGCTTTAAGTATTCGCCTTTTACCTGCATTGCGCTGAAGCAGATATTCCAGTCGAGGCTTTCGTCAAGCAAGAGCCCCACGCCACGGCGGTCTTCGGACACGAATGCAAGCCCTTCCTTAAGCACGCTTGCGGCATCGGTAATATCAAGCTCTTTTCCGTCAAAGACAACTGTACCGCCAGCCGGATAGAGGCCCATAATGCCGTTTGGAATACCAAGTTTTCCCTGCCCGGCAAGACCGCCTATACCGAAAATCTCGCCTTTGCGCACCTTAAAGCTTACGTCGCGGACAAGCTCGCCCGGCATGTCTACCCACAGGTGCTGCACGTCAAGCACATAGTCTTCCGGAAGCACTTCTGTTTCGTTTGCATTAAGCTCAACCTGCTTCTTAAGATGCTCCTGCGTCACCGTGCGGCCAACCATGCTTGCAGCAATGTCAGAAACGTTAGTCTCCGACACAGGCACGTCGCGAATCGTCTTACCGTCGCGCAACGTCACGACACGGTCACAAATTCCCATAACCTCATGCAGGCGATGCGAGATGAAGATGACGGCAATGCCGCTGGCAGCAAGCTCCTTAATTGCCTTTAAGAGGATGCTTGCCTCAGTTTCGGTAAGAACTGCTGTCGGCTCGTCAAATACCAGCAGCCGCACGTTATCACGATCTATCTCGCGTGCGATTTCCGTAAACTGCTTGTGACCGACAGGCATTTCAGACACTTTCATGTCCGGATTTATTTCAACACCAAGGCGCGAAATAGCGTCTTCGGCTCGTTTTTTCATTGATAAGCGGTCGAGTACACTCATGCGCTCGCCGAAAAGGTCAACCATGGGATTGTTTTTTGAAATCTCCCGGTTGAGCATGATATTTTCTGTTGTCGTAAAGCCCGGTATCAGTGAAAATTCCTGATGCACCATGCCAATTCCGGCATCGATTGCATCAAAGGGGCTTGTAAAGTGAACTTCTTTTCCATCAAGCTGGATTGAGCCGCCGTAACCGCCTGTTGCAGCAATTACCGGCATACCAAACAAAATGCTCATCAGTGTGGTTTTACCGGCGCCGTTTTCGCCGACCAAACCTAAAATTTCGCCTTTATGCAGGTCAAAAGAAACGTCCTCCAGGACAACGGTACCTGCAAAGTCTTTTGTTACGCCTTTGAGGCGCAAAAGCGGTGTGTCTGTTTCCATTACATTATTCCATTGGTATACATGCATAAAGACTGCCATGCCGTGGCTCTCGGGGCATAGCGCCGATAAACGCTCCGCGTGTCGTTGCACGACCCAGGTCGCGTTTTCGTCGCCTAGCCCCTACGCCACGGCGCACAAGTCATGCATATA
>JAILRG010000012.1 GCA_024698325.1 Treponema sp.
CCATAATCAGCATACGAAACGCTTACCGAGCCTGTCTGGGAAGAAAGGCCGCTTTCAGTTGAGCAGGAAACGCTCAGCAGGCAAAAAAGCAGACCTGAAAATAAAAGAAACTGTCTCATGCGGATAAGTATACTAAAAAAACAGGGGGCCTAGCAAATCACCCCATACGGAAAGGACAAGAGAAAGCGCGCAAAACTACGCACTTTCTGCATAAAAAAGCCGCACGGTTACGTGCAGCTTTTCATTAAAAATACCCCATTAATGGCGTCAAAAAGCAGGACGGCAGCTATCTGCCGTCTGAAGAAACCAACAACAGTGATGTTAGTTTTTCTTCGCCTGCTCTTCGATAGCGTCGATGTAGCTCAGGTTCAGGCGCCCCATCTTGTCAACTTCAAGCAACTTGACAGGAATCTGCTGACCTTCCTTGAGCACGTCGGTCACTTTCTCGACACGGGCGCGTGAAAGCTTGGAAATATGGCACAAGCCCTCTTTTCCCGGCAGGATTTCGACGAATGCGCCGAATTCCATAATGCGCTTTACGGTGCCGTTGTAAATCGTTCCGACCTCAGGATCGTCTACGATTGCATGCACAGCGGCCTTTGCTTCCTCGGCTGCCTTTCCGGTTGAGCCGTAGATAGAAACAGTGCCGTCTTCAGCGGTGTCAATCTTAACACCATACTGTGCGCACAGTGCCTTAATTGTCTTTCCACCAGGTCCAATGAGTGCACCGATTTTGTCGGTGTCAATCTTCATTGAAAGAATCTTCGGTGCAAACGGGCTGATCGGCTGCGGCTTATCGATGCACTTCTCCATGATTGAAAGAATGTGCAGGCGGCCTTCCTTAGCCTGAGCAAGCGCCTTCTTCATGATTTCAGTTGTAACGCCTGCAATCTTGATATCCATCTGGAAACCGGTAATACCGTCCTTGGTACCAGCGACCTTAAAGTCCATGTCGCCAAGGTGGTCTTCTTCGCCCAGAATATCAGACAGAATCTGATAGCGGCCGTACGGGTTGTCACCTTCCGGCTCGGTAATCAAGCCCATAGCAATACCGGCGACCATCTTCTTCATCGGAACGCCTGCTGCCAGAAGGGAGAGACATCCGCCACAGGTTGAAGCCTGTGAAGAAGAGCCGTTTGATTCCATGATTTCTGAAACAACGCGTACTGTGTACGGGAATTCAGCAACAGACGGAATCATCGGAGCCAGTGAACGGCGTGCGAGGTTTCCGTGACCGATTTCGCGGCGACCTGTCGTCAGACGACCGGTTTCACCAACAGAGTACGGCGGGAAGTTGTAATGCAGGATGAAGTTTTCCGTACGTTCACCGTCGATATCATCGTATACCTGAGCGTCCATAACGGTGCCCAGTGTGGTAACAGCCAGAGACTGTGTTTCACCACGGGTGAACAGTGCGCTTCCGTGAGGACGGGGCAGAACATTCACTTCACAGGTAATCGGGCGAATCTCGTCAGTCTTGCGACCGTCGATACGAACGCCTTTATCCAGAATGCTCTTTCTGAGCAGGTTGTACTGAATGTCATCGAAGCACTGATCGAAAAGCTTTTTCTGGATTTCGTCAGCGAACTGCTCGGCATGAGCTTCCACCAGCTGCTTTTTAACAGCGCTGATAGCCTTGCCACGGTTCATCTTGCCGTCCTGGAAACAAGCCTTTTCAAGGAGCGGGGTTGCCTCTGCAATGAGCGCATCCTTGTTTTCAAGCTCTACGTTAAGCGGAGCGAGCGGAAGTTTTTCTTTTCCGGCTTTCTTTACCAGTTCTTCCTGCAGGTGGCACATGTCGGTGATAAAGCCCTGTGCCTTTTCCAGAGCGCCGAGCATGACTTCCTCAGTCGCCTCGTTTGCGCCACCTTCAACCATCGTAAAGCCGTCAGCAGTACCGGCGACAACGATTTCCAGGTCTGCTTCATCAATCTGCTTGAATGTCGGGTTGATGATGTACTCGCCGTTCAGATATGCAACACGGCAAGCTGCGACAGGTCCGTGGAACGGAATGTCACTGATGCTGACAGCAGCACTTGCTGCGATAACAGCAAGAATATCCGGCGGGTTTACACCGTCAGAAGAAACGCATGTCGGAACAATCTGGATTTCGCGGCCGAAAGACGGCTCAAAAAGCGGGCGCATAGGGCGGTCAATAAGGCGGGAAACCAAGATTTCCTTGTCCTTCGGACGGCCTTCGCGTTTGATAAAGCCACCGGGGATTTTACCGGCAGCGTAGTATTTTTCGTTGTACTCAACGGTGACGGGAACAAAGTCCAGGCCTTCCTTTACTTCGGAGGCACAGCAGACTGTCGCTACGATGGCAGAACCGGCAAACTGAGCATATACACAACCATTTGCCTGTTTACCGATTTTGCCCGTTTCGAGCACCAGTTCTTCGTTTCCGATTTTATAGGTTACTCTTTCAATTGCCATTACACGCTCCGGCTTTATTTGCGCAAGCCAAGCTCTTTAATGAGTGAGCGGTACAGTTCGAGATCGCGGCGCTGCAGGTACTTCAGAAGCTTTCTGCGCTGACCGATGATTTTCAGAAGGCCGCGAGAAGCGCTCGTGTCCTTCGGGAAGTTCGTACAATGTACGGTAAGCTGTTTGATACGTTCGGTCAGAAGAGCGACCTGAACTTTGGTGTTGCCGGTGTCTGAATCATTTGCACCGAATTTGCTGACTACTGCAGCTGACTGTTCTTTTGTAAGTGCCATTACTTACTCCTTAATATATAATTTTCCCCTGAATTGCCTTAATCGGACTGCCCTTGTGTTACCTCGTAGCGAACCGTCGGCGACCAGCGGCAGGACACCCCCGGAACCGATTTTTTTAGCTGTCAGAACACATGAACACAAACAAGGGTTTGTGCTGGCGTGGTCTTTTCACCGCGACCAGACAGTATAAAACTGTAGTACTGTTATTGTAGTGAATGCACAAAAAAAGTCAATTGCGCCGCACAGGTATAGCCTGCCCAAAGCGAACAGGTTTTAAAAGCCTGCGCTTAAAGCCGCTTACAGAGAGCGTTCCCTACCCGCATACCGG
Organism: Treponema sp.; assembly: GCA_024698325.1. Lineage (GTDB taxonomy): Bacteria > Spirochaetota > Spirochaetia > Treponematales > Treponemataceae > Treponema_D. The sequence continues at coordinate 3,049 of JAILRG010000012.1, forward strand.
CACAGCCGGACACCCGCTTACACAAAGCTTACCGCCGTAATAATGCCGCTAAGAGAACCTGCATCCGCGAATATACTCAGCATGCCGTTTTTTATTACGCAACGCGCTTCTTTTTCGCGACAGACCGGACAGTCAGCTTTCAGGGAAGATTCCGCCTCCGCACCGCCAGCAAGGTGAACCCGGACGCTGTAGGCACCTTCTTTTGGAAGCAGCTGCTTTTTACCCGCAACTGCACTCACCGAGCCGTCTTTCTCACGCGCCCAGACATACCCCGCGGTATCGAGCACGAAAGGATGATTCAGCATGGCAGAAGCCGCATCAGTGCGGCCGTCAAGAAGAGCCTCGCGTATACGGCTGGAGCTTATCTTCTCGCCGTCGTACTGCACCGGTGCGATGGCAGCAAAATCAAATCCATGAGTCTTACTCATCTCCATAAGCGCAGAAACATCTGTAGCACCCTTATAGCCAAAGTGGAAGTCGTTTCCCTCAGATAAAAAACGCATGCCGCACTGTTTTTCCAGCACAGCGATAAACTCCTGGCCGCTTAAATGTGCAAAATCAGAAGAAAAATCAATCACAACGGCAAAGGCAAAGCCTTTTTCCTCAAAAAAAGCAAGGCGCTCAGAAAGAGATGCCACATCGCCGGCATAGCATTTCGGGTCTTTCAGGCCGCGCAGGCTTCGCGTAAAGGTGATGACGCCCGGAATAAGATGAGACTGCGACGAGACGGTAGCAAAAAGGCTTTCATGGCCAAAGTGCGGGCCGTCAAAGCTTCCGATAGTGAGTGCCGTGCCCTGCTCTTTCCAGAGTGCATTAAAGCGGCCGCTGGTAATCTGCTCCCAGCTGTAGACGGAAAATGCAGGTTTATGAGGAATGACAAAACCATAGCGGAACTGCGGGCCTTTCGCATCTACAACGCCCAGAAAAAGGCCGGCTCGAGAGAACACGGCAAGCTGGGTATCTGCGCTGCAAGCGGAGGCGGATGGCAGCTGCCGGTAAAAGTATGCTTTTTTTAGCGGCCGGCCGTTTGCAAACGCCTGCACACCTTCCTCTGAAAGCATGACAGCTTCAAAGCCACAGTATTCGGCTAAGGCGGGCGTCATTGGCTGTAACGCAGAACGCACCTCCTCAAAGTCAGGCTCAGCGCATTTTACAGGGAGCGCGTCGCAAGCCTCTGCTGAAGGAGCTGGGCTGTCAGGAGACGTACTGGAAGAAACGGCCCCTATCGTAAAGGTTTCAAGCAGGCCGCTTCCGGCAGCGTCTTTTAGGGAAAACGGACCTACGGTAGTACGCCGAAGCGCCTTCAGGTGTGCGCATGAACCACAAGCAGCGGCTATATCGCGTGCTAGAGCACGTATGTAGGTACCCTTTGAACAGCGCACTTCTAAAAGCGCATACTTATCTTCAAAATCAAGCAGAGACAGATTATAGATATGAATCGGGCGGGCGGGAAGCTCAACATGCTTACCGCTTCGCATCATGTCGCTAGCGCGCTCTCCGTCCACGTGCAGCGCGCTAAATGCAGGCGGCACCTGCATGATATCTCCAGTAAACTGCGGTAGCACGGCACGAACCTGCGCTTCCGTCGGGACAGGCGCCGTCTTAATCACTTCGCCGGTCGGATCGAGCGTATCAGTCTCGCTTCCAAACTCAACGAGGGCGAGATATGTTTTATCAAAACCTGTGATATGGGGAACCAGGCGCGTAAGGCTTCCGACGAGCACAACTAAAAGCCCGTCGGCAAAGGAATCGAGCGTGCCGGTATGTCCGACCTTGCCCGTTCCCAGCGCTTTTTTTATCGTAGAAAGAGATGAAAAACTTGTCCTTCCGGGCTGTTTTGCAAAAAGCATAACGCCCGAAACTGCATTATTCCTGTTCTGCACGGAGCGCATCTTCCTCCGCTTCAAGCTGCGTAAGCTTGTGCACCATCTCAAAGCCTTCTTTTAAGCTGGAATCAGCGATAAAAGTCAGCTTCGGAAACTGGTAAATGCGAAGTTTTTTTGCGATAGACGACTGAATAAAGCCAGCAGCGCTGTTCAAACCCTCAACACCTTTTACAATCTGTGCTTCCGGCAGAAAACTTGAAACATACACTTTTGCATAGCCTAAGTCTCCGGCAACTTCCACCCGGTTGATGTTCAAAAAGGTGGAAACGCGCGGATCTTTAATCTGCTGCTTGAGAATCATTTTTGAGATTTCTTCGCGCAGCTGTTCGCCTAAACGTACTAAACGGAAAGAACCCATTAGTTAGCACCCTCCTGCGCAGCCTTAGCAGCTTTTGCGGCCTTACCAGCAGCTTTCTCAGCGGCTTCCTGGGCAGCAATTGCAGCGGCTTTTGCATCTGCTTCCGCTTTTGCAGCAGCAGCGCGTTCTGCAGCCTGTTTTTCAGCTTCAGCTTTTTCATCAACAAGCTTATCACCGAGTTTGCGGGCAACCTCAACGAATTCGAACGCTTCGAGAATATCACCAACCTGAATATCCTGCCAGTTTTCAAGACCGATACCACATTCAAAGCCCTCGCGGACTTCTTTTGCATCGTCCTTAAAGCGCTTGAGTGAAGAAATCTTACCGGTAAACTTAACGATACCGTCGCGGATAAGGTTCACGCTGCTCGTTCTCTTAACCACACCATCGGTAACATAACAACCGGCGATAAGGCCGACTTTGGGCACCTTGAATGTGTCGCGTACTTCGATAGTACCCGTAACTTCTTCTTTGGTATCCGGGCGCAACATACCTTCCATTGCAAGCGTAATCTCTTCGACACACTTGTAGATGATATTGTATTTGCGGATTTCCACGTTTTCCTGATCAGCAAGCGCCTTTGCCTTGGGCGTCGGACGTACGTTAAAGCCGATAAGAATTGCATTGTCGTCAGCAGCTGCAAGCAGAACGTCGCTTTCGTTGATGGCACCGGCAGAAGAATGAATAACTGCCAGACGAATCTCTTTCGTAGAAAGCTTTTCGAGAGAGCTTTTAAGAGCTTCTGCAGAACCCTGCAAATCAGCCTTGATGACAACCTTAAGTTCTTTGATTTCGCGGTTTTCAACTTCCGCCTGGAAGTTTTCAAGATTGATTTTCTTGACAGCCTTAGCAGCTTCGTAGCGCTTAAGTTCCTGGCGTTTGGTAGAAATCTGACGTGCATCTTTCTCACTTTCAGTAACCTGGAAAGGATCGCCTGCGTTCGGCATTTCTTCCATACCGAGCACCTCAACCGGCATACTCGGAAGCGCTTCAGTTACCTTTTCGCCGCGGTCATTGAACATGGCGCGGACGCGGCCAGAGTAAATACCGGCAACAAAGGGGTCTCCGACTTTCAGAGAACCGCGCTGCACGATGACAGAAGACACGACACCGCGTCCCTGATCTATGCGGCTTTCAATGATTTTGCCTTCAGCACGGGTATTCACCGGAGCTTTAAGCTCAAGAACTTCTGCCTGCAGAAGGATTGCGTCCAGAAGGTCGTCGATGCCGATTCCCTGCTTAGCGCTGATTTTTACATACTGAGTATCGCCACCCCACTCTTCCGGGGTCAGTCCCTGCTCAGAAAGCTGCGTCATGACGCGGTCAGGATTAGCTTCCGGCTTATCAATTTTGTTGACAGCAACAATAATCGGAACCTTTGCATCTTTTGCGTGGCTAAGAGCTTCAAGGGTCTGAGGCATAACGCCGTCATCAGCTGCGACAACCAGAACAACAATATCGGTAATCTGGGCACCGCGGGCGCGCATCATCGTAAATGCTTCGTGACCCGGAGTATCGAGGAAGGTGATTACGCCCTTCTCTGTCTTAACCTGGTATGCACCGATTTTCTGCGTAATGCCGCCAGCTTCTCCAGCTGCAACGTTTGTCTTGCGGATTGCGTCCAATGTCTTTGTCTTACCGTGGTCAACATGGCCCATAACGGTGACAATCGGCGGACGGAATTCAAGGTCTTCGTCAGATACAGTGTCGCTTTCAATAACTGTTTCATCATACAGGCTGACAAGGTGAACCTCACAGCCGTATTCAGAAGCAAGCAGTGTTGCCGTATCGCTGTCGATAGACTGGTTAATGGTAACCATCATGCCGAGCGACATAAGCTTTGCAATAATTTCACTTGCCTTTAAGTTCATCTTGCGGGCAAGGTCAGAGACAGAGATTGTCTCCATAATATCGATTGACTTAGGAACAACGGAAGCCGGCGTAAGCTGCTTCTTCTTGTACAGTTCTTCCTCATCAAAGAGTTCTTCTTTATCCTTGCGGGTATAAACCTGTTTTTTACCCTTAAACTGCTTCTTGCCGGCACTTGTCGGTGCGGGAATTGCGCTGGCAGCACCGCCGCCAAAGCCTGAACGCGGGCCACCAAATCCGGGGCGTCCGCCTCCCATACCAGGACCGCGGTTAAAGCCAGTTCCGCCCTGACGATTTGCGCCTCCAAAGCCGGGTTTGCCGCCAGCATTCGGGCCGCGGTTAAAGCCGCCAGCACCCTGAGGACGATTTCCATAGCCGCCGTTATTGTAGCCGCCCTGACGGTTTCCATACCCGCCCTGACGATTTCCGTAACCGCCGTTATTTCCGTCGCGCTCGCGGTTCTGATAGCTTTCGCGTGCCTGCGCACCAGTAAAGCCACCTTCACGGCGCTGTCCATTGTTTCCGTAACCGCCTGAACGGTTCCCATAGCCGCCGTTACCGTAACCACCACTGCGGTTTCCATAGCGAGAGCCGCCAGAAAGGTTACCGGCCTTTACGTTAGGACGCGCCGAATTCAACTCAAACGGAACATTCTGACGCGGACGGCTCTGCTGTCCCTGGGCAGTCTGAGGACGTTCAGCAGACGGTGCAGTTGAAGCAGATTGAGGTTTCGGCGCCGGGTGCTTTACGACAGGGCGCACTTTATTCTCGTGAGCGCCTGCTGCATTTTCTTGAGAAGGTTTTGTATCCTGTGAAGGATTCTTTTTCCTTACGACGACAACCCGCTTCTTCTCCTGCGGCTGCTGCGCCGCCGGAGCGTCTGCTTTTTTCTTATTCAATACGAATCCGGGCTTTTTCTCTGCTTCTTCTGCCATACCTGTCTGTTATTCCTCGTCCTCTGTAAATTCAAACTCGACACCACACTTCGGACACTGTGTCATATCAAGGGTAATAATTGCACCGCATTCAGGGCAGCGGTATTCTTCCACCTGCTCTTCCTCGGCATCAGAACCGGCAGCTTCTTCAGCAGCAGGCTCCTCTTCATCAACAAATTCAACAACGCTGTGAATGATTTTATTCACTGCGTCAAGTTCCTCTTCCGTTACGCCTTCTACGTTCTTAACAGAACCATCATCATAGGCGCTCACGAACTTTTCGATGTCATCAAAACCAGCTTCCTTAAGGACAGCTGCCACACGGGCATCAACGCCAGGAAGCTCGCTGACAGTAGAAATCTCTTCGTAGTCTTCGCTAGAAACGCTCTCTGTCTCAGACGCATTGTTAAACAGATTTTCTGCAGCCTTACGAGAGCTTGTCTCGGTCAAGTCAGCCTCAGATACCTGATCTTCAGTCTTAACATCTATGCTCCAGTCGCACAAACGGTTTGCAAGACGGACATTCTGCCCCTGCTTACCGATTGCCAGAGAGAACTGATCCTCGGGAACGATAGCCAGAGCTGTCTTTTTATCTGCATCCCGGATGATAACCTTTGAAACTTCAGCCGGAGAAAGCGCATTCTTAATGAACACGGTCGGATCTGAATCATACTTCAAGATGTCGATTTTCTCGCCTTCAAGTTCACGGATTACGTTCTGAATACGAACGCCCTTCAAACCGACACATGCGCCAACCGGATCAACGTCTTCCTTGTTAGAGAAAACGGCAATCTTTGTGCGGTAACCGGCCTCACGTGAAATCTTATGAATCTCAACCGTTTTGTCGTAGATTTCGGGAACCTCAAGTTCCACGATAGCACGTACAAAATCAGGATCTGCGCGGCTCAGCACCAGCTGCAGGCCGCTTGCAGTACGTTTAATCTCTTTAATGAGCGCCTTAATGCGGTCATTTTTCTCATAGCGCTCACGCGGGCTCTGATATTTTACCGGCAGTACGCCTTCAACCTTACCCAGGTCAACGTAAATATTGCCGTTGTGCTCACGCTGATAGTAACCGATGATGATTTCGCCCTGCTTATCCTTGTATTCGTTGTACAGGTTATCCTTAAAGCTTTCGCTCAAGCCCTGATGTGCAGCCTGCTTACCAGTAGAAACTGCAGAACGCTCAAAATTATGCGGGTCAATCTGAATGTCAATTTCATCGCCGATTTCGCACTCGGAGCTCAGCTTAAGCGCTTCTTCCAGTTCGATTTCTACAACCGGGTCATACACGCCGTCAACAATTGTCTTGCGTGAATACACCATGACATCCGACATATCATCGGCAAACTTTACGATGCAGTTCTCTGCCATTTTACCGAACGTGCGCTTATATGCGGCCTTGATTGCGCTTTCAATAGTCTGCCTGACTGACTCTTCCGAGACTCCCTTTTCCTGGATAAGTTCACGGATTGCCTCTGCCATTTCTGACATATCAAGCCTCCCTTACAAATGAATAAATTTTGCTTTCGCTATATCTGCATACGCGATTTGTTTCTGCTCAGCAGAAGCAGTTCCGGCATTCTCGCCGTCCTGCCGCGTAATTTCCAACGTCAAAGACTGAGTATCAGCTGCAACAAGCTTGCCGCCAACCCAATCTGTCACTGTCTTATCCCAAACCCGAAGTTCCTTTCCAATAAACAGGGGAAATTCAGCTGCATTACGAATATTGCGTTCCATGCCTGGAGACATCAGCTCCATATACGTATCATCCGTACCCAGCAATTCCTCAAGCCGGGGAAGTAATGCATGATGAACTCTTGAGCAGTCATTTACACCGATAACAGCAAGCGGATCACTGCTGGTAATTGTAGCAAGGATATGCGTTGTACCGTGCTGGGGACTGATTTTTAACTCAACCAGATGATAGCCCATTCCGGAAACCAATTTTTCACACTCCGCATAATGCGGAAAAGAATCTAAAGAAATATACTCCATGCGCCTTCTTTACCTGGATATAAAAAAAGACCCGTTTGAACGAGTCCATTCTAAAGTAATTAAAATGTACGATGTATTTATAGCAGAAGTAAGAAAATACGTCAATAGCAGCTTCTTTCTTTTGTCATAAGAATAAAGGAAACAGTCTATGCACTTGCTGTAGTACACAGAAAAAGCAGAACACACAAGCGCAAGAACTGCCCCTTTTAGCCTGAGTGTACCACAGCAAGCGTAACAGAATCGCAACAAAACACACCGAAAATCAGTTTTTTTACGCTATACTTCAGTTTCTTTTACCTTGAAAGCGCAAGACAAAGTCTCGGGAAAGCCGTTCGCATACCGTTCCGCGGGTTAAAAGCGTTTCATTAGCACAGACAAGCCCGTAGCGAATGCAGCTTTTTACCGGCTCATGCTCCAGAAAGCCCATGAGGAAGCCGGAAGCAAAAGCATCCCCTGCACCAATCGTGTCTACAACCCGGACGGGCGCATACGGAGGCTCAATATACGTGTCCTTTCCCACCGCAACAAGCACGCCGCGGTCACCGAATGTCACGATAAAATCCCCATACCCGAGCGAGCGGAACTTATCGACGGTAGTAATATCCATAAGCGGCTCTTCATGCAGAATTGCGGCAGCCTCAAACTCATTGCAGGCAAACAAATCGATTAGCTGCACATACGGCTGCGTACGGCAGGCAAGGTCAGGAGACGTAGCATTCTGAAAGACAAACAGCTCCGGATGCGTTTTCTTATACGCATAGATTTTCTCAAACGTTTCCGGAGAAATATTTGAATCAAGCGCAAGGCTTACAATCTGCTCCTTTTCGATAAACGCAATGACGTCATCTGTAAAATCAATATTGCGGAGCACCTTGGTAGAATAAATGCAGGAAGCCCGGCTACCCGCACTCGCCATTACCGAAAAAAGCGAAGTGGACTCCCCTTGTACACTCCGAAGAAGCGCTGTATTCACCCCTTCTGCCTCTAGCCCGTGCCGCAGATAGTCACCAAAAATATCATCACCGACCGTAGAGTAAATGTAAGAATCAAGGCCCAGATGACGCAGATTCATCGCCATGCCTCTGGCAACACCGCCTGGCACCAAATCAATCGTACCATCACGATACGCCTCGCAGGTGTCTTCCTCTACACTGTACGCTTTAATATCAACAGAAACATTCCCAATACACAAAATTTTCCGCTTTCTGCTATCGCTCATTTTTGTAATGTAAAATGTCCCGCAAGACTTGTCAACAGCAGCAAAAAAAACGCCAGTTCCAGGGAGCAGCACCACAAAACAGTGCCACTCCTAGAACTGGCGTCCATCACAAGATACACAGCAACAAAACACATCTGTGCCCTATCTGTGTGCATCTGCGTACATCTGTGTCAAACTTTACTGATCATTAAACTCACTTACAAGCGCCGAGACCGTAGCCTTAGCGTCTCCGTAAATCATAACCGTATTGTCGTTCGTAAAGAGCGGGTTCTCAACACCAGAGAAGCCTGTACCCTTACCACGCTTCAATACGAATACTGTGCGTGCTTCGTGAGCGTTTACGATTGGCATACCGTAGAGTGGTGAAGACTCATCGTTGATAGCATCGGGGTTAACAACGTCGTTTGCACCGATGACGATTGCAACGTCAACATTGCTCATCTGCGGGTTCATCTCGTCGGCAGTTTTGAGCTGCTCGTACGGAACATTAGCTTCTGCAAGCAGAACATTCATATGACCAGGCATGCGGCCTGCAACCGGGTGGATTGCAAAGTTTACTTCTGCACCGTTTGCCTCAAGCTTGTCGCAGAGCTCTTTGACTGCGTGCTGAGCCTGAGCAACAGCCATACCGTAGCCCGGAACGAAGACGACGTTCTTTGCCGCTTCCAGAATCATGTAAGCGTCCTCGACAGACATAGCCTTCGGCTCCTTTGCAGGGCCTGCAGCTCCCTTCTTCTTCTGACCGCCGAAGCTCTTGAAAAGGAGAGAACCGAATGTGCGGTTCATAGCCTTACACATAATCAAGGTCAAAATCAAACCAGAAGCACCGACGAGACATCCAGAAACGACCAATACAGTGTTGTTGATTGCAAAACCTGCGAAGGCAGCAGCCAAACCAGAAAGGGCGTTCAAGAACGAGATGATTACAGGCATATCACCACCGCCGATTGGGATTACCATTGTGAAGCCCAAAAGGAGGAAGATTGCCGTACAAGCGATTACGCCGCATTTTTCGATTTCAGCAAAGCCGAATGGATTATCTTTTGTGAAGAATGAGTAAGCGATGATTGAAACCAAGCCGAGTACGCACAAAACGCCGTTCAAAGCGTTCTTAGCAGGAATTACCCAGCCCTTGAAAGTCATTTTTCCGCTCAATTTGCCCCACGCAACCAGAGAACCGGTGAATGCAACAGCACCGATTGCGATAGTCAGCCCCAGAGAGACTGCGGTAAAGTAGTCGCCCTTTGCAGCTGCGATGTACTGTGTCAAAGCAACGAGCAGTGAAGACAAGCCACCAAAACCGTTGAACAAAGCAACAAGCTCAGGCATACCAGTCATCTGAACTTTCTTAGACCAGATAGCACCGATGATTGTACCGATGAGGACAGCAGCTGCAATCCAGCAGTAGCCGCTGTTTTGAGTGTTACTGGAAGCGGGTCTAGCTGGGCTAAAAAAGGTCATATGACTGGTAGGCCTTAGCGTGGGGCTTTGTTCAACTTTTGTGGCTGTGGCTCTTGACTGGGCGGCGCGT
>JAILRG010000086.1 GCA_024698325.1 Treponema sp.
GAATCCTCTTAAAAACAAGACTATGCGCACCCGGCAGGTGGTGCTGATTTGTGCCTTTGCTGTCTTCTGTCTGAGTGCTTTTTTTGCGTGTATCCTGCTTCTGGTGGCGTTTTTTAAGCGCAAAATGCATGTGATTCAGCGTATTACGTTCTACATCGTGATTATTGTCATTGCGGTTACAGGCACGATTACTTATCGGCTTACCGACGAGTTTTCCAAGGTGATGCGCGCACAGCTTTTAGCGCAGATGGAGAACATGGCGCATTCGGTTGCAAACATGGTTCGCCCGGCTGCCGTGGAGTCCATACAATGTGCCGCCGATTTTGCTTCTCCCTCGTACCGCGAGATGATTCAAAGCATGGAAAGCGTTATCGACCCGACGCTTGACGTAAACCGGAATATCTACTGCGACATCTTAAAATATGACGATGTGCACGGCGCGTATGCGTGCGCCTATCTGGATCAGGCAATCGGCACGTATTTCCCGCTTCCGGAAAGCTCTGCCGAAGAAATCCGGCAGGTGTACGAGACGAAAAAATCGCTGTATTCAAGTATGGATGAGTATTCCGGTTCCTACACCTATGTGTATGTGCCCGTGATTAGCGATGAAGGCCGGGTATGCGGCGTGGTCGCCGTGCTGACGGAAAACTTCATGCTGACCGAGCAGATTAACGGCATGAAAAAGCGCGTGCTTTTGGGCATTGTCATCACGCTGATTTTTGTCTGGCTTGCGATGGGCGAGGCGCTTTCGTATATTCTTTCAAAGTCACAGGCGCAGATGGAAGCCGAAGAGCGCGCTTTGCGCGGAGAAGCCGTGCAAAAATCGTTCCCGCATTATTACATCCGCCTGATGGTCTTTGCGCTCTTTGCCGCCTACAATATGACGACGACCTTCTTGCCCATGGTGATTACGCGCGGCGCGCTTGAGTCGCTCGGAGAAAACTGCGGCACGTTTATTGCCGCCTTGCCGATTTCGGTGAACCTCTTTGTCATCGGCCTTATGGCGCTCTTCTGTGAGTCGCTGATTCGCCGCGCGGGCCTGCGCCGCGTCATCGTTTTTGGCACCGCGCTTTCTGCATTGAGCAATCTGCTTATCTTTGCACTGCCGTTCAGCTATCCCATGCTGTTTTTTGCGCTTGTGATTGACGGCATCGGCGTAGGGCTTTCGACGAACGCCATGTACCTGATGGTCTCGCAGATACCGGAAGCAAAGAACCGCACGTCAGGCTATGCTGCCTACAATGCGGCACAGGTCTCCGGCATCAATTTCGGTATGCTCTTTGGCGCGGCGCTTGCCCTGAGCATCGGCCGTCGCCTGATTTTCCCGCTTGTGTCGGTCATGTGGCTGGTTGCAGCCTTCCTGTTTGTGCTTTTGTGGAAGAGCCTGGGCATTGCCGCAAAGCAAAACGCGCCTGAGGCTGAAGCTGGCAGCAAAGAAACATTTACGCCCCGGCGCATCTTCGCGTTCCTGAGCCACCGCCGCATCTGGTCGTACATCCTCTTTGTGCAGGCTCCGTTTGCGCTGATGGGAAGCTTTGTGTACTACTATCTGCCGCTCTATTCGGAGCAGAATGCTTTGAGCGAAGTGGTGGTCGCAGTTCTTATGATGCTGTATTCGATGTTCGCCATTTATTTGGGAAACAGTCTTACCAAATGGGTCATAAAGCGCACCGGCGTGTTCAGCCCCTATGCCGCAATCATTTTGAGCGCGGCAGCCGTTGTGGTGTATGCATCACTTTCGTCTTTTACCGGACTTCTCGCGGCGATTTTTATACTGGGACTTGCAAACGGCTTTGGCCGCTCGGTACAGCAGGCGCATTTTTCGCTTCTGGAAGAGTGCGAGGACTTCGGCGTGCCTGACGCAATGGGCATCTACAACTTTACCGAGTTTATCGGCCAGTCCTTCGGCCCTGCGGTCATCGGCCTGGTGTTCCTGTCGCGCTCGCTTTTTACCACGACGACTGCCTTTGCGGCCGTGCTGGTGACGTTGTGCGCCGTTCATTTTGTAATCAATCTGGCAAAACAAAAGAGAAGAATGCAAGGAGATTCGCATGGAAACAAAGAAAAAAAAGCTTAGCACGAGCCTTGTTGCGGCAATCGTTATTTTTACCGTGCTGCTTTCACTGAGCCTGGGACTTATCGGCTACCAGACCTACTATCAGGGCATGATCAAGGAATATCAGAAATACGAGGACACCATACTGAATCTTGCCGTTTCTGATTTTGACTGGGATGCCGTGCGCACGGCAGTCGAAAAGCAGGATGCGGACGCATCTGTTCTTACAGCGCTCAGAAGCCGGCTTGACCACATAAAGCGTTCTTCAAAGATTGCCTGGCTGTACATGGTGGAGCCGTTGAACGATTCTGCTACCGACAACATGCGCTACATCACTGCGGGACACACCGAAGAAGATTATCAGATATATGGCGTCACTCCGCTTGGAAAACTCACCGGAAACGAATATCCGGCAGAGGTTGCGCGGCAATATCTGGATTTTTACCGGACGAGTCAGCCTGGCGCATGCTGGTATTATCCGAACAAGACCGAGTGGGGCTGGACATACACGGCATCAGTTGTCGTGCGCGATTCAGCCGGAAAAGCGCTCGGCGTGATGGGTGTGGACATTTACATGGTTGAAATCGATCGCGTGCTGCAAATCTTCCCGCTTGTGATTCTGCTTGCAAGCGCCGTTCTTTCTGCGCTCTTTATTTTTGCGCTTTCCGTCTGGTTGAACCGTCGCGTTGTGCATCCGCTTTCCCGACTGCAGCATGCGGCCAAGCTTTTTGTCGAGTCGAGCCACGGTAGTTCCGACCCCGCTGCCCTCGATTTTGCAAATCCTGACATTCATACTGCCGACGAGATGGAATCGCTTTCCGCAGCTCTTGTTACGATGGCTGCTGACTTAAAAAGCTATATGAAAAACCTGCTGCATGAGACGGCAGAAAAAGAGCGCATCGGAGCTGAGCTGAATGTTGCGACCAAGATTCAGGCAGAGATGCTCCCGATAATCTTCCCGCCGTTTCCCGACCGCAAGGAAGTAGACATCTATGCCTCGATGACGCCCGCAAAAGAAGTCGGCGGCGACTTTTATGATTTCTTTATGGTGGACGAGCGCCATCTGGCTATTGTTGTTGCCGACGTTTCGGGCAAGGGCGTGCCGGCAGCGCTCTTTATGGTCATCGGTAAGACGCTCATAAAAGACCACACGGTGCCGGGCGCCGACCCCGCCGAAGTGTTTGAGAAAGTGAACAACCTGCTCTGCGAATCAAACGGCGAGGAGCTTTTTATCACCGCATTTCTCGGCATACTCGACCTGGTTACCGGCGAGTTTAAGTGCGTGAGCGCGGGGCATGAGCCGCCGTACATCTTCCACAACGGCACCTATGTGGAGCACAAGATAAAGAAAGCCTTTGTGCTTGCCGGCATGGAAAACATGAAATACACCACCGTCACGCTCCAGCTGGAGCCGGGCGACAAGGTCTTCCAGTACACCGACGGCGTGACCGAAGCAACCGATGCACATGAACAGCTCTACGGAGACGAACGGCTGGGTGCCTCATTGAACAAAATCGGCGGCGTGAGCGCTAAGGAACTGCTTTCCGGCGTAAAGGCCGACATCGACCGCTTTGTCTGCTCTGCCCCGCAGTTTGACGACATTACGATGCTGTGTCTGGAATATAAAGAACGAATGAAAGTGTAAGGTTCTGAAAAACACTTGTGGACGGCTTTCCGCGCTATGAAGCTCTTTGTGCTGGCGTGCTGCCAGCACTTTGCTCTAGCGTGCGTTGCCTTTATATCTGTTTTTCAGTAAAATAATGCAGATGTCTGAAATTACTGAAACGGGCCTTGCAGAAAAGCAGGGCACTCGTTTGCAGGCCTACCTTGCTCACTGTGGAGTTGCAAGTCGCCGCGCAAGCGAGAAAATCATTACAGACGGGCGCGTCACTGTAAACGGCGCGACCGTAACTGAGCTTGGCACTAAAGTGCAGCCGGGCGACAGGGTTTGTGTAGACGGAAAGCCCGTCACTCTGGAAGAAAAAAAACGGTATATCCTTCTGAATAAGCCGGCCGGGTATGTATGCAGCCAGTCTGATGAAAAAGGCCGGGATGTTGCTGTAGATTTACTAAAAAGCACCTACTCTGAGCGCCTGTATAATGTCGGGCGCCTTGATATGTACAGTGAGGGAGCCATCCTCTTTACAAATGACGGTGACTTTGCCGCCCGTCTTTCTCATCCGAGTGCCGAAATCGAAAAAGAATACATTGTAAGCACTGTAACGCCTCTTCCGCATCCGGTTGCAGAGCGTTTTGAGCGCGGGGTTCGCATAGACGGCGTGTTTTACAAGGCGCGGCGTGCCGAAATTACCGGTGAGCGAGAAATGCGCGTTGTTCTTATCGAAGGCAAAAACCGCGAGATTCGCCGCGTGTTTGAAAATGCAGGTGTTATTATCCGTTCGCTGGTGCGTGTACGCATTGGCTGTATCCAGTTGGATAACCTTGCGCAGGGAAGTTTCCGTGAGCTTTCCGCGCAGGAAGTGAAAAATCTGCTTGCATTGTGTAAAAATAGATAAAAAAGGAGTTTGTTATATGATTATTGCGATTGACGGACCTGCGGGTACCGGAAAGTCTACGATTGCCTCGCTTGTGGCAAAAAAACTGGGCATTACTTACCTGAACAGCGGAAGTTTCTACCGTGCGCTTACACTTGCGCTGAACGGTACTGACATCGACATTACCGATGAGAAGGCTGTTCTTGATTTTGCACGTAAGCAGCAGCTTGAGTATGTTAATTCACGTCTGGTGCTGAACGGTACCGACGTTGAAGATCGCCTGCATGAGGATGCTGTAAGTAAGCGCGTTGCGCAGGTGTCCAGCAATGTCGGCATCCGCCATCTGGTGAACGACCGCATGCGTGAGATTACCAAGTCGTTAAGCATTATCTGCGAAGGCCGCGACATGACGACGGTTGTCTTTCCGAATGCTGAATACAAGTTCTACCTGGATGCGTCAATTGACGTCCAGGCTCAGCGCCGCTTTGATCAGGGCGTAAGCAATATGACGCTTGAGGAAGTAAAGGCTGCAATCGTAAAGCGGGATGAAATTGACCGCAACAAAGCCGAAGGGGCATTAAAACGTGCGCCCGACGCAGTGTATATCGATACTTCAGCCTTGACTATTGAACAAGTTTGTGAGAAAATACTAACCAAAATTCAAACTAAAGGGTCTACTATGGAACAGATGGAAGTGGAAAAGGAAGAAGCCCAGAACTCCAAGGGCGAGTTCCTGACACAATTTGAAGATTCATTAAAAGGTCTGAAAGAACTGGAAGATGGCCAGCTGGTTGACGGCACTGTTATTGCAGTTACAGACGAGCTTGTATTCGTTGATATCGGTTACAAGTCAGAAGGAAAAATCCCCGTATCGGAGTTCGCAGGCGATTTGCCGAAGGCTGGGGATGTGGTTACCGTTGTTCTTTTGCGTAAAGACGGTCGCAATGGTCCGGAGATTTCAAAATCTAAGGCTGATGCAAAACAGCTGATGAAGGATATGCGCAAGGCATTCGATGAAAAGATTGCTGTCGACGGTACAATCGAAAAAGAAGTGAAGGGCGGTTTTGACGTAAACCTCGGTGGTGATATTCACGCATTCCTGCCGATTAGTCAGAGCGACAGCCAGAAAGTTGATAATTCAGCAAAACTCATCGGTCTTAAGGCTAAGTTCTACATTGAGCGCCTCTATTCTGATAATAAAGTTAACATTGTAGTTAACCGCCGCAAGTATCTTGAAGAAATCATTGAAACAAGCCGTGAGAAATTCTTTGCGGAAACACAGATTGGTGACACCGTAAAGGGTACTGTAAAGAGCTTCACCAGTTTCGGCGCCTTTATCGATCTGGGCGGTTTTGACGGCCTGCTCCATATCAACGATATGAGCTGGGGACACGTTGCCCGTCCGAAGGATTTCGTAAAGAAAGGCCAGGAAATCGAACTTAAGGTTATCCGCCTTGACCCGAACGACAAGAGAATCAACCTTTCTCTGAAGCACTTCAGCGAAGATCCGTGGGTACACTTCGAAGAGAAGTACCATGTGAATGACATCGTTGACGGTACTGTTACCAAGCTGACTGATTTCGGTGCATTTATTGAACTGGAAGAAGGCATTGAAGGTCTTGCACATATTTCTGAGTTCAGCTGGACAAAGAAAATCAACAAGCCTGCTGATATGGTCAAAATCGGCGACAAAGTACAGTGCATGATTCTCGGCTATGACATTCAGGCTGGACGCGTATCTCTCGGCTTAAAGCAGACAAGCGAGAATCCGTGGGATTCAATCGCTGATACCTATCCGGTTGACACAAAAGTTCATGGCAAGGTTGTAAAGCTGACCAACACTGGCGCTTTCATTCAGCTTGAGGAAGGTATTGACGGCTTCCTGCACGCAGAAGACATTTCCTGGACAAAGAAAGTAAAGCATCCGGGCAGTGAGCTTGCTGTAGATCAGGAACTCGACGTAATCGTACTTGACGTTGATTCAGAAAGCCACCGCATCCGCGTAGGCATCAAACAGCTGACAGACAACCCGTGGAAAGCATTTGCACAGGAATACAAAGCCGGTTCAACACTTGAAGGTGAAATCACTTCAATCACCGATTTTGGTGTATTCGTAAAAGCTCCCGATGGCATTGAAGGTCTCGTAAATAAGGCAAACTTAAGCGATGACAAAGATGTTCCGTTTGAAGAAGCTGTTGCAAAATACAAGGTTGGCGACAAAATCAACGTATACGTTGTAGACGTAAATGTTGAAAAAGAAAAAGTTGCTTTCTCTGTAAAGGAATATAAAAAAGCTCAGGTTCGCAAAGAGATTTCTCAGTATATGACTTCTTCAGCAAATGATGATGAAGGCGCATACACTCTGGGCGATATGCTGAAAGATAGAAACGCAAACTAGTTTATTATGATGAGTGTTTGTCATGAAATCTAAGCCTCTGAACTTTGACAAATTACAGGCGCTCATCAATATAAACAGTCGTATCAATTCCAGTTATTCCGACGTAAACGCATTGCTGGTGTACATTCTGGAAGCCGCAATGTGTTTAGTTGATTGTGAATCATCTTCCCTGCTGCTCGTCAACAGGGAAGACTCAATGCTTCGTTTCGTTGTTGCACTTGGTCCTAAAGGTGCGGAAGCAAAAAATATCCCTGTTGACATGAACAGTATTGCGGGATGGGTCGTTCAGTCGAACAAACCTGTCATCGTAAATAATGTTGCCTCAGACTTACGCTTTAATAATACAGTACAGAAAAAGACTGGTTATGTAACCAGAACCATGGCGGCCATTCCCATGCGTGTTAAGGGAAAGTGCATCGGCGTTATTGAGGTAATCAATAAAGCTGGTACACAGGGCTTCGATGATTCAGATTTGCAGGTCCTGACCCTCCTTTCAGATCAGGCGGCAATCGCGTATTCAAATGCTGACGATTACCGTTCTGCGCAGGACAAGATTTCTGTCCTTCAGGAAAGGATTGAAAACGGCGCACAGTATCATTCCTTTGTCGCAAAAAGTCCGGCAGCGATGGATTTACTGCGGATTATCGAGCAGATAGCCGTAACGAATTCTTCTGTATTGATTACAGGCGAAAGTGGCGTTGGCAAGGAATTATTTGCCGAGCAGCTGCACTTAAAAAGTCACCGCGTGGATAAGCCTTTTATCA
>JAILRG010000093.1 GCA_024698325.1 Treponema sp.
CGAAAGAAAACGACTGGAAGTATAGTTTAGCTAGCTATGCTTTAGGAGCCACCGTCGTCAAATGTTCCGACGGCGATGTAGACTTGATTTTATTTATGACAGACGTCTCCAACATAAAGGGTGCGGCCAGCGACAGCAGCACCTTCGACCAAACGGTAAGCGGAAGCGGCAGCGAAACAGAGCCCCTCATCTTCAGCCCGAGTGTCGACAAGATACAGATTCCGCTGAAAACTGAGCTGACATTTACCTGCGATACCACCGCCGCCAACGATATATGTACCGTCGATGCAGGAACAGCTGTAATCACTCTGACCCTGGCAGACAATGCACGCAGTGAAAAAGCTGGCGAAACCGGCATAATACGCATCCTGGGAAGTGACAACAGTCACGTGATACCAGTGTATGTGAAGGTGCCCGCTAAAACCGTCTCAGCAACAGCCCTTTCCTCGCTTACAGAGGAAGAATATGAGGCTGTAAAGATTGTCACCCTTGACAGCACGGAGGGAATGGAAAAAATACTTGACTTGGCAAACGGCGGAAAAACCTTTGAAGGAAAGACGATTACCCTGGAAGCGGACGTTGAGATGCCTGTCGGTAAATATTTTGTGAATGCATTCAGTGGAACCTTAAACGGAAACGGTAAGACTATCTCCGGCTTGAGCGGAGTAAACGCTTTGTTTCAGAAAATTGATACAAATGGCGTTGTGGAAAACCTTACACTAAGGGGAAGTTCAACCGAAGCAGGCTTTGCATATATGGTCAATGGTGCCGTTAAAAATTGCATAAGCGAAGTGACGGTAAACGCAACGAGTGGCTATGCTGGAGGCATTTGTGGAATGACCGGCAGCGCGGCGGTAATTGATTCATGCATAAACCGGGGACCAATTACGGTTTCTGATGCAAAGTACTATGTTGGCGGCATAGTTGGCTTTGGTAATACTCTTATCCGTAACTGCATAAACGAAGGAGAAATAAACGCTGAAACGTCAGATCATGTGGGAGGAATTGTCGGTAAGCAAATATATACTGGCATTGAAAATTGCTACAACAAAGGTGCTGTCAGTGGCAATTCGGATGTCGGCGGAATCTGTGGAATAATTACCGCAGCAAATGGTAGCAGGCCTTATATTACAAACTGCTACAGCACTGGTACTGTTACCGGTAAAGAGGCCGGTACAACCACTATCGGTGCAATCCTGGGACAGGCAGAAGATGACTCCGACACTGTTGTCAGTGCCACATATGTGTACGCGCTTACCGGCGCTGCTGACCGGGCAATCGGCGCGCACTCCGGAGATGCAAGCGCAGATTCAGCGCAACTGCTTTCTGCCTCAGAGTTTGCAACGCTATACACAAGCTTGAACTCCTGGGTAACGGCCAATACAACTTCCTCCACCGAGCCTGAATATAAGAGCTGGAAAGCCGGAAGCGACGGCTACCCGACATTCGCTGACTAAGCCAGCTGTAGCCAGCTTTAGCTACAGCTTAAAAAGACGCGGAAGTCCTGCTTCCATGCGCAGCGCCGGTTCCCCCTGAATAAGCGGGCGTATGTAGTCGACAGCTTCTTCTGTAACATAGCCGTCGGTAATCCACTCTAACGGCACTTTCTTTTCAATGTTTGCAATACTGTGGACGTCAGCGCTTTCGGTGCCGCACTGGTACGGTTCCTGCGACAGGCGTGTCAGTGCGATAACCTTTCCTGTCTCTCCGCTAAGGGCTGCCTGTACGCCCGCACTTCCTGCCAGGAATGCTTCGTTTATGTCCGTAAGGCTTGCGGCGTGGGATGCACAGCGCTGCAGTGTGGATAGCTCGATGGAGCGGCATTTAATGCCAGGAATCATCTGCTTTACATAGGTTTCAAGATACTTTCCGGCGCCGCTCATCATTTTGTGGCCAAAAGCGTCGGTTGCAGCGCCCTGGGAAGACAGTTCGCAGACAAAGCGGCCGTCTGCAAGGCGGATTCCCTCGCTGATGACGGCTACAACGGAATGCTTTTCTTTTGCAAGGGCGGTAACTTTCTGCAGAAAGGCTTCCGGCTCGAAGGGCGTTTCCGGAAGGTAAATCAGGTCTGCGCCCTCATTGTCGGAAGCTTTTGCCAGCGCCGCGCTTGCAGTAAGCCAGCCGGCATTTCTTCCCATGATTTCGAGGATGGTGACAGCTTCCACATCGTAGACGCGGCAGTCGCAGACAAGCTCGCGCACGGCGGTTGCTATGTATTTTGCGGCGCTTCCGAATCCCGGCGAGTGGTCGGTGCAGGCAAGGTCGTTGTCGATGGTTTTGGGAACGCCGATAAAGCGAACCGGGCTTTTGATGACAGAAGCGTAATCAGAAAGCTTTTTGATGGTGTCCATGGAGTCGTTTCCGCCGATGTAGAAAAACGCTCCGATGTCGAGGTCTGTAAGACGTGCGAAGATAGCTTCGTAGGGCGTTTTGTCTTCGGTGTATTCGGGCAGCTTGTAGCGGCAGGAGCCGAGCGCAGATGCCGGCGTGCATTTTAAAAGCTCTATGTCGGCGTCAGTTTTAAGGACTTTCGTCAAATCGGTGATTTCGTTCCGCAAAAAGCCTTTGATGCCGTGGTTCATGCCGTAGATTCCGGTGCATCCGGCCTTTTTTGCCGCTGCAAAGACGCCGGCAAGGCTTGCGTTTATGACTGCTGTAGGACCGCCGGACTGGCCGACGACAATGTTCTTAATAGATGATTGCATATTATGCTGTTTTGTTGAAAAGAGTGGCATGCTTTACATTATAGCTTCTTGATTCGTTGACCTCAAGCCTTTTTATCAGCATAATACGCCCATGGCTACAAAAAAGATTTCAATTTTGGATTCAACGTTACGGGACGGCGCTCAGGGCGAAGGTATCAGCTATTCAGTGCAGGATAAGATTAACATTGTCCGCGCACTTGATGAAATTGGCGTTGCTTATATTGAAGCCGGAAATCCCGGATCAAATCCCAAGGATATGGAATTCTTTGAAGAAGCAAAAAAGCTTAAGCTGCAGAATGCAAAGCTTGTTGCGTTCGGTTCGACGCGGCGCAAGGGCAGTTCCTGCGCAGAAGACGCAAATCTGCAGAGTCTTTTGGCTGCAGAAACAGAAAACGTCGTCATTTTCGGTAAATCCTGGGATTTTCAGGTGACCGATGTGCTTCATGCCACTTTAGAAGAAAACCTTGACATGATTACCGATACGGTGGCTTACCTGACAAAGCATGGCCGTAACGTCATATATGATGCGGAGCATTTTTTCTCCGGCTACGAGGCAAACGCCGCGTATGCCATGCAGACGCTTGAAGCTGCGGTAAAAGGCGGGGCTACGGTTCTCTGCCTGTGCGAGACAAAAGGCGGCTGCATGCTTGATGACTGCCGCCGCATCACGAAGCAAGTCGTTGAAAAATACGGCCAGGCTGTCGCTGTCGGCATTCATACGCATAACGATTCCGGGCTTGCAGTGGCAAACAGCCTGACCGCTGTAAGCGCGGGCGCAACCCACGTGCAGGGCGTTTTCTTAGGCTTTGGCGAGCGGACGGGTAACGCAAATCTTTCGACGATTATCGGCGACCTGCAGCTTAAAATGGGATACGAGTGCATTCCTTTAGACAACATGAAGCTTTTGACGCCGATTGCAAAGCGCATTGCAGAAATCACCAATATCGCGCTCGATAGCGGCATGCCCTTTGTCGGCTCTAACGCGTTTGCCCACAAGGCAGGCATGCACATCGATGCGGTGCTTAAAAATCCGGTCGCCTACGAGCATATTACCCCCGAAAGCGTTGGTAACGGACGCGTCTTCCTGATGAGCGAAGTTGCTGGTCGCAGCATGATAATCGAAAAAATTGCCAAATTTGACAAAACAATCACCAAGAACAGCCCGATTGTCGCCGAGATTGTGCGCAAGGTTAAGGATCTGGAGCACGAAGGCTATCAGTTTGAGGGCGCCGACGGAAGCTTTGAGCTTTTAGTGCGCAAGGCAATCGGTAAGTATCAGCCGTTCTTTAAGCTGCATTACTACAAGACAAGCGGCGAGATTCCGCTTATCGGCGAAAATCTGTACGCATTTGCCCAGTTAAAGCTGGAAGTGGACGGACACATCGAGCTTTCTGCCGGCGAGGGCATGGGCCCGGTTAATGCGCTCGACCTTGCGTTGCGAGCAGCCCTTAAGCCGTTCTATCCGTCGGTTGAGCAGATTCGCCTGACAGACTACAAAGTCCGCGTACTTGACGGAAAGAGCGCCACGGCTGCCCGCGTCCGCGTACTTATCGAAAGCTCTGACGGAACGGATACCTGGACGACAATCGGTGTAAGTCATGACGTCGTCGAAGCTTCGTGGATGGCGCTTGTCGATTCGTTTGAGTACAAGCTGATAAAAGACGTGGAAAAGAGATTCCAGAAGCTTTTGTAGCGCCCGATGGTGCTTGCATGCGCTGCTGCTTGTGCGGGGGCCTGCGCTGCTGCTTGCGCTCGGTGCCGATTGCGCGCAGTGCATCATTTTTTTAGTTCTTAAGCTGAATACGCTTACAGCAAAGCCTTTTTGAGGAACATGTCCTTAAAAAGGCTTTTTTTTATTGACAGCAGGTAGTTTTGCTGTATACTGAAATCAGTTACATGAAAGCAGTTTCAAAGCAGAGTACCATTTACGACGTCGCCAGGCTGGCAGAAGTCAGCGCTGCAACCGTATCCCGGGTTCTGAATGAGCCGGACAAGGTTGCCCCGGAAAAGCGCCGTCGCGTACAAGAAGCAATACAGTCCCTCAATTTTGTGCCTAAGGCAGACGCTGTGGCAAAGGCGCGCCGGGCATACCGCAAGATAGGCGTTGTCGCGCCCTTTTTTACGCAGCCTTCGTTCATGGAGCGCCTGCGCGGCATCGCTTCGGTTTTGGGGGCGGAGCATTACGAGCTAGTCATCTATGCGATTTCCACGGAAGAGGATCTGTCAAACTACGTGCAGATGCTGGTAAATACCCGTCGCGTGGACGGACTCATTCTGCTTTGCGTGCGGCTGGAAGATGAGGTGCTTTCGCTTCTGCACTCGGCGCCGTTCCCGGTGTGCTTTGTGGAGAATGAGTATGAGGGCTTTGACAGCGTGACCGTACAGAACCTGAAGGGCGGCCAGCATGCGGCGCAGTTTCTGTACGAAAAAGGATGCGTGCGCCCCGGGTTTATCGGCGAATCTTCACGGCTTTCCTATGCTGTAAGCGCAACAGAGGACCGCCTGCAGGGGTTCCGCTTTTATTTTGCGAATCAGGGCATCATCATCCGGCCGGAGCATATCTGGATTGGCGAGTTTACTGATAAAAAGCTGGATAAGGGCATTGATGATTTTCTTTCGCAGGCAGTCCTTCCAGACAGCGTATTCTGCTCCAGCGATGTGATTGCGGCGCGCGTCATCCGCATGGCGGCAAGAAAGGGTATTTCGATTCCGGAGGACATGAAGGTAATCGGCTTTGACAATATCGATATTGCGGAATATCTGGGACTGACTTCTGTCAGCCAGAATCTGGAATATTCCGGAGTGATGGCGGCGCAGCTTGTGCTTGCCCGCTTAAAAGAAAGCAACCGCGGAATTACGACTATGCAGGTTTCGCTTTCGGTAATTGAACGGGAGAGTACCGGCTAGAGACAGCCGGTGTATGTATAGAGTGTTCTTAAAAAGCTAAAAGGGGGCTATATGAACAAGATTGTGATGTTTGGCGCATGCGCGCTTGGCGCTGCGGCACTGCTTGCAGGAACGACCGGCTGTAATAAAGACAAGCCGCAGGTAAAAGCTGATGATGGCAGCATCCGTGTTGAGGGTGCGTTCCGTGGCGAGGAAGAAGCTCGCTTCCAGGAAATCGTGAAAATTTTTAACGAGCGGTACCCTCAGTACCATGTAACGTACGAAGGCAGCCCTGATTTTGAAGTGCAGATTCAGGTGGAGACTCAGGCAAACACGCCGCCGGACATCGCCGCCATTCCGCAGCCCGGTACGATGAAGCGCTTTGCAGAAGCCGGTTACTTAAAGCCGCTGGACACTTCTGTCGTTGCAGCCGTCGACGCAAACTATGCGCCGGTCTGGAAAGAGCTGGGAAGCCATAACGGTACGCTCTACGGCATTTTCCACCGCGTAAACGCAAAGAGCTTTGTCTGGTACAACAAAAAAGAATGGGCAAAACGCGGCTACAGCGTGCCGAGAACATGGGATGAGCTTTGCGCACTCGAAGACAAAATGGTGGCAGACGGTGTGACTCCGTGGTCGATTGGCTTCGAAAGCGCAGCCGCTACCGGATGGCCGGGAACAGACTGGCTTGAGGACATGGTGCTCCGCACTGCAGGCCCGGTTGTATACGACAAATGGGTAAATCACGAGATTCCGTTTGACGCCCCGGCCATCGTTAAGGCGCTTAAATACTGCGGCGAGATTTTCCTGAACAACAAATACGTGTATGGCGGCGCTGCTAATATCGTAACGCTGAACTATGGCGACAGCATAAAGCCGTTGTTCGAAAATCCGCCGAAAGCGATGATGAACCGTCAGGGAAACTTTATCACCGGCTTTATGCAGCAGGAAGTACAGGCTAATCTGGAGGAAAATGTCGGCGTATTTGCGCTTCCCGGAATCGATCCGAAATGGGGAACTCCCGTTCTCGGCGGCGGCGACCAGTTTGTAGCCTTTACTGATAAGCCCGGCGTAAAAGAATTCCTCACCTTCCTGACGACATGGGATGCCTGCGCTCCGTGGGCGCGCATCGGCGGTGCCCTGTTCCCGCACAAAAATCAGGATTTTGGTGACTACGGAAACAGCCTGGAGCGGCAGATTGCAGAAATCCTCGTAAATGCCTCGGTATTCCGTTTTGACGCATCCGATTTGATGCCTACAGAAGTCGGTTCCGACTCATTCTGGACTGGAATGGTCAACTATGTCAGCGGCGCAGAGACTGCAGAAGAGTGTCTGAAAGTCATTGATGAGAGCTGGCCGCGCTAACTGGTACGGCACGGCGCTTATGGCGCCGTGCTGCTGTTGTAAAAGGAGTGTGTATGGCTGAAACACGGAAACTTGCTGCCCCTGTGACGGGCATAGACATTGTAAAGACAGCTGGTGTCGTCTTGTGTACGGTTCTGGTTAGTGCCTGCGGGTTTATGCTGCTCAGGGCAAATGTACTTTCTCAGATTCCAACGACAATCATTGCCATTATGTGGGGCGTATCGACTGTCGTCTTGATTTTCTATTCACTTAACCTGCTGGCTCAGATTTTTCCGACGAAAATCTACAACAAGATTGTTCCCTATATTTTTATCGGGCCTGCTGTTCTGATTATGGGCTGGTACCTTTTCCTTCCGACACTGCGCTCTCTTTTCCTAAGCTTTATGGACAAAACAAGCGCGCATTTTGTGTGGTTCGATAACTATGCGTACCTGTTCACCGACCGCTCCATGCTTGTTTCCATCCGCAATACGCTTATCTGGCTTGTATGCGGCACGGGATTCAGCGTGCTGATTGGTCTTGTTGCGGCAATACTTGCAGAAAGAAGCTATATCGAAAAGGGGGCCAAGACCTTCATATTCCTGCCGATGTCGATTTCACTTGTTGGCGCCGGCGTCATTTTTAAGTTCATGTATGCGGCCAAATTCGGCGGGGCAGAGCAGATTGGCCTTCTGAATGCTGTACTGGTTGCGCTTGGCGGCGAGCCGCAGAACTGGCTGGGAAAGGCTCCCTGGAATAACCTGTTCCTGATTGCTATTTTCGTCTGGCTGCAGACCGGCTTTGCGCTCGTCGTCCTGTCAGCGGCGCTTAAAGCGGTCCCCGAGGACATGATAGAAGCCGCCCGCATTGACGGCGCCTCTGAATTCCGCATCCTGATGCAGATAATCATCCCGAATATCCGCGCCTCGATTATCAGCGTTTCTACGACAATCCTGCTTGCAGCACTTAAATGCTTCGATATCGTCTATTCTATGACGAACGGCATGTTCGGAACTGAGGTCCTCGCAAGCCAGCAGTACAAGCAGATGTTTACGGTCCAGAACTACGGCCGTGGTTCTGCCATCGCCATTCTGATTTTACTCGGCGTAAGCCCGGTCATTTACTATAACCTTAAAGAATTCCGCAACAGGGAGGCATTCAAATGAAAACGCTCGAAAAAAATACCCGTACGCCCGGGCGGCTTATCATCACCATTATTCTCGTAGCCTTCTGCATGTTGTGGACTGTGCCGACGCTGGGCATTTTTGTTACCTCGTTCCGAACCGGGGATGCGGCAAGCTCTTCCGGCTGGTGGAAAGTATTTTCTGATTTGAAGAGCCTGACGCTGGATAATTACAATCAGGTGCTTTTCGGTCAGCGCTACAGTGTCGGAAATGCGACCGGAACTGCAAGCGTTCGCGGCGCTACGATGCTTTCGGCATTCCTGTCCTCAATAACCGTAACGCTTCCATCTGTGATTATTCCAATCCTGATAGCGGCCGCCGCTGCCTACGGCTTTGCCTGGCTTGACTTTAAGGGCAGAAACGTCATGTTTGCAGGCATTATCGCGCTTCTTGTAGTTCCCCTGCAGATTTCGCTGATTCCGATTCTGCGCGATTACAACAAGATTGGCTTAAACGGAAGCTATCTGGGCATCTGGCTTGCGCATACCGGTTTTGGTCTTCCGCTTGCAACGTACATGATGTACAACTACGTTTCATCCCTGCCGCGATCGATTCTGGAGTCGTCATTTATGGACGGTTCAAGCCACTTTACGACGTTCGTGCGCCTGATTCTGCCGCTGTCAGCGCCTGCAATCGCGTCTTTTGCCATCTTCCAGTTTATCTGGGTCTGGAACGACATGCTCGTAGCGCTCGTGTTCTTAAGTGGAGCCGGGCAGAAAGTGCAGGTTGTTACTGTCAGATTGATGAATATGGCTGGAACCCGCGGTACTGACTGGCACCTTCTGACGGCAGGCGCTTTTGTCTCGATGATCCTGCCGCTGTGCGTCTTCCTCGGCTTGCAGCGTTTCTTTGTCCGCGGACTACTCGCGGGTTCAGTAAAGGGGTAACAGTATGTATCAGACAATGCTTCAGCAGAATATGGCGTCCCTTACCCGCTGTCTGTATGAGCTGTACGGTCAGCGCTGGGATTTTTACCGCATCCTTCCGCGGCTGGAAGCTATTATGCGGCAGGCTGCAATCGAACGGAAAAGTGCAGAGGACGGCTATCTCTACAATGCTGACAGGGAAGCGTTCGAAGCTTTTAAATCCGGTGACAGCAGCAACCGCTGGTACTTGCGCGAGACGACTGTCGGCATGATGCTGTATGTGGATTTGTTTGCCGGAGACCTTGCCGGCCTTATAAAGAAAATCCCCTATCTGAAGGAGCTTGGGGTAAACTACGTGCATCTTATGCCGCTGTTTGACTGCCCGAAAGGCGAAAACGACGGCGGCTATGCAATCAGCTCCTACCGGAAAGTGCAGGCAAAGCTCGGCACAATCGACGATCTTCGGAATGTCGCCGCTGCCTTTCATAAAAACGGCATTCGTCTGGTGCTCGACTTCGTGTTCAATCACACGAGTGACGAACATGAATGGGCAAAAAAAGCCCTTAAAGGCGACGCAAAATACCGCGATTTCTACTACCTCTACAAGGACAAGGCCGAAGTCGACAGCTGGAACGCAACCCTGCGGGAAATCTTCCCGACTGTGCGTCGCGGGTCGTTCACCTGGCTTGAAAAGCAGCAGGAATGGGTGTGGACGACATTCAATTCGTTTCAGTGGGATTTGAACTACAGTAATCCGGAAGTGTTCCTTGCCATGTGTGAGGAAATGCTTTTTATCGCAAACATCGGCGTTGACGTACTGCGTCTGGACGCGCTTGCCTTTGTCTGGAAGCAGAAAGGCAGCGTCTGCGAAAGCCTGCCGCAGGCACACACGCTTATTCAGGCATTCCAGTATGTCGCCCGCATCGCCTGTCCTTCGCTTGAATTTAAGAGCGAGGCCATCGTGCACCCTGATGAAGTTGTCAAATACATCAACGCAAACGAATGCCGCCTAAGCTACAATCCGCTGCAGATGGCGCTCTTCTGGAATACGGTGGCAACGCGCGACGCCCGGCTTTTGACGCTGTCGCTTAAAAAGCGCTGGCCCGTGCCTCAAGGCTGTGCCTGGATTAACTACATCCGCTGTCATGACGACATCGGCTGGACGTTCAGCGATGAAGACGCCGCAAGCCTTGGCATTAACGGCTACAATCACCGGCAGTTCCTTAACCGCTTTTTTACCGGCCGCTTTGACGGCACATTCGCCTGCGGCGAGCCGTTCCAGCTTAATCCAACGACCGGCGACTCCCGAATCTGCGGTACGATGGCAAGCCTTGCAGGCCTGGAGCAGGCAGAAAAGCTTGATGACCAGATTTTCCGCGAGATGGCTGTCGCCCGCATCAAGATGATGTATGCCGTGCAGATGGCGCTTCCCGGTATTCCGCTTTTGTATGCAGGGGATGAAAAAGCCGTGTTCAACGACTACAGCTACCGGGATAATCCGGCGAAAAAAGATGATTCCCGCTGGGTGCACCGGATTCCTGCCGACTGGAGCGGAAAAAAACGCTGCGCCTCTCAGGAAGAGATAACCGCGTTTGTAAAGGACATCATTGCCCGGCGCAAGGCTGAGCCAATGTTTGGCGGCAGCGACATTTTCTTCTACGACGTGCAGGACAGCAGCGTGTTTGCATTCCGCAGGGAAACAATCCACGTTGTGGCAAACTTCTCTGACAGCCCGGCGGCCTTTATGATTGACGCCTGGAGCGAAGACAGTACCGACCTGCTTACCGGCCGTACATTCTGGAATCACCATTTGCAGCTTCTGGAGCCGTACGAAGTCAGATGGCTCAAGGAAAATCTATGATTTTCACGACGAAACGTTTCGGCGGTGCCGACACTGCCCGGAACGAGACGCTTTTTACTACAGGAAACGGAAATATCGGATTCCGCGGCGATACTGAAGAAAAAGCCGGCACTGTCCACAAGGGCACGTACATAAACGGCTTTTTCGACAGCGAGCCGATTCAGTATGGCGAGACAGCGTATGGCTATGCAAAAAATCATGAGACAATACTGAACCTGCCGGACGTAAAGCGCATAGAGCTTTCTGTTGATGGGCTCCGCTTTGATACGACAGGAAAAACCGGCACGGTTACGGACTTTGCGCTGGAGCTTGACGAAAAAGAGGGCGTCATGCGGCGGCTTACCTGCTGGGAATCTGCCGTTAGCGGGAAGAAACGCTCGGTCAGGCTGGAAACAGTCCGGCTTGTTTCCTTTTCGCACCAGGACTGCGCCTGCATCCGCTACAAGGTCACAAACACCTCGTCCGAAAGCGAACGCATTTCGCTCGCTTCCTGCATCGATACGGGCGCCGGTAACATTCTTGCAAAAGACGATCCCCGCATTGGCGCAAAGTTCACCCACCGGCCGCTTGTCATCGACCGGACGACTGCCGTTGCTGTCACTGTTACGGCCCCTACAGCCTCCGCTGCTAGTGCCGCCTCTGCTGCCAGTTCTTCCGGCTTTTCTGGCATTCCCGGCACGCTCGGCTTTGACGCGCACACAGAAAAAAGCAGCCTGCTTTTAAGCTGTGCGGTAAGCCACACGCTGGAAGCTGTTTTCCCTGATAAGCCTGCTCTTCCGCTTTCCATGCGCGACGTTCAGTGCGAAAGGCCCGGACTTCTGGAGTTCGCCGACGTGCTTTCGGAAGACGCTAGCGGAAGCGTTCCTGCCATCTTTCTTTCCCGGACGCTTAAAGCCGGCGAAAGCCTGATTCTTACAAAATACATCGCATTCTGCACAGCCCGTGCACAAGATGCTAGGCCCGAAGAGGTACGTGCCCGGGCAGAAAAAGCCTGCGCGGATTTTTCTGCAGGCGGTTTTGAAAAAGCCTGTCAGGAGCAGCAGGCATTTCTTTCTGACTTCTGGAACATAGCCGGCATCCGCATTGAAGAAAGCTCGGAAGAGGCAGAAAGCGAAAAGTCAAGCGCACAGGACGCGCTGCATTTTAATCTGTTTCATCTTTTGCAGTCTGCCGGCAGGAGCGGCTCGGTAAGCATTGCCGCAAAAGGACTTACGAGCGAAGGCTATGAGGGACACTTTTTCTGGGATACCGAAAGCTACGTCTGCCCGGTATTCACCTATACGGCGCCGTATGTGGCAGAAAAGCTCCTTGAGTACCGCGCCTCAATTCTGGATAAGGCACGCGCGCGGGCTTCTGTCATGGGGCTTAAGGGCGCGCTCTACCCCTGGCGGACGATAAGCGGCGAGGAGACGAGCGCGTATTTTCCTGCGGGAACGGCGCAGTATCACATAAATGCTGATATCGTGTATGCCCTTGTGCGCTACCTTTCGGCGCACGACGGTTTTGCTTCTGACCTGGAGCCGGCTTTTCCGCTGGAGACGGCGCGTCTTATGCTTGCAGAAAGCGCCCGCATGTACTATTCGCTGGGGCACTACAATGCCCGGCGAGATGGAGCATTCTGCATTGATGATGTGACAGGCCCGGATGAGTACACGGCGATTGTAAACAACAATGCGTTTACCAACCTGATGGTGCGCGAAACCTTTGAGCTTGCAGCAAATCTTTGCGGGCAGGAAGCGACGCCGGAGGAAAAAGCCGACTGGAAGAAAGCCGCCTGCAGCATGTACATTCCGTTCGACAAAAAAGAAGGCGTCTATCCGCAGGACGACAGCTTTATGGACAAAAAAGAGTGGGATTTTGCAAACACGCCCCGCTCAAACTATCCGCTTTTGCTGCACTATCATCCGCTGGTGATTTACCGTCACCGCGTCTTAAAGCAGCCGGATTTGGTGCTTGCCCAGTTCCTGCTTTCCGGACGGTTTAGCCTTGCAGAAAAAATCCGCAATTTCCGGTTTTACGAAAAGTACACGACCGGAGATTCGTCCCTTTCTCACTGCATTATGAGCATTATGGCATGCGAGACCGGGGATACTGAAAAGGCGCTTT
Source organism: Treponema sp. (assembly GCA_024698325.1). Classification (GTDB taxonomy): domain Bacteria; phylum Spirochaetota; class Spirochaetia; order Treponematales; family Treponemataceae; genus Treponema_D. Next base: position 12,953 of record JAILRG010000093.1, read on the forward strand.
TGTACTTCAACAAAACAGTCCGCATGGATATTGACGACGTAAACGGAAACAGCCGGGATGGCATTCACACTGCCTGTATGGCCGGCAGCTGGATGAGCGTCGTCTACGGCTTTGCAGGCTTCCGCGACTATGGCGCTTCGTACAGCTTTAATCCCCGCCTGCCTGCCGGCTGGAAGCGGCTGCAGTTTTCGCTGTGCCTGAAAGGCTGCGTGCTTGATGTGGCACTTACAGAAGATTGCGCAGAATACAGCCTGCGCAGTAAGCCTGCCTTTGCCGGAAATGCTTCCCTGTCGCTTACGCACCGGAACACGGCCTTTAGCCTGCAGCCGGGAGAAAGCCGCCGCTTTAGCCTGAAAAAGCAGCTGAAAGCCGTGCTTTTTGATTTGGACGGCGTCATCACCAATACGGCGCCGCTTCATTACCAGGCATGGAAGGCGCTTTGTGACGAGAAGGGCTTGCGCTTTACGCCGGAGATGAATCACAGGCTTTTGGGTATTTCCCGGGAAGCTTCTCTTGAGGTGATTCTTTCGGAAAACGCGCTTCCTAAGCCGTGGTCAGAAGCAGAGAAGGCGGCTTTCTGCACGCAAAAAAACGAGCGCTACAGGGAGTTGCTTACCTCGCTTACGGAAAACGATATCCTTCCCGGAATTCGGGAGCTTTTACAGGCGCTTTCTGAGCGGCATATTCCCTGCGCGCTTGCTTCGAGCAGTAAAAATGCGCCAGCCATACTTGAACGGCTCGGTATAAAAAAATACTTTTCGGCAGTTGCCGATGCCTCGCGCGTGCAGATGGCAAAGCCCGAGCCTGACCTGTTCCTGGATGCTGCAGAAAAGGCAGGCGTCTGGCCGGAAGACTGCGTCGGAGTGGAAGATGCTGCCGCCGGAGTTGCGGCAATCCATGCAGCAGGGATGAAGGCTGTCGGCATAACAACCTCGATGGCATTACCGCAGGCAGATTTACAGCTTGCTTCAACTGCAGAACTGACGTATGATAAGTTGCTTACGCTTTTTTAGGCAGCTGCAAGGAGATCATTCGATGAAAAAAATTGATGTGACAGCATTAGGTGAGATATTAATCGACTTTACGTATGCAGGAACAAATGCTGACGGAAAGAAAATCTACGAGGAAAATCCTGGCGGCGCTCCTGCTAACTGTGTCTGCGCTGCGACAAAACTTGGCGCAAACGGAGCCTTTATCGGTATGACCGGCTGCGACAGCTTTGGCTACGATGTGCGGAAGACTCTGCAGGAAATCGGAGTTGATACCGGCGCCATGCGTTACACTCAGAAACAGCATACAACCCTTGCGTTTGTCAGCCTTGACGAAAAAGGTGAGCGCACATTCAGCTTTTGCCGGAATCCGGGCGCCGACACGCAGCTTATGACTGCGGATCTGGACGAGACGGTACTGCAGAATACCCGCATTCTGCATGTCGGTTCGCTTTCGCTGACCGACGAGCCTGCCCGCAGCGCAACATTTGCGGCAATCCGCATGGTGCAGTCTGCAGGCGGCCTTGTTTCCTATGACCCGAACTATCGGGAAGCGCTCTGGAACGGCCGGAACGACGCTGTCGCCGAGATGAAGAGCCTGCTTCCCTACGCCGACATCGTAAAAGTAAGCGAAGAAGAGCTTCCCATGCTGCTGGGGCAGGGCATTACCGTTGAGCAGGGCGCAAGTCAGCTGCTTGCAGGCGGTGCATCTGTCGTCTTTATTACGCTTGGCGCAAGGGGCGTTCACTATGCTGCACGCACAGCTTCCGGCGAGAGAATTTTCGGTTCTGTCGGCTCTCCGGAAGTAACCGTGGTCGATACCACCGGCGCGGGAGACAGCTTTACCGGCGGCATTCTGTATCGCTTTACCCGTCGCGAAAAGCCTCTGGATTTTACCAAAGCCGAGCTTGAGTCTGACCTTGTCTTTGCAAATGCCGTCGCCTCTCTCTGCGTTACCAAACGGGGGGCAATTCCGGCGCTTCCGAGCCTTGCGGAAACCGAAGCATTTATGAAGACGCATATGCTGTAATTACAGTCTTTACTATCTTCTCCAGCTGTGCTATAGTCTCTGCATACATACTAAAGCTGATAAAGTGATACTGCTTTTACAGCTTTATTCCTGGAGAAACGAATGGAAAAGAATATTGCATTGATTCCCGGCGACGGCATCGGTCCTGATGTAGTTGCAGAAGGCGTACGTGTCTTAAATGCTGTTGCCGCAAAATACGGTCACAAATTCAATTATACAGAAGTTACAGCCGGTGGTGCTGCTATTGATACATGGGGGAACCCGCTTCCGCAGGACCAGCTGGATATCTGTCTTAAAAGCGACGCTGTCCTTCTCGGCGCTGTCGGCGGACCGAAATGGGACAATGTTGCACCCGAGATTCGTCCTGAAAAAGCCCTGCTGGGTCTGCGCGGCGGCATGAAAGTCTATGCAAACCTGCGCCCGGCTGTCATGTGGAAGCAGCTTAAAGCCGCTTGCCCGCTTAAAGACGAAATCGTCGGCGAAGGTCTGGACATTCTGGTTGTCCGCGAGCTTACAGGCGGTATTTACTTTGGTGAGCGCGGAACAAGCGCTGACGGAAAAACCGCATGGGACACAGAAAAATACACCTGGGCAGAAATCGAGCGCATTGTCCGCATGGGCTTTGAATTTGCGCAGAAACGCCAGAAGCGTCTTGCCGTCGTCGACAAGGCAAACATCCTGAACTCAAGCCGTCTGTGGCGCAAAGTCGCGGAAGAAGTACATAAGGACTACAGCGACGTTCAGCTTGACTTCCTCTACATCGACAATGCAGCCATGCAGCTGGTGCGCAACCCGCGTCAGTTCGACGTAATCGCAACAAGCAACATGTTCGGCGACATTCTTACGGACGAGGCAAGCCAGATTACCGGCTCAATCGGTATGCTCGCTTCTGCTTCTCTTGGTGACGGAAAAGGCCCCGGCCTGTACGAGCCGATTCACGGTTCTGCCCCGGACATCGCCGGTAAAGATCTTGCAAACCCGCTTGCAACAATCCTGTCAGCGGCAATGCTCCTGCGCTACAGCTTCGGTCTGGAAACAGAAGCAAAGGCCATCGAAAACGCAGTGAATGCAGTGCTCGATGCCGGCTGGAGAACTGGCGACATTGCTGGCAGCGACCGCGATGCAGTTAAGGCAAGCGGCAAGCTTGTTGGTACAAAGAAAATGGGCGAGCTTGTTGTCGCAGAACTGAATAAATAGCACAGCCCGCGTATAGCGAAAATCCCGCACTGCAGTGTTGCCATTGCTGCTGCGGGATTTTTTATACTTGCACACTCACCGTCGACGGCCTATAATAATTACCATGCACGATACTACTATTATGTCATCAAGCCCGGTCGGGCAGCATCTTGAAAAAATTGCAGATTCAACGCAGGTTTCATACCTGATGTTCAACAAAAAGCGCATTTCTCTGACTGCAAAGATTGTCATCGGACGGTCTCCTGACTGCGATATTGTCATTGACAACAAGCTTGCCAGCCGTAATCATGCTCTTATCCAGAAAATCCGCGATGAATATTTCTTAAAAGATACGAACAGCACAAACGGAACGTTCCTGAACGGCAAGCGCGTGCCGCCGGATAAATATGTCAAACTGAATCCGGGTGATAAAATCACGGTTGGCTCGGTAAATCTTGCCATTTCCTAATCCCTTTCTGAAAGGAAACGCTATGGCTGATTACCGGCTTTTTCAGCAGGTGCTGGAACAGTATGCAACGACATCTCTGCTACCCGTGCGGGATGCACTGATTTCCCGAATAGATGGAGCTGTTGCTGCGCTGGAATGCGAGCGGGGCGGCGTCCGGGATTTAACCTCCTTAACGGCGCTGCCGCTTGTGGTCGTGCCGGATTTGCACGGACGCCGGGACTTTCTCTATTCGCTTTTATTCTGGCACCTTCCGGCTTCTTTCCGCAATGCACAAAAATACTCCATACCTGATGAGCCGCTGCTCTCCCTTCTGATAGAAGGGCTTGTTGCCATAGTCTGTGTGGGTGATATCTTTCACTCTGAGGGGCGGGGTAAAGAACGCTGGCTCTGCGCCTACAGTGATTACCTTAAGGGAAATGTCACCTCGTATCCGATGCAGGAAGAGATGTGTGAGAATCTGGGGCTTTTGCAGATGATACTGCTGCTTCAGATGCCTTTTTCTGATATCTTTGTGTGCTTAAAGGGAAATCACGAGAATATACTGAATAAAAACGGTGGCGGCGATTATGCTTTCCGGAAATTTGCCGAAGAGGGAGAGCAGGTTCGTGCCTTTATGCTGGAAACCTACGGCGAAGAAGTGCTGCAGAAAATCTGGCAGTGGGAGCAGCTGCTTCCGCTTTGTGCCATTTCCAAAAATTGCGTAATCAGCCACGGAGAGCCTGCCCGCGCTTACACTATGGACGAAATTGTCTCGATGGAAAGCGATGTGGTGGCCGGCTTGACCTGGACGCGCAATGGCGAGGCAGAAGAGGGCAGTGTCGTGCAGACGATGGAGTCTCTTCTGGGCGCGGAGCGGGCGCGCGATGCAGTCTGGATTGCAGGCCACCGGCCGGTGGAAGGCCGGTATGCGCTCCGGCAGAACGGCCGGCTTGTGCAGATTCATAATCCCTGGAAACAGCAGGTGGCATTAGTTTCCGCCGACCACAGCTTTAATCCCAAGACGGACATTCTGGAGGTATAGCGATGGAGAAAAAATCTTCCGGACAGATTCCCGAAATGATTGGCAAATACCGCATTATGGGGCTGGTTGCCAAAGGCGGCATGGGCGCCGTATATAAGGCCGTCCACCCGTCGCTTCGCCGGCTTGTCATCCTGAAAAAGCTGACGATTCGCAATAATGCGGTGGTGCGGGAGCGTTTTAAGCGAGAGGCGCAGATTCTCCTGGATTTGCAAAGCCCGTACATCGTGCACCTGTTTGACTACTTTGTTGAAGGAAGCTCTCACTACATCGTCGAAGAATATGTTGACGGCATGTCCCTTGCTTCCCTGATTGAAAAACAGGTGGCGCTGGGAACAGAGCTGTCGCTCCTTATTTTTCTTGATGCCTGCTATGCCTTAAAGTATGCGCATTGGCAGGGCATCGTTCACCGGGACATAAAACCGGGTAATATCCTGATTTCGCGCCGTGCCGAAGTAAAGCTTGCTGATTTTGGCATTGCCTCAAGCGAAAAAGACGGAGACGTTGCGCCGGGAAAAGAGCCTGCAAAGAACGCAAAGCAGAATGCCGATGACGATGACAGCGGCCTTACCCGCATGGGCGTAACGCTGGGAACTCCCGCGTATATGGCGCCGGAGCAGATTGCAGATTCACGCTCGGCAGATAAACGCGCGGACATTTACAGCATGGGCGTTATGCTCTACGAAATGCTTACCGGCTCAAAGCCTTTTGATGCAACGCTGTCGGAGGCAACGCTTCAGAAAATCAAAAAGGGCGACTATATCAATCCGCGCAAAATCGACAGCTCCATTCCAAAAAACATCTGCCGCATGATACGGAAAATGCTCCGGGCAAATCCTGCGCGCCGCTATCAGTCTGTGGATCCGATTATCGCGATTGTGCGGAATTACCTGCAGCGCTACGACACCCATGCAATCCGGGTTTCGCTTGCGCAGGCAGTGCTGACAAGCCGGCAGTTTGCGATTCCTTCATTTACGCAGAAAAAGCGCATCGGGAGAATGGCGGCCTTGTCTGTTACCGCAGCTCTTCTGCTTTCGGCCGGTGCGCTCTGGCTCTGGGACAGCGGCCTTGTGCACGCGACCGTTCTCCGGCACTGGTATACGCCTGTCAGCATAACCATGAGCCTGCCGGCGACAGCAAGCGCTGCCAGCGACCTTCCTATCCGGGCATTCTTTTTTGTTGATGACGATGCGGACATTCCCGAAGTGCCGCACAGCCGCCGCGTGTTTACAAAGCAAAGCGGCGAAGGCGGCCCGGTGTCGCTGTATACCATTAAGCCGGTGTATGTGCGTCACGGCAGGTACCGCATAAAGGTCGCCGCCGGCCCGTATGTCGTCTGGGAAACGCTTGCAGTAGGAAAAATTGAGCGCACCCTGATTCTGGACGATTTCCAGAGCGTGCGGCGGCCGCTTTCGATTCACGCGCAGGCGTACGACAGCAGCACCGGAAAGACTGTGGCTGCCAAATTCCAGATTCTGTATCAGAACAAATGGGTCTCGCTGGAAAAAGTGCCTAAGCGGGAGCTGGTGACCGGTTCTGTGTGGCGCATCCGTGCCCAGTGCGCCGGCTACCGGGAAGCAGTCTTCTCCCTGATATTAGACTGGTACCAGGATGACTTGCGCATTGCAGTCCGCATGGACAGGAATAACTAGCGGCCGAAAAAAAGGGACAAAGCGTCTTGTCATTGGGTTCTGTCGCTACAAAATCCTATCTTTTCCTTGCCGACAGGTGTATAATGTAAGTATATTACAGCTATGACAGACGAAACAAAGAACGAAATAGAAGATATCATACAGTCTCAAAGTAGTGCAGAAGATACTGGCACTCCCGTAGAGGGAGAAGCTCAAGCTGGCTTTGAGCCTTCTGCAGAATCACAGGCGCCGGAGGCAAAAAAAGCGCCGGAAGAGCCGGTAGCCAAAGACGCACCTGCAGATGCAGCTCCTAAGAAAAAGCGCGGCCGTAAGTCAAAAGCGCAGAAAGAGGCAGAAGCAGCCGAAGCTGCCGCACGAGAAAAGAGCGATGAAGCCGGCGCATCTTCCGGAGAGCAAAACGAGATTCATATCCGCATTTCTGATGGCAGCGGTGGTTCCATCATGCCGATAGACCAGATGCTTCCCAATAAGCTTTTTATCGTTCCGATTCAGGGCCGCCCGATGTTCCCTGGCATATTCACTCCGCTTATGATAAGCGCCGGCGAGGATACCAAAGTTGTAGAACGTGCGTATGATGGCGACGGCTTTGTCGGCATCATCATGACCAGAAAGGACGAGGACGAGCCGAACATTAATGATTTGTACGAAGTCGGAACGGTTGCACGCATCATCCGTAAAATCAACCTGCCTGATGGCGGCGTAAATATTTTTGTCTCGACGCTAAAGCGCTTTAAAATCCGCAAGGTCCTTCGTGCGACAAGTCCCATGGCTGTCGCTGTCGAATATCTGGACGATTTTGAGGACGATACGTTTGAAGTAAAGGCGCTGACCCGTGCCCTTATCAGCGAGATGAAAGAGGTGAGCGAAAATAATCCTATGTTCAGCGAAGAAATGCGCCTGAACATGGTCAATATTGATCACCCCGGAAAAATCGCAGACTTTATTGCCTCCATTCTGAATGTCGAAAAAGAAGATCAGCAGAAGGTTCTTGAGCAGATGAATGTGCGTGCCCGTATGGAGCAGGTGCTCGTGTTCATCAAAAAAGAGCAGGAGCTTTTGCGTATTCAGAAGAAAGTTCAGAACGAGCTAAACGAACGGGTGGAGAAAAATCAGCGTGAGTATTTCCTCCGCGAAGAGATGAAGTCCATTCAGGAAGAGCTTGGCACGCAGGCTGGCGGCGGAAGCGATTATCAGAAGCTTAAGGAAAAAATTGAGGCGTTCGGCTTTACCGGCGAGATAAAAGAAGCGACCGAAAGCGAGCTTGAAAAATTCCATCTGATGGATCCGACGTCAAGCGAATACTTCATGACGAGAAGCTATCTGGAGCTTGTCTGCGACCTTCCCTGGAAAGAAAGCGAGCCGGAAAACTACGACCTTGCAAAAGCCTACAAGGTGCTCGAAGGTGACCATTACGGTCTGGATGATGTTAAAAAGCGCATTATGGAATACCTTGCCGTCCGAAAGCTCAAGGCAGACAGCAAAGGCTCCATCCTTATTCTCGTAGGCCCGCCGGGCGTTGGTAAGACGAGCGTCGGTCACTCGATTGCGAATGCGATGAATAAGCCGTTCTACAGATTCAGCGTCGGTGGTATGCGCGACGAGGCCGAAATCAAGGGACACCGCCGCACCTACATCGGTTCCATGCCGGGAAAAATCCTGCAGGGCCTTAAAATCACCAAGACAAAAAGCCCTGTCTTTATGATTGACGAAGTGGACAAAATGGGAGCCAGCTATTCAGGCGGCGACCCGGCAAGCGCATTGCTGGAAGTCCTCGACCCCGAGCAGAATATCAGCTTCCGCGACAATTACCTTGACCTGCCGTTTGATGTAAGCGATGTGTTCTTTATCCTGACAGCAAACACGCTGGACTCAATCCCCGAGCCGCTCCTTGACCGTGCGGAAATCATTCATCTTTCCGGCTACATCGATCAGGAAAAGCTTGAGATTGCAAAAAAATACCTGATTCCCAAGAATCTGGCGAAAAACGGTCTGGCTAAAAAGCAGGTGTCGTATACAAAAGCTGCCCTGCAGCGGATTGCGGAAGAATATGCCCGCGAGGCCGGTGTACGCAATTACGAAAAATGCCTCGACAAGATTCACCGCAAGCTCGTTACAGAGGCGCTGACAGGCATTCCTGCAGACGCCAAAAAGAGCATGAACGTAACTAAGCCGGGCGACGCAGAGGACGTAAAGAGCCTTAAGGCAGAGTCCTTTACGATTGATGCGCCGGATTTGGAAAAATACCTGGGAAAGCCTGTCTTTGACGAAAGCGAAATCAAAAAGGCTTCCATCCCCGGAACCGCCATCGGACTTGCATGGACGAGCATGGGCGGCGACACGCTTTTAATCGAAAGCGTTGCCTTCCCCAGCGACAAGGGCGGCCTGCAGCTGACCGGTCAGCTCGGCGATGTCATGAAAGAAAGCGCGCAGATTGCAATGAACTGGGTGCGCCAGTACGCGGTCGAGCATAAAATTAAGCCGAGCGAATGGTTTGAGCGCAACACGATTCACCTGCATATTCCCGAGGGAGCAACGCCGAAAGACGGCCCGAGCGCAGGCATAACGATGGCAACGACGTTCATGTCGCTGATTATAGGACGGACTATTAAGCCGCACCTTGCAATGACCGGCGAACTTGCGCTTACCGGCAAGGTCATGCCGATTGGCGGCTTGCGCGAAAAGACTGTGGCGGCAAAGCGCAATGGAATCAAAACGATTCTGATTCCAAAAGGCAATGTCAGAGACCTCGAAGAAATCCCTGAGCATGTAAAGACTGGCATCACCTTTATTCCCGTGGGGGATGTGATGGAAGTTATGAAGGCAGTGTTCCCGCCGGAAAAAGCAAAGACAAGCGACGGGTACGGATTCTAGGAGATGCCGTGAAGTATAAGATTCCTTTGATTGCAATTCTGGTCCTCGCGATTGTGCTTTTTTTTGTTAATCAGCAGGAATCTGTATACATCCGGCAGATTTATGACAGTGCCTTTGATTTTAAAAAAGGCTATCTGCGGGACACTACCAGAAACTTTATCAACGATATCGAGACGACAAAAAATGACTCGATTCTGGTTTTTAACTTTACGGTAGATTTGTGCATCGAAGAGATGTCTTCTGCCGTTAAAAACCGGCGTACTGCGCCTCAGGCCATTGTCAGGTACTTTGAGGGACGTGCAGATCCGTCCATGTGGGCCGCCGTGCTGGTTGATTCAAAAACGCAGAAACTGCTTGGCAGATACGGCTCTGTTATTGGAGATGACTGGGACGGCGATATGGCGCAAGTCTACGGCGGTTTCTGCACGAGCCGGACGATAACAGATCCGTCGACTTCGCTTACGCTGGTGTATGGCATAACAACTGAACATCTTGAAAAAACAGTGCAGGGGATTTTTACCAGCCGGATTCATAAATACCGTTTTACCGACGGCGCCTATATCTTTATGTTTAAGGTGAATGATTATGCCGGCGGCGAAAATTTTGCATACCGTTTTGCACATCCTAATCAGCAGCTGGAAAATCATTCTGTTTCGACGAAGGGCGGGGTAGCCGGTGAACACTGGTATGCGGACATGCTTGCTGCCATCAGGGAGACAGGTGAATACTTCGGTGAATATGATTTTGCAGACCCCGACAGCGGAAAATCAATTCCCCGACTCAGTTATTCCTGCGTGTATGATTCCTATGACTGGATTATTACAATGACGACAGACCGCGATTTGCTGACAGAATATGTTAACAGCACGTCTGCGGTAAATAACGTAATGCTCGTACGCACCCTGCTGCCAGCGGGCATTGTGGTGATTGCGGTGCTTATTCTGCTGCTGTTCCTGCAGATGATTCGTGACAGGCGCAAGCTGCAGCACGAAGCAGATGTACTTATCGACCGGATAAACTGGGATGAACTGACGCATGCGAACACCCGCCAGTTTGGAGCCGATGAGCTTGACCACATTTTCAAGAATTTTAAGCATGGATTTGCAAGCCCCGCGCTGATGCTGCTTGACGTTGACAATTTTAAGGGCATTAATGACACCTACGGCCATGATGCAGGCGATTTGGTCTTGAAAAAAATCATAGAAACCGTGTACGCAAACTGCCGTGCAAGCGATAAAATCATCCGCTGGGGCGGGGACGAGTTTGTGGGCATTTTTGACGGCATGAAGCTTGAATATTGTACGCTGTTTGCAGACAAGCTCTTAAAGGCCGTATCTTCCATTCCCTTTGTCCTTCACGGTAAGCAGGTGTCAGTTACGGTATCGCTTGGTTTTGCTTTTTTCAGGAATGAGGATGCTTCCTACAAGGATGCGCTGAACCGTGCTGACCAGGCGCTTTATCAGTCTAAGGCAAGGGGAAAAAATCAGGGCCGCGTGTTGTAACGCCCGCAGCTCGCTTTATGAATTCGTAATTATGCCTTAACTCTGTGCAATCGGACTGTTTTGCGCTATGATACGCGCAATATGAATGTCGAAGATTTTGATTTTATTCCGTTTGCAGATGGTGTTGACCTTGGTGCGGTGACAGAAGCCGCATTCAACCGCCTTTCTTTTACGTTTACCGAAAAACATATCCGGCACATCATTGCGGCTGCCCTTGCGCCGGACGCAAGTGACAATGACCGCTCCGTGTGCGCCGCCCTGCTGAAAAATGCGCAGATTGCCGCAGAAGGGCGCTTTCCGCTCTGTCAGGACACCGGCATTGCGACTGTGTTTGGCTGGCAGACTGGCTCTCCGCTTGACCTTAGCAGCCGGGTATACGCATCTGGCGACAGTAGCGGAAAGGCAGGGCGAGAGGGCGACGCGTATGAGGCAATCACACAGGCTGTTTCCCGCGTGTATGATACGCGCAGGCTTCGTTTTTCTACAGCCTGCCCCTCATCTTTTTACGACGAATATGATCCCAAAAATAACCTTCCTGCGCAAATTACGCTTTTTAGCGGCCGATGCGCACTCGCGCCGGTGCCTCCGTTTGCACTGCAGGCGGGCGGTTCCGGCGCTCTCAGCATGATTTTTACTGCAAAGGGAGGCGGCTCTTCAAATAAGACCTCGTTTGTAAGTGGCACCAAAGCATACCTTTCGCCAGAGCGCTTTCGTGCTTTTATGCGCGAACAGATTGAGCATTTCGGAACGTCTGCCTGTCCGCCCTATACGATTGCTGTGGTAGCAGGCGGCTTAAGCCCGGAACAGAATCTTTTGACGCTTAAGCTTGCAACCTGCGGCGCTTATGACGACATGACGTATGAGCCGAATCCCGACGGCTTCCGCGACCGGGAGCTGGAAGAAGAAGTGATGAAAATTGCTTGCGAAACCGGCTACGGCGCTCAGTTTGGCGGCACACGTTTTGCGCTGGAGGCAATTGTGATCCGCCTGCCGCGTCACGGAGCAAGCTGCCCGCTTTCTGCCGGAGTTTCCTGCAGCGCACACCGCAATGTAAAGGCGGTTGTTACCGAAAAAGGCTTTTATCTTGAAAAGACCTGTGCAGAGCCTGAGCGCGTGCCGGGCTTTAGCGAGGCTGTTCGCGGCGGGGAAGCGCACGGCGGGGCCGGCGAGGCTTCTGTCCGTACGGTGCGCACCGACGGAGGCTTATCAGGCGTGCTTGACTCTTTGCGCGGCGCGGTGCCCGGAGAGCGCGTGCTTGTAAGCGGGCCGATTCTTGTTGCCCGCGATGCGGCGCATGCCCGCTGGAAGGCACTTATTGACGCCGGTAAGCCGCTTCCCGACTACTGCAGCCGCTACCCTATCTGCTATGCAGGCCCCGCCCGCACGCCCGACGGAGCTGTCATCGGAAGCTTTGGGCCTACGACAGCCGGGCGCATGGACGTGTATGCTGAAATGCTGATGAGCCGGGGTGCGGCTCTTGTCACGCTTGCCAAGGGAAACCGCAGCAAGGAGTGGACTAAAGCCTGCGCAAAATACGGCGCATTCTACTTAGGAACGCCCGGCGGCATTGCTGCTCTGATTGCAAGCTCTTACATCACCGCGCAGGAAGTGCTGGATTACGAAGACCTCGGCATGGAAGCAGTGCGCCTGGTCACAGTGCAGAATCTTCCCGCCTATGTGATTACGAATGACAAAGGCGAAGACTTTTATGCGCGCTAAAGCGCTGCTTCTGTCGTCCAGCTGTCGCTGTTGGTGCCGGTGCACGCAATCTGTTGACAGCTGCCGGCGGCGTTGTAGAAACATGGCTGCTTATTTTGCGCTCATGTTGATTCTGATGGTCTTTGTATAGCTCGTCTCGCTTCCCAAATCCCAGCTGAAAGAGGCTGCGCTGTCTTCTCCGCTTGCAAGCGAGCCGTTCTCGTTTGTAAATACGTTCATGTGCGTAAAGCTTGCCGAGTCGTATGCACCGTACCAGATGCGGTCTACGTTGTCTACGCCGTAAGCGTTTTTAAGGCAGACAGTAAAGGTGTAGTCACTTCCGTTCATCGTAAAGCCGTTATCGGTTTCGACGACAGTTACCCGGTCATTCTGGCCGTTGGTAGACTCCTCAATCGTGCCAACCAATGTATCGATGCTTGCTCCCAGCTTTACTGCTTTACCACTTGGGTTCGTCAGATTGAACGTAAGCGCAAGGTACGGGGTGTCGCCCTCATACTGGAAGGCCGGTTTCACTTCAAGGGTGATGCCGGGGTCGGTGGCTTCGCCCACTGTCCGTGTTGAAAAGTCCACGGTGTAGAAGGCTGTAGATTTTCCAGTTTCATCAAGTGTAACCCAGTAGTCAGTTCCGTCGACGTTTACTGCCAGCTGGAAGCCGCTTTGTGCAAACGAACTTGCATACCAGGCCGGAGAACTGCCAGTGCCGGAGCTTGTTCCGATGATGTCGATGCCGCCGAAATAGCTCTTGGTCTCGCCAAGGAAGGTTGATTCATCGGCAATGACAGAGCCAAAGCGGTAGGCGACCATGGTGTCCTGTTTCGGGCTTGGAATAACGTACTCATACTCTGTGCTTGTGGTGAATGTGCTGGTTTCGGTAATCGTTGTAAGCGTTGGAAGCGCAATGTCAGCGGTGTAGGTGACTGGAGACACCGTGGTGTCCTGCGCCTGTACGCTGTAGCTTACGCGTACCGTGCGGCCGAGCTTTTTCTGGTAGTAGCTAGCCGGAATTGTAAGCACGGCTTCTTCGGTAAACTTTGCTCCTGTGCCGGTGTCGGTGGAGCCGTCGAGCGACAGAAGAAGCGTATCGCTGTCAGTGTCGTCTATTGAGTCAGAAAGCAGGGTGAGCGTTGCGTCGGAAATGGTGGCTTTTTCGTACACGGTCGGCGTTACGACTATGTTTCCGGTAAAGCTTAAAGACGCGCCGACAGTGTAGCTGAGCGTTTCTGAGTCGAATGAGTCTGCAAGCAGCGTGTTTGTAAACTCATCTGTCGTGCCGTTCTGCACGATTTTTAGCGCGGTGAGCGTTGCTGTCGTGTCTGCCTCAACGTAGGCTATCAGATAGTAGACATGTTCTGTTCCGCTTGCCGACGTTACGGTAATTGTAAAGAGCAGGCTGCCAGCGTCATCATCTGTGATTGTGTATGTGCCACTAAAGGCGCCGGTGGAGTTTGAACCGATTGCCGTTTCGTCATCCCAGCTCGTGTCAGTGGCCGTTGTGATTTTGCTTGTCGCAGAGTGCCGTTTCGTTACGCTGATTGTCGCTTTTTCAGAGACTGCGGTAGCTTTAAGAGTAATAGTTCCTTTGTCGAGCGTGTATGCAGTTCCGGCGCTGTCAGCAATGTAGGTGTTGCTGTCTGCGGTACTTGTCCAGTCAAAACCGCTTGCATCCTGTAAGAGCGTCGTTTTTGGCGCTGTCAGCTTTAAACTTTTTAAGCGCGCTTCTGAGTCGTCAGCGCGGACAATGTAGTAGGTGTAGTCTTTTGAAGTGCCGTTGTTGTCTACGTACAGCAGGACTTTTGTCGTTCCGACAGGAAGAATCGTGCTGGACTCTTCAACTGTTTCCGGCTGCGTGCGCGTGTAGCCGTCTGCACTGTAGGTTGCGTTACCGATAGAGACTTTCCACTTGTTTGAGATTATTTCGTCAGTTGCGTCTTCGTGAAGCACTGCATAACTTGCGTTGCTTGCGTTTGTTACAGACGTGCTGTTTGCATCAGCGGTCTGCTCAACGCTTTCGATGCGCACTTTTGCGTTCTGCTGTGCGACTTGAAGCGAGAGTACGACGCTTTCCACTCTGTTTTCGACATAGATGTATGAGGTACGCGTTGTCGTGTCTATGCCGGTTCCGTTTCCTGTCCAGCCGCTTACCGTATAGCTTGTGTCGGTCAGGTTCGGCTTAACAAAGGTGTATGATATACCGCAAATGGTTACCTTCGTCGTTCCGTTGGGAAGGTCTGCCGTCTGTGCATCCACTCCGGTGCCTTTGACGACCTCGCCGAGCGTAAAGTGGTAATAGGGTGCGGCTCCGTCGTCGAGGTAGCTGCATTCGTCAGTGACTGGTTCTACGCTCGTTGCGCTATTGGCGTAGCCCGTAAACGTCTTGTTTTCATCGCTTCCGTCGTATGCGCTGTTTACCGCCATGTAGGTGATGGCGGCATCTTTGTCGAGCGGGCGGAAGTAGAAGTCCAGCTTGTCGGCATAGGTTGTAACCTTTGTGCTTGCGGCGGTGGTTGTATAGGCGACCGTGCTGCTTGTACGCTGGTCCAAAACAGTTTCTGTGGTTCCGTCTTCATATGTTGCGACAACGACAAGTGCCGTAAGATTCTGGTTTTCGTCGCCCGCCTTGGTGATGTCCACTGCATGGTAGGTTACGTCGGCGCGTTTTGTTTCCTCGTAGCCGCTTGTGGTCGTGGTGCTTGTGTGGTAGTAGCTGTCACTGGTGGTGCGTACCCAGAGCACTTTTTCTAGTGTTTTTGCTGTCACGTCTCCTGTCTGAACGGTGTACGTTCCCGGTGTCGAGCCTGTCTGTGTTGCATAGCTGTACTCACTTGTCCACGCATCATCGCCGGGCAGCGTGTCTACGCTGTCAGAAACGCCGTAAGCGACCGTTGTGCGCTTGTTGTTCGGTACGGCGGTAAACTCAACCTGAGTGACGTCTACGCGGCTGTCAGCGCTCAAGGTCATGGCGTATTTTGCCGTACCTGCAGCACTTTCCCCTGTGTATGAGGTATCAGTCGTAAAACCTGAGACGCCGTTTGCAAAAGAGTCGCTGGGCGTAGTCTCGAGGGACGCGAGGCTTGTGTCGCCGTCGTTTGTCTTTATGACGTAAATTGTGTAGGTGCGGCTCACGCCAGATTCATCGGTTACCGTAAAGGTGATGCGCGAAGTTCCGCCGACTAAAGGCACGGTGCTGCCGCTTACGTTCGGCACGGTGCCGTACTTTGTGATTGACACCGGCGTCGAGACCTCTGCGTCCTCGCTTGCCGGCGTTGCATTAATCGTGATGGAGTCTGCGTCTTCGTCCGCTGTCAGCGTGTATGTCGTGACAGCCGGGCTGAAGCTTGGCGTCAGAACGGCGCTTGTTGTGTCATCGCCGTTGATGTCTACGGTAAGCTCGGAAAGCTGTGAGTAGGCAGCCTCGGTTGACGAGCTGGAGCTGGAAGTCGCGGCGATGTCCCTCGTGAGCGTGATTGTGTAGACTGTGTCTGCTTCTCCGTCAGCGCTGACTGTCGCTGTGACCACTGTAACGCCGTATGGAATTGTCGCCGTTATAGCCTGATTGTCGCTGTAGGTGTCGTCAACGGTATATTCGATTACTTCGGCGCAGTCTTCTTCTGTTTGCCCCGTTACCGTTTTTGTAGTGACGGTTGTCGTGGTTCCGAGCAGGCTGTCGGTTTCGGTCGTCTCTGTTTCTTCAACGATGGCAGAAAAAGCCTTTGTCTGCACGATGCTCCAGGTAATGCTTGCGTCTGTGTCCGCGAGGAAGCAGCGGAAGCCCATGTCGTTGTCGGCGCCGGTAATGCCGGTCACGGTGTAGTCATTGCTGTCAGCACTGAATGAAATCTGGTTTACGTCCGGATTTTGCGCGCTCAGTACGACAAGTCCCCGGTCTGTTATCAGGCTGATATTCGAGTTTTCCTCATCGCTTGAGACAATGTTTACGTTTGTTACGACCTGCTTTTTCTTTAAGGTGATGGTGTAGGTGGAGGCGGCGCCGGAGTCAGCGTCGGATGCGGAGGTTACCGTAACCACGGTGGTACCGTAGGGCAGGTTTCCCGTGCAGATGGAGGCCGTGCCGTCTTCCGAAAGCGCAAGTGTGCCCGAATCAAGTAAATCAACCTGCTCGTCAAGGTCAGTATAGGTGCCGCCTGTCTGATAGGTGTAGGTGACGGTGCCGCTTGCGCTTGTGTATGTGGTCAGGTGTGCGGTATAGGTTTGCGTCTGCACTGCCGTCCAGGTGAGCGTTGTGAACTCTGGCTCTTCCTGAACAAAGCGTATGGTGACCGGGTCGTTTCCGCCGTGTAACTCTGTGACGGCATAGCTTGTTTTTTGTGCATCGTAGTCGATAAGGTTACCGGTTTTTCCGTTTGCATATACTGCCAGTCCGCTTTCGTTTGATGTGCTGTCAGTGCCGGCTGCTGCTGTAATGACATAGCGCTTTGTCAGCGTGATTTTGTATTGCGTCGTGTCTGTTACCAGATCGCCGTCTATGTTTTTATTCTGCGCGGTGATTGTTGCATATACTTCGGTGGTGCCGTAGGGCAGGTTCGAGGTGACGATGCTTGCTGTCTCTGTTGAGGAGTCATCGTAGCGCAGGAATGGGGTGTTTGACGTAGCGCTGTCGTTTGCGCCGAGTATGTCAAAGGAAACGCTTTCGGAAAGTGTCTCGAGCTCCTGGGAAATGACGCCACCGGTGTCGTTTGTGACCGGTACATAGCGCTTGGTCTGGCGTGCGCTCCAGGTAAGCGTTGCCTCCTCGTCAAGCAGGAAGCACTTGAACGTCACCGGGTCGTCGCGGCCGGTCAGATCCCCGGTTGTGTCTAATCCGCTGGAATCTCCGATTTCGTACTCGAACTGCGTGCTGCTGTAGTTGATGGCATTGTAGCCCGGCTGCGTCGCTTTGATGACGACAAGGCCGTGATCGGTAACCGTGTTACCCTCTTCGGTTGAAGAATCTGCTATCGTGGAAATGAACACTTTTGTTACGACAACCCGGTAGGTGCTCGTGTACTGTTCGTCGTCAGCGGTGATGGTGCAGGTAAGAACGGTAACGCCATACGGAATGTCAGCGTAGATGCGGGAACCGTCGGTACAGCCGGATGCGGCTGCTGTCCGAACGCTCACGTTCTCAGAAAGAGGCAGGGCTGTCTGGCTGATGACGCTTGAATATGTCACCTCGTTTCCGTCTTTGTCGGTCGTTGTGTGCATTTTCACCTCGGGAACATAGTTCCAGGTCTGCACTGCCGTCCATGTGACCGTGGCATTGGAATCCTGCGCATAGCAGCGGAATTCTACCGGATCGTCTTTTGCCAGCAGCGGAACGTCGGTGCCGTTGGTGTAGCCAATCTCGTCAAACTCGCTGTCTTCGTAATCTTTTGGAACCATGCCGACATAGTACGCCGTCTGGTCTTTATCATACGTAATCTGGTTGTACTCAGGTTCACTTGCCTTGATGACGACAAGGCCGCTCGTAATATTCTTACTGCGCAGGCTGGAGGATGAGTCAGCGGATGTAAGGCTGCTGTTGCCGGTTTTTTCGCTTCCGTCTGCATTGTAGATGTTTTCAAACAAAGCTGAACAGCCGGTAGCCAGTAAAAGAAGGCCTGTCGCTAGAATAGTCTGAATCGCTTTCATATCTGTTGCTCCTTTCTGTCTCTCTATTCGTTCTTAGTTACGATGAACTCAACACGGCGGTTTTTCCACCAGTTCTGCCTGTCTTCCCACGCCGCAATGGGATTTGCGCCGCCTTTACCAGTAGCGGTCAGCATTTCCTCCGGAAGTCCGCGCTCCATAAGCAGACCCTGGATTGCCTTTGCGCGCTCGTTCGAAAGCGGAATCAGCTCTTCGCGGTCTTCGCGCTGCGTGTTCGTCACGTTGTTCGCGTATCCTTCAATCAGGACGCTTACGCTTCCGTGAAGCTTTATCTGGCGGGCAATGCTGTCGAGCGTTTCCCGGTTTTCTTCCTGCTGTTCCCGCGGAATGCTGTTGAATGTAGCCTTGTCTGCGTCAAAGTGAATGGTGTTGACGATGATTTTCCACTGTTTTTCGGGAATGATTACCTGCATAAGAATGCCGGTCTGAATTGCCGTCGTTGCCGTAAGGCTGTCCATTCCGGTGCGCTGGCGGTCTTTTTCTGCCGGCACGACTGTCAGATGCACGGTGTACACGTTACGGGAGAAAGTAAGCTCTCCGTCGTCGGAGCGGCCGTCCCAGATGACGCTTTCGGGAAGACTGCCTGTTCCGCTCCAGTGCCTGAATCCGTGATTCTGCGGGTCCCTGATTTCGATTTCCCAGTGTTCCGGCTCCAGTTCAAGCCGTTCTGCACCAGGCGTGATGCGCACGCTGTCTCCAATGCCGTCGTTATCGGGCGTAAAGTCTGTGTCCGGGCTTGCAGTAAGCGTTGCCGCAGGTTTTTCCCAGGTAGCGGCAAGTTTTGCCCGTTCTTCTTGAGAGCGAAGCGCTTCCTCTTTTGCAAGCCGCTCTTCCTCTTCGGCTCTGCGTCGTTTTTCTTCTTCTGCAAGCTGCTCATCACGCTTTTTCTGTTCTTCTGCTGCCAGTAACGCTTCTTTTGCAGCTTCTTCGCGGCGCTTTTTTGCCGCCCGGTGACGCTGCACGTCAGTTATGATGCCCAGCGGATATGTGCGTACGCCCAGGTAGATTCTGCTGAAGCCTGCAAAGCCGCCGCCGATGCTTGTGTCATAAAACGCGTCGTAGTCAACGCCGGCAAAAGGAATCATCATGTCTGTTCCGAGGAAAAACGCCAGTTCCAGCGATGCGCCGTAGAAAAGGCAGTTTGCGCCTTTGTCAAACAGAGATACGCTGTTCATGCGGTCATCTTCTTTTGCACGCTTTGAAGGATAGTAGTCTGTAGTGATAAAGTTCACGCCGATGCCAGCGCCCGGTACGATTTCGAGCCAGGACGGAAGCCAGTGAATGCTGTTCTGGGAAAGCACCCGGCGCAATCTGAATATGGCGATATTGTTCTTAAAATTCTGCATCAGGGCATAGGAACCTTTTCCCTGCCCCCACTGGTCATGAAAATACTCAAGACCGAAAAGCCACCCGCTCCAGTTGTAGCCAGCGCCGATATAGCCGTTTCCGCCAATGCCCGTCATGGCGATTCTCCCCTGATTAAAGAATGTCATGGGAAAATTGAGTCCGCCTCCCAGTTCAAAATAGACATGATTCGGAACGATAAATTCCACGGTCGGAAGAAATTTGCCATTGTCAGGCTCGGCGGCAGCCGGAAAAAGAAAACTTCCCGCCAGCACTGCCAGCAACACAGAAAAACGTTTCATATAACTCCAGATTATTATGAAGGGAACTTCATTACTTGATAGATACTTATTGGGAAGATTATCATAATTAATTACATAAAGTCACATAATGCAGTTTATTGCTTTTTATTTGAAAAATACTGCGTTTTTTACGAAAATAACAACATATTATTGCATATGTGGAAGCGGTTAGCAAGTATTGCTGTTAATTGATGCAAAATGCTGTATAAAATGTGGTTTTTAGCTGTGCGGAAAGCTCTCGTATGCTTGTGCCGCGGATTTCTGCCGCCGCCTGATATACGCGCACAATCTCTTCAGGCGCTGTTTTGCTTTCGCCTTTGAGCGTCTGGTACGGTGCATCTGTTTCTAAAAGCAGCCGGTCTGCCGGCAGTGCCCGCACGCAGGAAATGGCGCTTTTTTTGCCGTTAATAATCGGCTTCCCAAAGCTAAAAAAGCCGTTTACGCCATGACGCAGCAAAGAAAGCGCGTCCTGTTCGCTTCCCATAAACGAATGGAAGATGACCGCCGGAAGCCGGGAAAGCAGCTTGCTGTCGCGAAAAAGCCGGTCAAGCGCTTTGCGGGTGTGGTTTACAAGCGGTACGCCGTATGTTGCGGCCAGCTCCAGCTGCGCGTGCCAGACCTCTTCCTGCGCCTGTTCCTGAGAGGCAAACTCCGGCGTAAAAAAATCAAAGCCAGCTTCCCCCACCGCCTGAATGCGTCCCGAGCGAAGCAGCTCCTCTAAAAAGGGGATGTTTTCTGTAAGCGGCGCCTGGGGATGTATGCCGAAAGCACTTACTATGCGCGGCGCTTTCAGCCCGGACTCGGCCGCATGCGCCAAAGCACGCGCTATAAGAGATTCCTGCGCGGCAAATTCCGCCGTGTCGTGGGCACAGGTACAGGCCGCATAGTCAGCAAAGTCCGGCACATGGCCGCACTGCACCAGATGCAGGTGCGCATCACAAAAAGTCATGTACAGAAATATACCTTCTGGGGAAATCGAAAGCAAGATATACCTTGTATTTCAAAAAAAAGGCAGCTCCCGCTCCTTGGGCCGCTGCCGAGCCCGAAACCACCGGAAAAGGCTTTTGCCCCTGCCAGTTCAATGCGGCAGTCGTGTTGCCGACTTTAATAATGGGACCTCTAAAAACTTCAGTTTTTAGAGGTAACTTTAAAAATGCGATGTTTTAAGTCGTGATATTTTAACGACTTAAAACTCGTCGGGTTCTCTAAAAAATTGCCGTAGGCGAGTTTTTAGAGATACCCATAATATAAAAGCA
>JAILRG010000135.1 GCA_024698325.1 Treponema sp.
CTTCCCGCACCCCTGCCTTTGTTGAGCTTATTCATTCCCAAACTGTGTATGATGTGCCGGATGCGGCTGCTGTATCAGCCTTGTGCGGCGCGCAGGGGGACGGCATTATCAGTCCTGACAGGTCGCTTGTTCCTGTCGTGACGGTTGCCGACTGCATGCCCCTCTATCTTTATGACAGGCGCACCGGCGTCTTTGGTGCTTTTCATTCCGGCTGGAAGGGAACCGGCATAATCGGCGCGGGAATCGCGCTTGCAGAATCCCACTATGGCGTTCGCCGGGAAGAAGTGTGCGTGGCAATCGGCGCTCATATTCAGGACTGCTGCTATGTGGTGGACGAGGAGCGCGCCGCCTATTTTGCCGACAATTTTACGCCGAAAGCAGTTCGTTCCCTGCACGAGTTTAATGCTGCGGGAAAACGCCTCTACAGCCTTTCCCTTTTGGAAGCAAATCTTGCGGTGCTAAAAGATGCAGGCGTGCGCTCCTGCAATATTGTTGCGGCGACAGACTGCACCTGCTGCACGACGAGCGGCGGCGTGCGTTCATTGCCTGGTGATGCGGGGCATGCCGGTGCGGAAGCTTGCAGCGCGGGGCATGCTGGTGCGAAAATCGCCGGCAAAGCACCTGTCAGCGCGGCTCTTGCAGAAAAAGCGTTGTCTTCTTACTATCCTTTCGGGAGTTTCCGCCGCGAGGCTGCCTTTATGCCGCCAGAGCTTACTGCAGAAAAAAGAAGCCGCCTGATGACGGTTCAGGCGGCATTCTGTATCTGGCTCTAGCTTTCTGCTAGAACCGCCACAAAACGCCACATGCAGGCGTTATGCTGAAAAGGCCGTGACCTGTTGATGTTAAGCTTTCGCTGTAGGTTAGATCTCCGTCCTCATACTTTGTTCCGCTGACCAGGCCTGCGAGGGGAATATAGCGGGCAGCGATGTTCACAAAATAGCCGAAATGCTCTTTTGTGTACCATGCGGCCGTAATATCTGCGCCCAGGGTAATGCCTACAAGGGCTGCCGTGTAGGAGCGGTCAACATCTCCAAAATATGGATGGGTATAGCTTTTCGCTTTCGTCTCGTAGGTAGCTGCTTCTACGCCGAACATGGCAAGGGCGGAAAATGTAAAACCATTGTCGTGCACAAAGCTGTAGCCCGCGCCTAGGTCTCCGCGCACGAACGAGCCGAAGGGGCTGTCATCATCGTCTCCGAATGTAATGCTGCCAGAATTGGCCGTTCCGCCACCGGTAGAAGCCTTTACGGTAAAGCCGTTTTTATGCACGCCCATGTACATCGCGTCGAAGGAAATAGCCCACTGCTTGATTGTGTTACCATCGACCTTATACTGCATGACCGGAACGCTCAGCGAAATGCCGATATCGTTCGTCCACGTCTTTGCCGAATAGTCCTTCTCCTGTGCAAAAGCCGCACCTGTAAGCATAGCTGCAAGGGCAATCAGTGCAATCTTCTTCATACAAAACCTCCTCGTATGGAACAATGTTAGTCTATTATCATAAGCCCGCTCGTAATCGGGCTGAATTCCAATGTGATAGTCTTACCGCTCACCGTAAAGCCGTCTTTGGTCTCAAAGCTGAGCGTGAGCGTGGCCTTGTCGCCCTTTTCATGCAGGCTGTAGCTGGCGCTGATAGTTTCTGTGTCAGATTCCGCATCATAGGCTTCAGAAACAGGAGCAAAAGTCAGCGTCTCTGCTGTGGTTTCTGCATTTATCGTCTCATACATTGCCTGGGTTTCACCATCGGAAACCGTAGAAACCAGTCCCCGTAAGCCAGTGAAGGCTGCGATTGTTTTTTCAGTCGCAGTATCATCATCGCCATAGATGAAAACTGCCGTTTCCGGCACAGTATACTGCTGTGTGAGGTAATAGTCGTAGGTTACGTCCTGGTACTCGTAGCTTTCGTCCCCGCTTATAGAAGACTCGGTGACCGTCTTATTCTTCTCGTAGCTGAAGGAATAGGGGCTGAAGGCTGCTTGTACCAGAGCCCAGTCGTTTGCAGAAAGCGCAGCATAGCGCAATTCAAAGACTGCTTCCCGCTCTTTTATTGCTTCCTGCGTGTCCTCATCGTCGGAGCCAATAGCCGATACGCTCTCGCCAACAGTCGCTCCCACCAGCTCCAGCGGATAGCCTGTGTAGGGCGCATTCACGGTGACGACATTCGTGAACTCTGATGCGCTGTACTCGCTTTCAATCTCGGTGCAGCCGGTCACATCGCTAAAGAGAGTTGT
Organism: Treponema sp.; assembly: GCA_024698325.1. Lineage (GTDB taxonomy): Bacteria > Spirochaetota > Spirochaetia > Treponematales > Treponemataceae > Treponema_D. The sequence continues at coordinate 2,232 of JAILRG010000135.1, forward strand.
TTCTGTGCTGTCGCTTGATGTGCTTTTTCCGCTTGTGGTCGTCACCGCGCTTGTCTCGCCTGCGCTCACGGTATAGCTTGTCTTATTCGTAAATGTGTAGATTGTATCGTCCGTGGCGGTGACGGTAAAAGTCTCTGTCCGGTACCAGCTGGTGACATCTTCCGTGATGATGCTTGAGAGCCTGAAGCCATCTGAACTCCACCAGCTGATGTATTCGTCCTGCGTCAGCATGAGACCGCTTCCATCTGGCGCGGCTATTTTTCGCAGGGTGAATGTGAGTGTATTGGAAGTCGCGCTGTAGGTGTAGATGTTTTCTTCCTCGCTTATATTTGAGTCGTACATCGTAATGTATGCGGTGTGGGCGCCCACAAAGCGGGCGTTCATCAAATCGCCGTACAGCGTCGTGTCCTCAAGGCTTACTGCGCCTTCAGCGTTTTCTGTAACCGCCTTTTCTACCAGAGAAGTTACATCTACCGTGTCGTTGGAGCAGGCGGTAAGCATGGCGAGTGAGAGGAATGCGGCTAGGGGTACAATAAATGTTCCTGTCAGTTTCATGTGGTGCCTCCTTACTGTGCTTCCACGACGGTGTCAGTCTTTACGGGGTAGAAATATGTTTTGTTTGACCAGTTTGTAAGCACCTGCCGGCTCTCCGCGATATCATCGCTTACATTCTCCTTCGAGTTGCCAATCCAGCACCAGTAATGAACGCCCTGAAAAACGACAGGACAGCTTTCGTGCGTGCTTACGATACATGCAGAACGGGAATTTGCGGTGACGACAGGAATATACGGACAGTATTCATGCCAATATCCGGCACTATATCCGATTACAATGCGTGCATAGTTTTTCTGGCTCGTGATGAAATACTGTTCATTGACCGGGCTGTATATAAGGGAAGTGCCGTCAGTATAGGTAAAGCCTGCATTCCTGAAGATTTCAATGAGGGCTTTATGGGTCATGCCGCTTGCAGAAGAACTGACATAGGCTTCAAACTGTTCTTTGTACCATGCTTCCGGCATTGCAAGCGTTGCCGCTTCACTGCAAATCTTCTCATTCTGAGTCCAGCTCCAGGGGGACTGTGGTTCGAGCCCTGCATAAAAGCGGGATGAGTTCCATTTATATGCCAGCCAATAGGGGCTGCTATCAATCCGGCAGATTGTCGCTTCTGCTTCGGTGTTCGTTGTCCACTTCTCTTTCAGGAGCTTGGTGTAATCAATCTGCTTGATTTCTCCCGTAAAGGCCTGCCCGCGCCACTGGCTTCCCCACTTCTGGTACACCGGCGTTGAGTGGCGCACGACAGGATTGTTTTTACATACCGTGATTGCGCTTTCCACATAGCCTGCAAGCTGCAGACAGTTTGTCGAGCCAGTACCAAGCTTTTCTGTAAGGGCATAGTATCTGAATGCAAGTGGCGCGGTTATGGCAATAAGCGCACAGTCCTGATCCCGCATCTGCTGCCGCCAGTTGTAGCCTTCCTGCTCCCAGACAAAGCAGACTTCCGCATATTTGTCGTAGAGTTCGAACATGTTGAAGCTGTCGCTGGCAAGTCCCTTGTTTGTGTCGGTCAGATACTTGCAGAGCTTGAACACGCTGGAGGCTCCCGTACTGTTTTCACCCCAGTTTTTGACGATTTCCTGAATCTCTGCGCTGATTTCTGCCGCGTGCTCCGTAAAGTAAGTCTCGAATGCGGTACCTGCAGAACTCTGTACGACCGAAACGTCATCGATATCGGTAGCAGTATCCCAACTGTCGCTGTCGATAAAGCGCTTAAGATAGGCAAGTCTTTTGGCTTTTGTATTCAGCTCGGCAAGTTTAGCCGATTTTTCGCTCTCAGTACTGTACTGGGATGAAAGCGCCGCATCGACCAGCACATCGGTAATGCTGTTCCAGCAGACCAGTGCGTCGATGTAGATGTTGCCGTACTGGATGTCGCGGTTTTGCATGACGCTGTAGTAGCGGGTCAGTTCCGCCTGATACTGCGTCTCGGTATACAGCTTTGTCTCCATTTCAGAAAGCATCGTCTGCATGGTGTTCAGCTGATCCTGGATTTTATCGAGCTTGTCTGATATTTCTGCAAGATAGGACTCAGTGGATTTGACAAGCCCCAGTGCGTCAAAAAGCTCTGTGATCCCCATACTCACTAAGGAACCTACAGCGCCAGAAATCATGCCCGAAAGCGCCGTGCCACCTGCCCAGGTAAGCAGATTCATGCCTGAAAAATTCTTTACAAGGTCGCCGAAGCCGTTGATGGCGGCGTCTCCTGCGTTAAGGAGCGGGCCGGAAATGCTGTCAGCGACTATCGCCCGGCTTTCGCTTGCCGTGCCGCTTGTGCTGTCGCCGGCGGTGACAGAAAAGGTAGTGCCATTTTTTGTCCAATATTCGTTTAAAAGCGTGATGTCGTAGGCAGGGTTTCCCGTAAATGTAATGAGTGATGATCCATTTGCTGCAGTATTGCCAGAGCTGCTTCCTTGCGCACTGTCAGCAGTGTCGCCGCCAGTGCCCGTTGAAATGCCGTCGATGCTGTTGCTGCAAGAAGCGAGCAGGAACGCTTCCAGCGTGAGTGTTGCGACTGCGGCATGAAGGAAATGCTTTTTCATGGGAAAAATCCTCCTGTCGAAAAAGATTTAAGGGTATTTTATCATTCATGCTGTCGCATTGTCAAATTTTTAGGGTGTTTTAATTTTGTCCGGATGCTTGTCCGGATTCCTGCAGTTGACGCTGGCGCTAACGTCTGGCTGTAGGCGCGGTCGGCGACATCAGGCTGTAGGAGTGGGCGCGCATTGCGGCGCCCAGCCTTGTTGCCGTTTTGCTAGTGCAGCTGCTTGTATTCGTTGTATGCCAGAATGAAGGGGCCGACACCTTTTGCGTCATCCTGCACGACAGGCTCGCTCATGTAATAGGCAAAGCTTCCGTCGCGGCGCCTGTCTTTGTCGGGGCCAAGACCTGCTACCAGGCAGATGCCTTTTAGGCTTAAGACGCCGCCCTCTGTAGAAAGGTAGGTGTGAACGATGCCTTCAAAGGCGCGCACTCCAGCTTCTGTGTATTTTTTGTCAGAAAGAATTCCGGTGCGGCATCCTTTTAAGAGGGAATAGGCCATAATTGATGAGCCGCTTGTTTCAAGGTAGTTCTTGCGGGTAAGCTCTTCGCTCGGCTTTTCGCCTGCTAGGGTCGGCACCTGGTACCACATGCCGCTCTTATCCTGCACGTTCAGCATGCTGTCGCAAAGCTCAACGAAAATTGCTTTGAGCTTGTTCCAGTTTTCGCTTCCCTTGTCGGGTGCGACGTTCAGCGTGTCCAAAAGTGCCATGGAATACCAGCCCAGGCTTCGGAGCCAGAAGTTGCGGCTTAAGCCGGTCTCTTTGTCTGCCCAGAAGATTGACTTTGAGCTGTCGTAGCCGTGATAGTACAGTCCGGTCTTTTTGTCTCGCACAAGCTCATATACGTTAAAGAACTGCTGATAGATGTCGTTGATGTTGGCAGAGCCGTTGAATGTCTTTTCGTACTCCATGTAAAAGGGGAGTGCCATGTAGGTGCCGTCAAGCCAGACTTGGTTTGGGTAAATCTTTTTATGCCAGAAGTTTCCTTCAGCAGTGCGGGGCTGGCCTTTAATCTGCTCGAAAAGCGTGTGGAGGGCTTTTGCGTATTTTTCCTTTTTGGTCAGGCGGTAGAGGGTAAAGAGGTTTTTGCCGCCGTTTAAGTTATCGAGGTTCCATTCCTCAATCTTGTAGCCGTCGATTTTGCCGTCCTCGTGGATGCGGAAATCCTCGTAGTAGTCGGCAAAGTCCAGGTATTTCTGTTCGCCGCTTGTTCCGTAAATCTCTAAGAGGGCCATAATCATGCAGCCGTCGATATAGTCCCAGCCTGATTTTTTGCCGGCACGGGCTTTTTCGATGTTCCAGACGGGAAGCTCCGCCGTGGATTTTGTCATAAGGCTGTCTATGTAGTCTTCAATTACCTGAGTGTTGATAGTTGCGTTCACAACGGTGCTCCTTGGTGTATGAATCTGTGAATGTGACGCACAGCCTGCTAGTGCGCACAAAATCAGTATACTGAAAAGTGACTGATATTTCATGCGTAGATTTTAGCAAAAACCGACCAGTTTTTCTATAATAAAGGGCGCGCGGCAGTGCTGGTAGCCAGCATGCTACCAGCACTGCCAAAACTCAAAGCTTGGCCTAATAATCCCAGCTCCAGTCCCAGTGGAAGTCTATTTCGCCTTCCTTTGAATTATGCAGTTCCCAGCGGTTGCCATCCCAGTAGCCGCCGCCCGGCTGTTTTCCGGAGCGCTCTCCTGCCCTTATCGTAGAGCTTCCGCTTGCCCCGCAGGTGCTTGACCATGAACAGCTCCAGGTGTCGGTAGCTGCCTTGTAGGAAAACACTGCCGTAACCTTTCCAAGATAGTCGTCACCTGAGCCTGAGTCATATTCTGTAGCTTCCCAGGTTGCCGTAAACGAATAGTCCTTGGTACGGTTAAAGGTTTTTGTGAGTGTCTTTGTACAGTTAGAGAATTTTTCCGGATCATGATTGTATTTATGAGTTGCCGGTTCGCCGAAGCAGTAGGTCTTGTCATCATCATCATCAAATTCCTTCTTTGAGCTGGCTCCTATGTTCAGCGGCGACAGATCCAGCTCTCCTCCTCTAAAGCTCCAGTAATACTGGGGGTCGCATCCGCCGTCCTGATCTTTCCAGTCATAGACATAATGGGCGTAGAACTTTAATTCCGCAGTTCTTGTGGTGGGCGTCGTAAAGGTCTTTGATGCAAGGCTTGCGCTCTTAAAGGTGTCTGCACTGCCTTTATGCGCATAGGCAAAGAGATACAGGCTGTAGTTTGTGTTTGCAGAGAGTTCAGAAAGCGAATACACGCTTGAGGCGAGGGTAGAATCCGTCAGGGCAAGATAGAATTCACCCTTATCCTTCAAGCCACTTGTGTTCGTTGAGGCCTGTGCAATATCAGAAAGCGTAAGCGATTTTGCCGTCGTGCCGCCTTTCTTGCCGTACAAAATGTACCCGCCGTCACTTGCTGCTGCCCGCTCGTCTGCATATTTGTCCCAGGTGAGTGCGACCTTTCCGCCTTCGTAGGCTGTCGTTTTTACGGCAAATTTATTCATCGGACGGAATGTGGACTGTACTGTAAGCACGTATTCTTTTGTTGTCTGCGTGTCAGGTGCTGTACAGCGGATATAGATGTAGTTCGTCCCCACTGAAAGCAGAATGCCGTTTGCCTTATCAATGCTTTGGTAGCTTCCGCTTGAACCGACTTTGTACTCGACGGTGGCAAAGCTTACCTTTGCGGCTATGTCCAGCCAGATGTACTCATAAAAGCCGGAAAGCGTGCAGCTGTCATTTGAGTCAAAACTGAAGGGTGTGAATGCCGCTCCGTTTGCCTTTGCGTACCGGCAGGTGCCGAGTCGGGTGTCGTTTTTAAGCTTGGGCACTATCGGGTCGTTGTCGCACAGGGAGCTGTTTGTGGAATAATCCTGCAGCTCATCGCCGTCAGTGTCGGTAAGCACGGCACTTGAGTATACCTTGTTGTTGTCAGAATATTTCGATTCAAGTCCTATGCCACTCTTGTACCAGCCATAAATTTCCCCAAAATCGCTCAAGCCGTCGCCGTCGGTATCAGCTACAGTATCGCTTGTACCGTAGATAAGCTCTTCGTTTAAGGGAACGCCGTCGCCATCCTTGTCGACACTGTAGAAGATGTACACTTCGTCCCCGGCATTTAGGCGGATGTTTTCAAATGACCAGCCGTTTGCGATGCTTTCGGTATAAGGAGCATACATGGCCTGATAGCGCTCGCCGTTTTCAGTGTACTTGTGCAGGATGAACCAGGCGCCGTCGGTGTAGGCCCCGCCGGTAAGCGCGTTTGATACGGTGAAGAAGCTGTCGAGACAGCCGTTTTCATTCAGCTCATAGTCGCTGCCTTTGGTATAGTGCAACATAGTCTGGAAGATGTAGTCGAGGGTAGGGGCTGTGTAGAGGTCCTCTATGCTTTGGGCACTTGTGTTGTACCGGTTCTTGACGGAAACATTGAATGTGCGTGCGCTTCGTCCGCTCATGTTACCCCAGTCGATGTAGATGGAAGCTGTTTTTGCCTTGACTTCGGTAAGCGCATCGGTAAAGTCATTTGAACCTTGACCTTCTTTCTGCAGTGTAATGTTGTAGCCGGAAACTTCAATTTCAAAGCCGGTAGACCACTTCAGCAAATTCTCCGTCTGGGCAATGCTTAAGTCTGCTGTAAGCTCAAAGTCACCGCTTTCAGCAAGAGGCGCAATGGTAAAGGATTTTTCACTTGAGAGCGTTAAGTTTTTTACGAAAACGCGTGGTTCTCCTGCATTCGTCGGAATGCGGTAGAGCGCTACGGTAACATTCTGTACGGTGTAGGCAATGTAGCTTGGGTTTTTGAATCTCACCGGAATCCGTACCGCACCGCCGCTTACGTTTCTGCCGTTGGATATTGCCGTTGATTTACCGTTTGTCCAGCTCTTTGACCAGCCTTCGCTTGCGCTCTGTGAATAGGTGTAGCTGTCGCCGCTAGATATGCTTCCGTTGTAGCCAGTCTGCTCGCTTACGGTCGTAACATTTTTATAGCCGGCGGCTGCCGCTCCCCATTCGTGGGCAACGCTTATACCCAGGTTCTGGCTCCAGCCGTGTACTTCGTTGTGAGTTTTGGTGTTGGTGCTTGTCGTTGAAGCGCTGCCTGTGTAGCCGTCGTTTTCGCTTATGCTTATGGTGTCGTTCTTCGTCTCGGAAATGGTGTACTTGTAACCGATGTCTGGCTTTGCCGTCATGCGTATTTCAAGCAGCGGCGTGTCTGCAATGAGCGGATTGAATGAATTGTTGTTGACATTGTACATGCCGTTAATTTCCACGCCGTCATTCCAGCCGTCGCCGTCGGTGTCTTTGTTTGAAGGGTCGGTAAAGTACGTGTAGATTTCGTCCCAGTCGGTCAGTCCGTCGCCGTCCGTGTCAGTTGAGTCTCCCTTGCTCTGCGGATATATGCTTGCCACGCTCCATATTGCATAGAGGGTAGTGTTGCCAGAGACGGTGATTGCGCCGCCGTCAGAATAGGTGGCTTCGGTTGCGGCAGCTTCTTTTGCCCAGCCCAGAAAACGGCCCCTGCTGTTGGTAAGACCCAGCGCGGTGGCGCTTGTAAGGGCGGTTTCTACGCCTTTTATTACGGTCTGGCTTGTAGTGGTGATTCCCGCTCCCGTTGCATTGGTGTCGAAGGTGATTGTCGCGTTTTCAAGCCAGCGGGCGTAAAAGATTTTGTTTCCGGTGTTTCCGGAGGCAATTTCTGTAACGGCACTTCCAGAAAAATCTGCCTGCTCATACCAGCCGCCGAATGTGCTGTCCGTTTTAGCCAATGCTGTCGGAAGCGTAATGGCAGCCGACTGCCGTGTGTAAGAGCCGGGGCTTGTAGTGCCGCTTGCAAAAGCGCCGCCGTTCAGCTCATAGGTGATGTTGAAAAGACTTCCCATGTTGCCCAGTACGCATTCGCTGGAGCTTGTCTTTTTATGCACAATGGAGCAGTATTCGCGGTAGCTGCCGCGAAGCAGCGTTTTTCCCGTATCGGCGTAGAACTTAAAGAGCAGGATGTAGTTTCCGCTTGGAATGTTCGTCTTCCGGTAGCTTGAATTTCCACCGCTTCCTATTTCCAGTGACTCTTCTGCATAGCCGGGAAGGCGGTCTCCTTCCAGCGTGTACAGACAGCCGGTAACAGCTGCAATGCCGTCGTTGTCGTAGCGGATGTCTACATTAAGATTTCCTTTTCCGTATGGCTCCGAATTATCAAACGAAAGCAGTTTTGGGGTAAAGGTCAGGCTGTTTCCGCCGCTTGTGATGGTGAAGGATTTTGTCTCCTCAAAAATCAGGACATCGCTTTCTGCGGTGAGCGTAAAGGTATACGTACCCGTCTTAAAATTGATGGTGTCGCCAGCCATCTCTGAGACGCTGTTCCATTCGCCCAGCTCTGTCAGGCCTGCAATAATGCCGCCTTCGCTGTCCAGATCCTGATAGGAAAGGGTGATGGCGGTAAGGTCAGAAAGTTCCAGCTCAGGGAGCGCTGTGCGGGCGCCTGTCTCGTTGATACTCAGGGAGATTGTGGCTCCGCCCTGTTTCTCTGCCGACTTTTCTTCGATTCTGCTTATGATATTTTGACAGCTGCTTAATAAAAGCGAAAAAACAACAGGCATTACAAAAAAATGGTTCGTTTTCATGGTAGTCTCCTGCCAGGTAGGGCTATTTTATTGCCAGTGAAATCTGCTCTGAAACAGTGCCAAGCTCTGTTTCTTCATCTGAATCCGGTACATAGATGCGCACCATGCAGTAAATCTGGTAGGCGTCTTTTCCAAAGGCGCTGTTGGTGATGACGAGGGCGTGCTTTGCGTTTACTGCCGTTCCGCTGTAGGTACGTGCGTCGGCTCCGTCAATAAGCCAGGTGTATTCGTAGGCGCAGCCGCTGTTTGTGTAATTCAAGATGGGCGTAATGGTTGTAACCCCATTGGAAGTCTTTTTTTTGAGCGTCAGGCTCTGCATTTCAAAGTCGCTTATAAGGCCAGAGCCGCTTGCGTTAGTTCCGATGTTTTCTGTTTTTACCGTGAGAGCTTTCGCACTGCTTTCCCGTACGTACCCGCTTGTGTCGGGCGTACCGAATGTCTTTGTGCGGAAGAGCAGCTCGCTTTCTGCGCTTACATCAAAATCGTCTTCTGGAATGTCAACATAGGTGGCGCCGCCGTTAAAAGAAACTTCAAGGTCACTGTCGATTATGTCAAAAGAGGCTTTTCCTGCGGTAATGGCAGCAGTATTGACAGAGAGCTGGGGTAGCTCATCTTCGGAAAGAATGGCCTGTACGTTTGCAAAGACAGGCAGAACAGCATCGTAAAAATTTTCTTTTGTGCAGGAAACGTAGAAGTTCCCGGAATCCTTTGCCGTGTAGTGGTCTTTTTCTTCCTGCTCGGAGATGGTGTTCCAGTGGAAGTCGCCCGCATCGTAGGTGTTTCCCAGTTCGTCGGTAAGCCTGCCTTTTATTTCTGCTGTATTGAATGTGTCGCCGCGTAAAAGCATTGCATCGTAATACAGCGTGTAGTCTTTTATGGTGTGATACACCGGATAAGTAGTTGAATAGACTGGCTGCTGTTCAGCTTCTGCAAAAGTTTGGGTCAGCTTTACGCGTAGTGTTTTGTTGAGCAGTGATTCACAGTTTTCTTTGGTGAGTACGAATGTTTTTGCCGTTGCGCCTGGAATGTCGGTAAAGTTTTCCGCATCGTCCGACGCCTGCCACTGATAGGTAACTGTTCCGCCTGCAGTTTCTGTAACGCTCGTTATTTCAGCTACGCTTTCTGCAAAAAGGCGTGCCTCAAACCTGCCGAATTGCTGCACGATATGGGCGCTTTTTACTAGTTTTTCTGCCTTGCAGTTGTAGACGATGTAGCCGCTGTCGTCGAGTTCAGAATCAGCAGCAGCTGCCTTCGGAGAGAGTGAATAGTGCATTTCAACGGTTTTTCCGGCATTTTCGCTGTCCGAAAGATATGTCAGCATGTCAGAAAAAGTCCAGCCGGTCGTATCGGGGGTGGTGAGGGCGGTACGGGTTGCGCTGTCTTTATAGGTTTCGGTGCTGTAGATTTTAAAACTGATGTTTTTAGTAACATCTGCTTCCGCATAGTTACAGACCGTAAAAACGGGTTCTGTTGTGCCGTTTATTCCGCCGATAAAAAGATTTTCTTCGTCCCCGCAGGAAATCGTGGCGGAGACTTTTGGCCAGTAGGCAATCTGCGTGACAGCCTTTCCGTAGTCCTCGTTGGAAACGGTAACGGGGTAGGATGTTCCGCCTTGCGTACCGTTATGAAAGGGTGTTACAAACGTAAGCTCAATTTTGTTGTCTGCCACAACTGCTGTTTCTGTTTTGCCGTTGCAGGTCAGACTTAGGGTGGTGCCGTCTTCTGCAGAAATGTCTGCGGAAAAAGATCTGGAGATGGTGTCAAACTGCACATTCAAAAGCGTAAATGATTGACTTTCACTGCGGTTTTCAGAACTGCTGTTGTTGCAGGAAAAGCATACAGCTAAAAGCAAAGCAAGCGTGAAAAAAGCTGTATGCCTGCAAAAATTGTTGGTCCTCTGCATAGGTAAAATCCTCCTTAAAAGCTTAAGAATATTTTATCTTTGCATTTCTTTTTGTCAAATTTATTTTGATGATTTACATTCTTTTATAGGTAAGAATGAAGTGGCTCCCGCTGTCAGGTCGATAGCTTGCCCGTAGCGGCGGATTCTGCTACACTTGACCCACTATGGCAGACGTAAAAACAGAGTGCAGGGCCATTGTTGCCGCTGCTTTGAACACATTTAAATCACAGAAAAACATCGCTGCTGACCAGGTGCTGGCAGATGCAATTTCAGTCGAAAAGCCTCCCAAACCGGAAATGGGCGATATCGGCATGCCCCTCTTCCCCTTTGCAAAGCTCTTCCGCGCGGCTCCTCCGATGATTGCCGCTGAAGTTGTAAAAATCATACAGGCAGACGCTTCTTTAAGCGCACGTGCTGCAGCTATCGGCACATTCCTTGCCGTCGGCCCCTATGTAAACGTAAAGCTTGATAAGGCTTGCGCTGCGGGCGACCTGCTTTCCCGTATTGAAAAAGAAGGCGCTTCTTACGGCATGCTGAATGCTGACGGCGCCGCACATCTGGCAGGCCGCCGGGTTATGGTCGAATTCAGCTCCCCGAACACCAATAAGCCCCTCCACCTGGGCCACATGAGAAACGATGCGCTCGGCGAGAGCGTCAGCCGCATCTTAAAGAAGGCGGGCGCTGAAGTCTACAAGGTAAACATCATCAATAACCGTGGCGTGCATATCTGTAAGAGCATGCTGGCATACAAGCTTTTCCACGAAGCTAACGGCGACACGCCGGAAAAGCTGGGCATGAAAGGCGACCACTTTGTCGGTCAGTGCTACGTTGAGTTCGACAAGTACGCAAAAGAGCACCCGGAGGCTCAGGAACAGGCTGAAAAAATGCTCGTTGAGTGGGAGCAGGGTAGCGATGACGACGACCTGCACAAGCTCTGGCGCACGATGAACGGCTGGGCCATCGATGGCGTAAAAGAGACCTACGACCGCACCGGCGTAAGCTTTGACAAGCTCTATTTTGAAAGCGAAACCTACCTGAAAGGCAAGGAAGAAATCATGAAGGGCCTTGAGAAAGGCATCTTCTTTAAGGCTGAGGACGGCTCGGTTCGTATCGACGTGACCAGCGTTACCGGTAAAGGAAAGGACGGCGAGAATCAGGAAAAAGTGCTTCTTCGCAAGGACGGCACATCCGTCTACATCACCCAGGACATCGGTACGGCGATTTTCCGCCACTCGGACTGGGCCTTTAACCAGATGGTCTACGTTGTTGCAAGCGAACAGAACTACCACTTTAAGGTGCTCTTCTATATCCTTAAGCAGCTGGGCTTTGACTGGGCTGAGCGTCTCTTCCACCTGAGCTACGGCATGGTGAACCTGCCTAACGGCCGCATGAAAAGCCGCGAGGGCACCGTTGTTGATGCCGATGACCTTATCGACAGTTTGCGCGACGATGCTCTTTCCGAAATCAAGGCAAAGGGCCGGGAAGCGGAAGTGGGAGACGCTGCCGCTGTCGCAGAAAAAGTTGCGCTGGCTGCCCTCCATTACTACCTCCTGCAGATTACGCCTGTTAAGGACATGGTCTTTAATCCGCAGGAGTCCCTGAGCTTTAACGGCAACACCGGCCCCTACCTGCAGTACATGGGCGCCCGCATTGCCTCTATCCTGCGCAAGGCCGAAGAGGGCGGTAAGTCTGTTGCCTCTGCAAAAGAAGCCGCAGCGCTTCTGACGGCAGGCGAGGAATGGGATTTGATTAAGCGCCTGGGTGATTACCCGGCTGTCATTGCTAAGGCTGCAGAAAACCTGGACGCAAGCGTGGTGGCAGCCTACCTCTACGACGTGGCAAAACTTTTCAGCAAGTTCTATCAGGAATGTCCGATTCTTTCTGCCGGTGACGAAAAGCTGGTGAGCGCCCGCCTCTTCCTGGCTCAGTGCACCTTGCATGTGCTCAAAGACGCCATGAATCTGGTACTCGTACCGTATTTGGATAAAATGTAGGGAGCGACGGCGCGAAGCGCCGGAAAATTGCGAGTATGCGAGCAATTTTAGCGAGTCTCGTCGGCGCCCCCGCGCCGACGGGGAGCGACAAGTTTGCACCGCAAACTCGCGGCACAACTTGGGCGCCGTCCATGGCGCAAAGCAAAGCCCGCCGTGCCGCGGCGCGACGGTAAATGCATGTACGGCTTGTCATAAGAAAGACGAGCCTTTTTTTTAATTGACAGGTGCCTGTATTTTCAGTACGACTATTGCCATGTTAATACAGATAATTTCAGATATACACGGAAGCGCCGCGGATCTACAGATGGCGCTGGATTCATTTGCAGAAAAAAAGCCCGATGTGCTCCTGCTTTGCGGAGATTTTTTAAACCACGGCCCGCGCAATGCGCTTCCTTCCGGCTATGACACAAAGGCAACAGCCTCGCTCCTGAATGCACATAAAGACCACATTATTTGTGTACGCGGAAACTGTGACAGCGAAGTAGACCAGATGATGCTCGAGTTCCCCTGCCTGAACGCCTACACGACGCTCTTTGCTGGCGGCCGGCGCATATTCGCGCATCACGGGCATTTGTATGACAAAGCACAGCTTACATCATGGCTTCCGGCTGGCTCGATTGTAATAAGCGGCCATACGCATGTTACGGTCCTTGAAAAAGATGCGGAAACCGGACTTATATTCTGCAATCCCGGCTCCATCAGCATTCCAAAATGCGGGGACGGAAAAACCTGTGCGCTGCTCGAAGTGAATGAACAGGGCGCCGGAGTGATTTCCATCCACAGCATAGACGGAACGGAATTGCACAGCCTTCGTTTCTGAGGTGCCAGAATAGAGTTACGTCTGTTGCCAGCCGCTTACAAATTCGCTACACTGTCGCCATTATGATTACACGAAATACCGGTCTTTCTTATCTGACCGCGGGCTACCTCTTCCCGGAGATTGCCCGCCGCCGCCGCGAATATGCTTCTGCTCATCCAGATGCATCAATTATCAGCCTCGGTATTGGAAACACCACCGAACCGCTTTCGCCGCATATTGCAAAAGCTATGGCCGATTATGCCAATGGTCTTGCAACAAAAGCCGGGTATTCCGGTTATGGCGATGAACAGGGCCTGACAGCTTTGCGCGAAAAAATTGCAGCTGTTTTCTATAAAGGAATGGCCGACGCAAGCGAGGTTTTTATTTCCGATGGTGCAAAATGCGACATTGCGCGTATCCAGACACTGTTTGGAAGCCATGTGAAAATTGCAGTGCAGGATCCTGCTTATCCGGTATATGTAGACGGCTCTGTGGTAGCCGGTGCAGCTGGCAGCGCAAAGGAAGATGGCTCAGGCTACAAAGGTGTCACGTATCTTCCCTGTACTCCTGAAAATCACTTTTTCCCTGACCTTTCAAAAATCGAGCCGGATACGCTTATTTATTTCTGCTCTCCGAATAATCCGACTGGAGCAACCGCAACCCGTGAGGAGTTGACCGCTCTTGTTGATTTTGCAAACAAAAACGGCTGTATTATCATTTTTGACGCGGCATATTTTGCATTTATCCGCGACCCGTCGCTTCCTAAAACTATTTTTGAGATTTCAGGCGCAAGAACCTGCGCTATCGAAGTAAATTCTTTCTCAAAACCGGCTGGCTTTACCGGTGTTCGTCTGGGCTGGTCCATTGTCCCGAATGAGCTGAAATTTGCCGACGGCACTCCTGTAAACAAGGACTGGAACCGTATTATGACGACACTGTTTAACGGTGCGTCTAATATCGCACAGGCCGGCGGTCTTGCGGCTCTTGATGAACAGGGACTTAAGGATATGAAAGCTGGCGTTGACTATTATCTGGCAAACGGTGAGCGCATTAAGAAAACGCTTGAGGGTGAAAACTTCAAGAAAGCCGGCGTGGAAGTCTACTTCACCGGAAACGGCCCCTATGTCTGGGCAAAATTCCCCGGAAAGAAAAGCTGGGATGTGTTCGACCTGATTCTTGATAAGTGTCACGTTGTGACGACGCCTGGAAGCGGCTTTGGTCCTGCCGGCGAAAGCTTTATCCGTTTCAGTTCTTTTGGTCACAAGGAAGATATTGAGGAAGCCTGCCTCAGACTTTCAAAACTCGTCCTGTAGTCACTGTATGGCGGGGCGGGGTAACAGCCGCCCTGCCTATATCTGGGCTTTGTAACCGATATTCAATTTTACAGCCTGTTCCCAGCCGTTATCTTTTATATCAGTAATGTTCGCCTGGAACATCAGGTGCAGCGTTCCTGACATAACCGGTACGGTGAGGAATGGCGAAACCTTCACGTTATAATCATTTTCCGTATCATCATCCTCGGTCCCGAGCAATTCTTTCAATTCTGCGAGGCTTTTTACTTTCAAATCGAACAGGTGCTTTCCTGGCAGGGAGAATGTCGTATGGAAGCCGAACTGTATGTTCTTGTTGTTTACACTCAAATTATCGGTAAATAGCGCGATGTTCAGGCCGAGAGAGTCTTCGACAAAAATAAGCTTCTTGTTCGGAATTTCCGGTACGCTGCTTTCTTCCAGCAGGCTGTCGGGAAAGTTGAAGAATGTCAGGTGAAATTTGCAGTCGGTAGCTGTAAGCCGGGACTCAACAAGAAGGTAGGTGTCGCTGTCTTTCAGTTTATTCTCTTCGGAGTTTGACTTTAAGGGGACTTGCTCAAAGCCAGCCTGCATAAACAGGGACTGTCCGTATCTGTCGCCGATAAAAAGCTCCATGCCGCTGTGCAGATACAGGGTATCTATCAACAGGATTACGTCGTTGTCTTCATACTTTTTTGAAAGGGGGGCGCCGAGACCTGTCGCAAAATCAAGGGTGAACAAGCTGTTTACGGTTGCAAAACGCCAGTCAAAATTCAGCTGATCATCTTCATCGTCATTTGAAGCGTGGTTTTTATAGATGTAAAGGCCGGAAGCAACTGGTGCCTTGTCGAAATGTACGACGTAAGAAGCACCGGCACCATAAAATGGATAAATGTAAGAGCCTTTCAGCCCCAGCCAGCTTTCTGTAATAAGCGAAGTCAGTGGTTTGATGCCGAACTGCCGCTGTAAGAAGATGTCACTTCCTATCGGCTCGAATGTTCCGAAAAAGCCGCTTATATACTGTGTGTTCCCCAAAAAAGGCTTTATGTAGGTAGCAGAAAGCTCATTTATGCAGAAGAGTGCCTGTGTGTCGTTGAATACACCGGAGGCAAAAATGTCTTCTGATTGCAGTGAGAATTCGCCGCGTACAAGAAAGCTTTTGCTCAGGTTCAGCTGTCCGGCAAAGTAAGACTGAATTTGCAGCATGGGGTCAAATTCACCCTCTTCTGCTCCTGGATCTGAATATATATCACCTTTCATTCCGGCATACCCGCTGAAGAACACTTCGGAAAATGCCAGTGGTGCCAGTAAAAAAAGTATCGTATATGTAACAAACTGTCTCAGTTTCATAAGGTCTCCGATGCGGAAATTGCGCAGAGTTGTACTATAGAAATATCGGCATAAACTATACGGTACTTTAGGTTTTGATATGAAAAAATACTAAAAATTGCAGTAGTCTTGAAGTAGTGTAAAATATTCTTCGTTTTTGTGCTTGACTTTGGGCATAGAACGGTTAAAATATAAACCATGAGTGATTACCTTGATGCAGACAACGAAGAGCTTTTGAAAGATTATTTTTCAGAAGCCGAGCAAATGGTTGAAAATCTGGAAAGCAACATTCTCGCAATTGAAACTGACCCGAATAATCACGATGCAATCGATGAAATTTTCCGTGCAGCTCATACGCTGAAAGGAAATTCTGCTGCGGTCGAGTTTTCTGAGATATCCCATTTTGCTCACACAATGGAAGATTTGCTTGATGAAGTGCGCTCTGATAAGATAAAGGTTACAGAAGATATTGTTGATGTTTTACTGAACGCGCTTGATGTTATCAAAGCAATGCTTGACTCTCGTAAGGGCGGTGTTCCCTACGCAGAAAGTACAGATGAAATTTCCAATAAAATACGATCATTTTTTTCTGGTGCAGAAAAAGCTGCTGCTCCAGCCCCGGCTCCTGCAGCACCTGTTGCCCCGGCACCTGCGCCTCAGGCTCCGGTTGCTGCCACTCAGACGGCAGTCGACTTATCGGAATACGAACTGCTTGAGCTAAAGCAGGGCTGTAACCCGAATGAAAAACTATGGTCCGTAACAGTCATTTTTGATGAAAGCAACCCGATGAACAGTGTCGGTGGCATTCAGGTATTTGCCGCATTAAAAGCATGCGGAACCGTGTTAAAGACAAATCCTGATTTTGATGCGCTGTACGAAGATAAATTCTACGAGAAAGTCGTCTATTACGTTTCTAGTGGAGCAACAGGCGATGTGCTGGAAGATACGGCATTCTTGAGTGATGTTACAATCAGCGTAGATGCTCAGTGTCTTGATGGCGCTGTCGCTAAAGACAGTAGCGCGGCTTCTGAAATTCCTGCCGCAGCTCCTGTTGCGCCAGCACCTGTAGTAGCACCTCAGGTTGCAGCTGCACCTGTAGCCGCAGCGCCTGTTGCGGCCCCCGCTCCAGTTCAAGCCGCAGAACCGGCCCCGGCAGCAGCTCCTTCACCTGCTGCTGCGGAAGCAAAAACTGCAGCCTCAAAGCCGACCCCAGCAAAACAAGGCGAGCATACTCAGCCTCAGGCCGGCGCGGTACTTCGTGTAGACAGCCGTCGTGTTGACTATCTGATGAACCTGGTCAGTGAGACTGTCATTACGAAAGCTGCTTTTAACCAGAGTGCACAGCAGCAGTCTGACTTGCTCATTCAGTTCCAGTCACTGGATTCTTCTTACAAAGAGAAGATTCATCGTATGTTTGAGCAGTTGCCGCAGTATCTCGAAGAGATACAGAAGGGCGTTAGTGTAAAAGAAATTAAAGAAAACATCCTTAATGAATTTGGCTCAATTGCAACATACTTTGATGCTTTTGAGGCTCGCTTTAAGGATTTAAGCTCTAAATTCCATTCTTCAACTCAGAATCTGGGACGCATCGCCGGCGAATTGCAGGAAGGCGTCATGAAAATCCGCATGGTTCCAATCAGCCAGATTTTCGACCGCTTCCCGCGTGTTATCCGCGATTTGCAGAAAGATTTGGGTAAGAAGATTCAGCTGATTATCGAAGGTAAGGATACAGAACTTGATAAGACGGTCGTTGATGATTTGATGGATCCTCTTATGCATTGTATCCGGAACTCAGCTGATCACGGTATTGAACAGCCGAATGTGCGTGTTGCTGCTGGCAAACCTGAACAGGGAACGGTTCTCTTAAAGGCTGCCAACGAAGGTAACATGATTGTCATTGACATTGTTGATGACGGTGCCGGTATTGATGTTCAGAAGGTTCGTCAGAAGGCAATTGACAAGGGACTTGTTTCCCCGAACAAAGTGTTTACCGATCAGGAAGCTCATCAGTTTATCTTCCTTCCGGGATTCTCTACGGCAGCAAAGATTTCGAATGTCTCTGGCCGTGGCGTAGGTCTGGATGTTGTTAAAACTACGATAGAGAAACTGAACGGTACGATAACCGTTACTTCTGAAAAGGGTAAAGGCTCTAAGTTCTCTATCAGATTGCCGCTGACTCTTGCTATTATTCAGGGCCTTCTGGTGCGTGTCGGCAAAGAAACGTACTCTATTCCGATTGCATCTGTTGTTGAGAGTGTGCGCGTAAAGAAAGAAGAGATTAACACTATCGATAATTATGAGGTTCTGAACGTTCGTAATGAAGTTATCAGCGTTCTTCGCCTGAGCCGCTTGTTTAATATACCGACAACGTCCGATGGTGAATACTGCTTCGTAGTTATCGTTGGTTCCCACGATAAGAAGATTGGCGTTATGGTCGACGCTCTTATCGGAGAAGAAGATGTCGTTATTAAGCCGTTGCGCGATCAGTTTACACAGTCGCCTGGTATCGCGGGTGCTTCAATTCTTGGTGATGGTTCAGTTTCACTGATTATTGATGTAACTCAGCTGCTTGAGCTTGGCGTGCGTCAGGAAATTGAAGCCCGTCAAGAAATTGGATATGAAGGATAAGGATGCAGACTATGGATACAACAAAGAGCATAAATGACGTACTTGCAAGCCAGAATGCAGCCCTTCAGGCCCAGTCAGTAGCTGCTGTAGACGAAAACGGTAAGGAAAAGATTGCTGTATTTGACTACAGAATGGTTACATTCTCGCTTGCCGGAAAAGATTACGCAATTGATATCATGAAGGTAAAGGAAATCTTTAAAGCTGGTTCCTTTACCTATGTTCCCAATACACTTCCGTTTGTGCTGGGTGTTTATAATCTCCGCGGTGAGATTATTCCGATTGTAGATTTGCGCATCTTTTTTAATATTGATGTCGGTGAAAGACAGTCTAATAAGCTGGAAAAAATGCTTATTGTGTCTGTCGGTGAACAGGTCTTCGGTGTTGTAGTTGATGATATCGACAAGATTGTTGGTATTCAGAAATCAGCAATTCAGCCGCCGCATCCGCTGTTTGGTGATATTAACATCAAGTTTATACAGGGTGTCGTTGAAAGCAACAACCGTTTGTACATCTTGCTTGATATAGACCGTATTTTCAATGCAAAAATAGACCCGAAGGAACGTGAGGCATCCACAAAGGATATGCTTTCCCGTACATCGGTTAAGGTTCAGTCTCGCACTGATTCTTTTGCAGCTCCTGTTTCTGCACAGGCCGCTCCAGCACCTGAAGCAGCTCCAAAAGCACCTGCTAATGAGCCTGCTATTGATGAAAACTTCGGTTTCGTAACATCTTCACTGGCTACGCTGCGAAAATTCGAAGTGACCGGAATAAACGAGAAGTGGGTAAAAGAGCGTTATGTGGAGTGGGCGAAGGAACGCGGCAAAGACAAGGTCCAGTTCCAGAGTGTTACCGATGCTGATGAATACCTGAAACCGTTCTATTCTCAGTGTAATGGATCGTGGTGGAAAAAAGACTACGCTGATGCCATTTATAAGGCTCTGCCGGATAATACCGCAAAACAGATTGTGGTTTGGAATCCTGGCTGTGGTAAAGGTTTTGAGAGTTATTCTCTTGCCTGTTTGCTGCGTAAGCGCTATCCGGAAGCAAAAATCCGTATATATGCGCATGATATTGATTTGCTCAGTGTATCAAACGCTCCGCTTCTTTCTGTTCCTGCAGATGTTGCTAATGATTGGTACGCTCCATATATTACAAAAAAGGCAAATGGTGATTATACCTTTATCAATGATGTCCGTAACAGCGTAATGTTCGAATATCATGATTGTATGAACACGAATGCTTTGCCAAACTTGGATATTGTATTTACAAGGGATCTGATTTCTTTTATGCCAAAGCAGGCTCAGGAAACGCTTATAGCCGATTTTACTGAAAAGTTAAAAGGAAACGGAATTGTCATTCTTGGACAGAATGAGACCCTTGAAAATAATGGTAAATGGACTGGCAAGTCCGTTGGCTCAGTAACAGTTTTCGGAAAAAAATAATAGGAGTGAAAGCACATGAGAGTAGAGTATATTAACCCTTTCGTTGAGACCTCTTTCCAGATTCTGTCTGAAGTGCTCGGTGGTGCGCAGGTTACTCGCGGTGACTTGTACCTCAAATCTACAGCTATGCCGGTTATGGGTGTTGCAGCCCTGGTTGGCCTGGCAGGTGATGTTGAAGGCCGTGTACTTTTTGACATGTCGTACGAGACCGCATTAAATATTGCGTCTCAAATGAACGGGGAAAAATTGACTGTGTTCGATGATTTGGCAAAAGCTACAATCAGCGAATTGGCAAACTTAATTACAGCACAGGCTGTTACAAAGCTGCATGAGCTTGGTTTTAAGTTTGACCTTACTCCGCCAGCATTGTTTGCTGGTCAAAATATGGAAATTGCTGCATTAAGTGGAAGCTCTGAAAGCGTTGAAGCTTTGATTGTACCGCTGGTGACAGAATGTGGAAAAGTTGAAGTAAATGTCGCTATTCGTGAGCGCATGTAACTTGAGGAGGACGATATGAAAACACGACAAGATTTTCCTTCAATTAACGAGCGTCCGCCGGAGGGGATGAAGCTCGACGGATCTAAGATAAGGGTGCTTGTTGTTGATGACTCAATCTTTGTTGCCAAACAGCTTGGACAGATTTTGACGAGCGAAGGTTACGAGGTTGTTGCAACTGCAGTTGATGGTAAGGACGGCGTGGACAAGTACAAAGAACTGTGTCCGAACATCGACCTGGTAACCATGGATATCACTATGCCGCGCATGGATGGTATTACTGCTCTTGAACAGATTGTTGCATTTGATAAGAATGCCCGTGTTGTAATGGTTAGTGCTCTTGGAAAAGAAGAGCTGGTCAAGAAGTCATTGATTCTTGGTGCTAAAAACTACATCATTAAACCGCTTGACCGCAAGAAGGTTCTTGAGCGCATTAGCGCATCTCTTAAGTCATAAATATTGCCGGTCTGCCTTGTGCAGGACCGGCTTTTTTTATGGTTTTTCTCAAATATTCATAGCATGCCAGTTGACCAAAAAGGTGTGCTGTGATATATTTTCTCTATCGCCAATAACGATTGCGGAATTAGCTCAGTTGGTTAGAGTACAAGCATGACACGCTTGGGGTCACTAGTTCGACTCTAGTATTCCGCAACGGTTGTTGGCGTTTTTTTTATGTACAAATCAATTTCTAGTCAATGCTTGACCGTTCAATAAAGTCGGGTAGATTCTTTGCAAGTTCCTGCATGCGTAAATCAGTATTGTGAATCGTATCCGCACAACTTCTGAGTTCTTCCTTTATGTTTGATGGCATTACATAGTCTTTTTTATAATGAAGCTGATGTTCGAGGCTTGCCCAGAAGTCCATCGCAATAGTCCTGATTTGAATTTCAACAGGGATTTCGCGTTTTTCATCACTGAAATAGACACCGACTTTTACAATGATATGAAGGCTTCTGTAGCCGCTTGCTTTAGGCTCTTTGATGTAATCCTTTTCTTCAATCAAAGTTACGTCATCCTGTTGAAGGAGCATCTGCGCAACATGGTAGACATCGCTGATAAACGGACAGGTGATTCGTATTCCTGCGATGTCGTAGAGCTTGTTTACCATGTTGTCGATGGTAACAGAGAGGCCTTTACGCTGAAGCTTTTCGGCAATGCTCAGCGGCTCTTTTATTCTACTGGAGATCGTTGCAATGGGATTCCTCTGATGTTTGCTTGAAAATTCGTCTTCAAGGATTTCAAATTTAGTGGTTATCTGCTTAATTGCACTTTCATACATCATGAATAGCTGCTGAAAATGCATTGCCATGTTTATGACAGCCTGAGGATCAGATAAAACAGATTTATTGTCTTCGGCCGTTTTGCGTAGGATAAGTTCTTGATTCATATCCTAAATATAACAACAGAACGGCCCAAAGGAAAGAAAATTTTAGACTGCGCTGCCTTTGTGCATGATTCTAAGCCGGTGCAGGCACCAGTAAAATGCCGGAATCAGGAAAATGTCGGCAAGTACCCAGGCGAACGGAGAGCCTAGACATGCGCTGATAAAGCCGAAGTGGGGAACCATATACATGCCCATAAGAGCGCGTGCAATCATTTCCATCACGCCTGCTAGAATCGCAAAAACGCTGAATCCCATGCCTTGTATCATGAATCGGTAAATGTTTACTGCGGCAAGCAAAATATAGCAGGATGCGTTTGCGACGAGAAAAAGCTTTGCGTCTTGTATGATTTTGGTTTCGGAGCCGCTTACAAAAAGCATGATGAAATACTGGCCTGCAAGCAAAAAGAGGAAAAAGACTGCTACTGAGTATATGCTTGCTATGATCATGCTGTCGCGGACTCCAGCTTTTAAGCGGTCGAACTTAAGCGCGCCGGTGTTCTGACCGCCGTATGTTGCCATGGTGGTTCCGAGGGCGTCAAAAACCGGGCAGAAGAACATGCTCATGCGAGCGCCTGCGGTGATGGCTGCAACGGCTCCGGATCCAAGCCCGTTTACGGAAGCCTGCAGAATAACGCTTCCGATAGCGGTAATTGAATACTGTAAGCCCATCGGAATGCCTACTGAACATAAAGCCGCGCAGTGGCGGGCGTTTATAGTGCGTTCGTCTGCCTGCGGATGAACTTCCTTATAGTGCGAAATCATGTAGATGAGGCATGCAATGCCGGCTATGCCCTGAGAAATCACTGTTGCCAGCGCCGCTCCGACAACGTCCCACTTGCAGATGAGGATAAAAATCAAATCAAGTGCGATATTAAGGACAGATGAGAGCACAAGAAAATAAACTGGCGTGCGGCTGTCTCCTAGTGAGCGGATTATGCTTGCCGTCATATTGTACAAAAAGATGAGCGGTATACCGGCAAAGATGATGCGGATATAGTCGACGGCGCGGTCCACTATATCGGGCGGTGTCTGCATAAGCAGTAGAAGCGGCCGGCAGTAAATGACTGTAAGCACGGTCATAATGATGGAAAACAGTACCGTCAAAAATGCGATGTTGGTAATGTAGCGGCGCATCGTGGAAAAATCGTTTGCGCCGAAGCGCTGCGCGACAGGAATAGCAAAACCGGAGCAGACGCCTACAACAAAGCCGATGATGAGAAAGCTTACGCTTCCCGTAGAGCCGACCGCTGCAAGTGCCTGAACTCCAAGGCTTTTTCCGACAATGATTGTGTCAGTAACGCTGTAAAACTGCTGAAATAAGTAACCGAGCAGTACCGGAACCGAAAAGTTGATAATGAGAGAAAAAGGATTTCCCTCGGTAAGGTTCTTTGTCATATTTCCACTGTAACACGAGCCAGAGAATGTCGCAAGCGTATGAAGCCATGATTGTACATAGTCCCAGGTCTGGCCTTGGGTGCAGCTTGCAGGTGCGCCTTGAGGGGATGCTTGTCAGCGGGCGGGGTAGAAGCATTCGCAGATGGTGTCGAGTTTTTCTTTATCGCTTGAGGTTATACGGTGATGGCGCGCGGGTACAAAGGTTAGCCGCCAGCTGTCAGTTCCTTCATTTTGCGGCTGTAATTCGGGAACATAGTCCGTACAGCCTTTTTCGTGCTGAAGCCAGCACTGCAGGTAAATAAAATCTCCGCCGAGGGTGTAGCGGTCGGCGTGGGAAAGCGGGCTTTTTAGCGGAATGCCGTCAAGTGAGGTTTCGCTTGTTGCGTGTTCTGCATTGGCTTCCTGCACTGATTTGTAAAGTTCGTAGGCTGCAACGAGTTCTGCTTCGTCTTTTGCGACGGCGGCATCAGGTGTTAAAAAGGCTTTATAGCGGGTTATGACGGCTTTTTTTTGGTCAGAAAGAGCGGCGTTTAGAGACTCCTGTGCTGTCCGGGGACGAGCTGGAGCCTTCGGAGATTCACCGCCGGCAGAGATAAAACGCTGTAGTTTATCGGCAAAGGCTCCAAAAGCTTCCGCCGCAGTCTGTTTGTCGCTCATACGTCTCCGAATAACGGTCTTCACCAGGCAAGGAAGCCTTGCCTGGTGAAGACCCGGGCTTTTAGTTGTGACAGATAAGAGTCTGACACTCGTGATAAATCTTGCTTGTGTTTTCGACTACATCAGCCGGAATTGCCTTGATGTTCGGGTCTCCTGCAAGATTGTTTGCTTTGAGCCAGTCGCGTACGAACTGTTTGTCATAGCTTGCAGGGCTGGTTCCGATTTTATAGCTTTCTTTGTTCCAGAAACGGCTTGAATCAGGAGTCAGAACTTCGTCGGCCAGTACCAGGTCGCCGTTTTCATCAAGGCCGAATTCAAACTTTGTGTCAGCAATGATGATGCCGTTCTTGTAGGCATGCTCGTAGCATTTTTTGTAGATAGCAATCGCTGTCTTTTCAATTTTGCCGGCAAGGTCTGCGCCGAGGTCGTTCTTCATGTAGTCCAAGGAGACATTGATGTCGTGACCTTCTTTTGCTTTTGTAGACGGGGTAACGATAGGCTCGTCAAATTTTTCTGCCTGTTCATATGTTCTGTTAAAAGTAACGCCTTCGGGAAGGTTTCCACTCTTCTGTGCTTCGTACATTGAGCCGAACATATAGCCGCGTACAATGACTTCATAGGGAATCATCTTGAGTTTTTTTACGAGAATGGTGCGGCCTTCGTATTCCGGCTTCTGAAATTCAGCAGGCATGTCCTTCAGATTTGAAGAAATCATGTGATTCTTTACGATGTCTTTGGTGTAGTCGAACCAGAAGTTTGAAAGTGCATTCAGAACCTTACCTTTGTCGGTAATCATGGTTGGAAGGATGACATCAAAGGCGGATATTCGGTCTGTGGTTACGATAACCATGCGTCCGTCTTCCAAATCGTACACTTCGCGGACTTTGCCGCTGATAATTTTTTTCATGCTGGGTACCCCTGTCATAGATAGTCCCGACTTGTGTCAGGATGTAGCATATACTAGCATTTTGTGCATTGTTATGCAATTTGTAGCATTCTTGGTCAGAAGGCTACAGATAAAGCGTTTCAAACTCGGAAACCCGCAGTGGTTTTGCAAAATAATAGCCCTGAAACATGTCGCAGCCGATTTTTCGCAGAAATTGTACCTGCTCCTCGGTTTCGACACCTTCGGTAATGACCGGAATCCCCAGCTCTTTTGAAAGAACGACGACCTGCTGAATGATGGTCTGGCTTCTTTTTACGTCCTTTGCATGGTACAGAAATGCCATATCAAGCTTTAAGATGTCAACAGGGATGGATTTGAGCATATTGAGGGATGAATAGCCGCTTCCAAAGTCATCCATTTCTACCGAAAAGCCTGAATCATGCAGCTTGTCAATGAGCTGAATCTTCTGTTCAATGTCGGTAATCATAACCGTTTCGGTTATCTCAAGCTTTAAAAGCGCCGGATCAATGTCATATTTCTGTATGAGGTCGCAGAACGTCTGATGTACGTCGATATAGTAAAAATCTTTTGGAGAAATATTTACTGAAAGGTATAAATCCGTATTGCCTGCCTTCTTCCATTTTTGCAGGAGCCGGCATGCCTCTTCCCAGACGAATAAGTCCATTCTGGTAATCTGGCCGTTTTTCTCGAGTACCGGTACAAATTCGTTTGGCACGAGCAGACCTTTGTCGGGATGGTTCCAGCGGATGAGCACTTCCGCGCCACCAATTTTTCCATCGGCCTTAGCCTGAGGCTGCAGGTAGATTTCGAACTGGCGGTCTTGTAAAGCTGCGTTCTGCTCGCTGACAATCTTCTGCTCCCAAAGGAGCTGTCTGCGCATTGCGTCGGTGTACGAGGCGATGTTTATTTCATTACTGTCTTTGACGGATTCCAGTGCAAGCGAGGCATGGTCTACCATGACAGAGACCGGTTTTTTACGCTCTTTGACGGGATAAATGCCGAGGTGCACTTTCAGAGGGTAATAGGAACTTCCCGGAATCTGCGAGAGCAGTTCTCGGTTTTGATGGAAGCTTTTTTCAAATGCTTCGAGCTGGCTTTCAGAAAGGAGAATGCAGAACCGGTCGTAGCCAATCCTTCCGTAAAGCGCAGTGCTCTTAAAATGCTCCCGAATCATCCTTGCGGAATTGATAAGAAGTTCATCTCCGGTTTGCCTGCCGAAAATGTCGTTTATCATTTTGAAGTCTTTTATGTCCGAGACAATGAGAAAATACTTGTTTTCGGGGTGCTGCAGAAGTTCCCGGTGAATGCGCTGGAACAGATAATCCCGGGTGTACAGGCCTGTCAAATCATCATGAGTGGCCTTGTATTCCTGTACTTCGTAGCGGTTGACGTCTCCGGTAATGTCGTGGATGTGAAAGAATGAGCCGATAAGAGTTCCGCTCTGGTAAAGCTTGTCATAGGTTACCTTTAAGTGCGTCAGCTGTTCATGCCAGATTTGCGTGCAGATGAATGTGCACGGTTCCTCGTCAAAATCAAAGTTCAATCCCTTGAACCAGCGAGCAAGAATCTCATGGCTGATGTTCAGCTTGTCATCGGGGATGTCAAAAAATTGTTTTGCTTTTTCATTTACAAAAATGCACTGATGGAAGATGTCGAAGAAGAAGACAAAGTCGCTGCTTTTATCGACAGTGCGGGCGAGCATCTTGTCTATGATGATGTGCGGTTTGTAGAACAGCGAGAAATATGCAAAAAACGGTGCGGCAATTGCCAGTCCCAGAGCCGTGAAATTTATATAGGAATGAGCGGAGAGAAACATAATCTGCCATGCGGTGGCGAGTATGCTGAAGAGCAGTGTCAGTATGTATTTTGCCCAGTAAAACGGGGGAATTTTTGTCATGTGGCGGATGATTGTGAAAAGTCCGTACGTAAGGAGCGAGTAACACAACAACAGATGCATTTTTCCGGCAAACAGGGGAGTGCGGCCGAAGTAATGAAGGCCATCTTTCGTTACTTTCTGTATGATGCTGTAGGTAACTGGAAAGAAATTGTTAGCAAGCTGAAGCAGGCTGTCGCCAATCAATACGAGTATGACCGCTTTTTGAACAATCGATTTTTTTAGCGTGCCGCC
Source organism: Treponema sp. (assembly GCA_024698325.1). Lineage (GTDB taxonomy): Bacteria > Spirochaetota > Spirochaetia > Treponematales > Treponemataceae > Treponema_D. The sequence goes on from JAILRG010000135.1 coordinate 28,801, forward strand.
GGTATACAGGATGCAGAATTCAACATAGAACAGCAGTATCCACGAAATGCAGGCAGAGTTGATGGAAAAACAGGCATTTGCAATCCGGTAGGAACTTGTTACGACGATAATGCCGGTGGAGGCCGCCATGATTGACGCAAGATACGTTGCGTTTCTAAGGCGTAAGGCAATTGGTGTCCTGCGCCTTACCGTAATGCAGGCACATAAAAAGAGAATAAGGGTGCACGCAAAGAAAAGTAACGACCAGGTAGATTTCATACTGCGGCTTTATTATACAGCTAAAGTATGAAATCTGCAAATTAACTTTAATCTTGTATGATGTGAATCGATTTCATTGTCGTTGTGATGGCCGCGTAGTTTTCTTTCAGGAACTTGCTGAAGTCCTGTGAATTCTGATAGGCGATTGTAAGATTCAGTTTTTCCGCGGTCTTTATGAAGTCGGGGTCGGCGACAGCTTTTGAAAACGCCTCGTGGAGAATCTGCTTGACTGAGGGAGAAACGCCTTTTGGAAGCGCAAGTCCGCGCCAGGTTGCGTACTCGATGGGATAGCCCATTTCCTTGAATGTTGGGATTTCCGGGTAATGCGCCGGCCGGTGTGCGTCCATTACGCCCAGTACTTTTACGGCGCCGCTGTCGTATTGCGCTTTTACCTCGGCGAGCGAAACGGTGACTGCCTGAATGTAGCCGTTTGCGACAGCAGATACGGCTCCGGCAGCGCCTTCGAAAGAAATGTGCTTTACTTCGATTCCTGCCGACTCGGCAAGCAGGCCTGCGCCTATGTGCCAGACAGATCCGGGGGCTGAGTTACCGATGGCAACCGTGCCCGGATGAGCCTTGCAGTAGCTGATGAACTCTTCGAGTGTATTGTAGGGAGCGTCAGCTTTTACTGTCAGCGCGGCGGCATCGGCATTGACGCGAATCAGCGGGTCGAAGTCTTCGTAGGTGAAGGAGACCAGCCCCTGCTGGGGCAGGCTGTTAAGCTCGAATGTTATCATTCCGAGCGTGTAGCCGTCAGGCCGCGCATCTTTTATGGCTGCGTGACCACTGGCGCCGGCTCCACCTATTCTGTTTTCGACGGTAATCTGCGTATTAAGGTATTTCTCTGCACTGGAGCAGAGCGCCCTCAGGACGCTGTCGGTTCCGCCGCCTTCAGTCCAGGGACAGATGACTGTTATTCCCTTGGTTGGGAAATCCAGCACTTCTTTTTTCTTACAGGAACAGAGTAAGGTGAATGAAACAAGGATGCAAATAAATGTAACTACTCTTTTCATGTGATTCTCCCTGAAAATAAGATTGTTATTTCTGTATAAACAGTGCTGCTAATGTTTCGGCATCGGATGCGATATTCTTAATCCAGCAGTATTCGTTCGGCTGGTGGCAGACTTCGTCAAGCGTGCTCCAGATAGCACAGCTGTAGCCGAGGTTTCGGAGCGCGGCTCCTACTGTTCCGCCGCCAATGCCGACCGTGTGCGCCGTAATGCCGTGTGCTTCCTTAATGGCAGCTGCAAGACGGGTTACTACCGGGGCGTCTGCACTTGTAGCCGGCGACTGCTCGGCCTGAAGTTCGCTTACTTCAATGGTAACGCCGTATTTTGCTTCGACTTCCTGTACGCGTTTTTTTACTTCGGCGCGCACCTGATCGAGTGTGTACTGCGGTAAGATACGGCAGTCCATATAGAATACATCGTCGCCGGGGATGATGTTTACGGTCTGCACGTTTGCTTCGCGCTTTGTCGGTTGGAAGGTAGAGCGGTCGGGAGTAAAAAGCGGGTCGCGCTCGGAAAAGCAGCTTTCGAGTGCATTCAGGCGCAGCGACAGGTCGCATGCGGCAAGACAGGCATTGTTACCGGAATCCGGCATGGAACCGTGGCTTTGTTTTCCGATGGTGTGGAGCTTGAGCCACAGAATGTTCTTTTCTGCAATTTCAATGGTCTCACCCTTTGGGTCGCCGCCATCTGGAATTAAAAACAAGTCCTGCTGGCGGAACAATTCTTTGTGTTCTTTGAGCAGGTAGTGCATGCCGTAGGCTGAGCCGAACTCTTCATCTGCCATAAAGAGCAGCTTTACCGTATGCTCGGGTACAATGCCGTTTTTAAGGCATGCGAGCGCGGCATATACTCCGCTTACTAAGCCCTGCTGATTATCTTCAACGCCACGGCCGAAGAGCTTGCCGTCTTTTTCTATAACAGTCCAGGGATCTGATTCCCAGAGGGAAAGCTCTCCTGTGGGAACGACATCCATGTGAGCCATAACCCAGATTGCAAAGTCGTCGCTTTTTCCGGGAATGGTAAGCACAAGGTTTGGCCGCACACCGGAGGGCACGCGACTGTCTGGTGCATCATATTCGGTAAACTGGGATTCTGCAAAGCCTGCCTTTAAGAGCCAGTCTTTGAGAGCTGCACATTTTTTGCTTTCGCCTTCGCCACCACTTTCGGGCGCAATGGCGGGAATAGAAGTAAGGAGCGTTTCAAGCTCCACCATGCCGCGCTGGTTTTCGTTTATCCATGCGCGAAGTGTTTCAAAATCGTCCATAGTGAATGTAGTATAACACGACATTCCAAAAAATGCGAGTAAACACGCCGTGCACTGTAGCGTGCGGTTGTGAGCTTTTCGTATGCTTGCCTTGAAAAATAATTCCGCTAAAAATGCATGCGGCAAGCGGAAAATGGGCAGAAATCGTTCCTTTTGGTGCTGTATCTCAGAAGACACTTGTTTTTTACGTTTTATGCGTGCCTGACTTTCTTAAATTTTTATTTGACAAATCAAAATTTAGGATGGAAAATAAAATCAATGTGTGTGTACGATAACGCACAACAAAAAGTACTGCATCTAAAAAGTAGGAGGCAAACAATGGGAAAGAGAACTGGAAAAGGCGCGAAACTGATGATGGTTTCTGCCTTGCTGTTCGCTTTGGGAGGGAGTTTCAGCTTTATCGGCTGTAACTCAGACACAGACGATGACGATGGAGGTACATCGGTTGTAATAAACCCCAGTGAAACTGAAACACTTGTCATCGGGGAGCTTTCAGTCTCTCAGGCAGAAAACGCTGATCAGACTGTAACCCTTACGGTAACACCGAATGCTGAAAAAACGACAGCGAAAGATATTACCTACACATTTGCACTTGCTGAAGAGGTTACCGGGGTGACGCTGACAGCCGGTACCAACGGAACTGCAACGCTCGCAAACAGCGTGGCAGAAGAAAAAACTGTCACGGTAAAAGTGACCGCATCTGCCGCAAACGCAGCAGATGTTACTGCAACAAAAGAAGTTACGCTTGCAGCCTATGGCGTAACGTATAATTATGAAATAACCTTGCCGGAACCGACTGTTTCTTACGAGGGAAAAACGGCGACCGTAACGGCAGCTGCCACTGTTGCCCTGAAAGAGGGCGCTGAAGGCGAGACAACGCCGACCGTAGCCTATACATTTAGCCTTGCTGACGGCACTTCAGAAGACATTGCCATTTCAAGTGAAGGCGGTGTTGCAACTGTTACAAACAAAGGAAAAACAACACAGTCTGTAACCGTAAACGTAAAGGCAAGCGCAGATGGCGCTTCAAGCAAGAGCACAAGCGCTAGCGTTACTGTTGCCCCGCAAACTGAGACACTGACTTTGAGCGCCGTAACTTTGAGCGCAGCTTCTGGCTCTGTAGAGCAGGGCGAAAGCACAAGCGTCACTGCAAGCGCGACTGTATCCTCAAGCGACAGCGCCCGCGACGCAGCGCTTTCTGGTGAACTTCCGACTGTTACCTACAAGTGGGAATCAAGTGTTGAGGGCATTACATTTGAAGATGCCACAGCCGCTTCTGCAACAATCAATGTAGCAATCACTACAGCTACAGGCGATGCTACTGTTACGGTAACTGCAAGCGCAGAAGGCGCAGAAAGCACAAGCGCCACATACACGCTGACGGTAGTGAAAGCATATCCGTATACGCTGTACAGCCAGGATTACGAGGCCACAGATGCAACATCTGACTGGACAAGCAGTTCTGGTAAAATTACATTCACTGTTGTAAAAAATGATGACCGCACTTATCTTGCTACAAATACAGCGGCTGCTTCTTATACATTTACTGGTCCTACAGTTGGCTTAAAAGCTGGCAATGATTTCAAGCTGAGCTGTGATGTTAAGATTAGAAATAGTAATACGGATGCTGGTACTAGCTTTATCATATACGATGAAGCTGAATCTGCCGCTATTCTGAAACTTTCAGCAGCTGCAAATGCTGCAGGTAAAGTATGGAACATCAATGGCAGTGCTGAGCAGACTGTGGAACTGGAAACCTATGGTTCTGTTATCGATACGGAAACTACTCCTGGAAAAGCTAACACTTCCTGGTATAGCTACTGGTACTCACTGCTTCTCGAACGCATTGGTACAGACACCTATCTGACGATTATCCGTACGACAACGAACGAAACCGTGTTTGCGCGCCAGAAAATTGCTACATTAAGCGATGCCGGTGGTGTGGGTACGTTCAAATTTGATGGTACCCGCTATTATACAGGCTTTGCCATCGATAATGTTGTAGTAAAAAGCACGGCAGATCAGACAATCATTACATCTGTAGCGATGACTGCTAAGAACGCAACTATCGACTGTGACGGAACGACAACGCTTGACGCAACTGCCACTGCAGCATTGGCAAGTGGTTCTTCTCTTACTCCGACCTATGCATGGAGCCTTGCAGATGCTGATGCAAGTTATGCAACGCTTTCTTCAACAAGTGGCGAAAGTGTTATCCTTACTGGTACTAACGTCACAAGCAACGATTACACTGCAACCGTTACCTGCGTTGTAACAGCTGGTGCTGGTAACGACGTAGTTACAAAGACGCTTACAAAGAGCATTAAAGTTCTTGCAAAACAGAGCCTTCTTTCTGATATGACCATCAGTGCAGAGGATGATGCTACAACTGTAGCTGCTGGCAGTAAGCTTGTCCTTACACTGAACGGCGGCACAAGTTCCGAGGAAAATGGTACTGTCAACTATGCTTGGTCAAGCAGCAATGAAGAACTTGCTACCGTAGAGAAGACCGATACCGGTGCAACAGTAACAGGTATAAAGGACTCAACCGAAACTGTAACAATTACTGTAACGGCAACACTTGGCTCAATCAAAAAGACTGCTACTTACGAGGTGACTGTAACAGCAAGTGCAGCTGAGCTTGCTACACTCACATTGAGCGAGGAAAGAGGAAGCGTAGCAAAGGGCTTTACCAAAACCTTTACCGCAACAGCAAACGACAGTATTACTCCCGACAGTTGGGAAGTAACATCTGACTCTGCGAACGCAACGGTAACCGAGACACATGACGGTAGCGTCTGTACAGTTACAATTACCGGTGTAACAGTCGCAGAAGAAGCAGTCACAATCACCGTGAAGGCAACGAAGGGCGAGCAGACTGCAACTAAGACTTATGCAGTTACTGTAAAAGAGCCGGAGAAAGTAACGCTGTATTCACAGGATTTTGAGTCTCTTGAATCAACAACAACAGATGATGTAACGACATATACTGTGCCATCCGATATAACTGTTGTAGGCGGCACAGGTTCAATTAAAACTGATTCTGAAAATGCTACTAGTATTAATAACTACTTCATGTTAACTCAAGGAGGTGGTAGTGGACAGCGTAATGCGTATCTCACATTGTCTAATGTTCCTACAAGCGGTACGTATTATGTTGAATTTGACGCATGGCAGGTTCGTGGTGCAATGTCTGTCGGTGATATCTCAGTGACAAACACAAAGCCGTCAAATAATACGTCAACAACAGCCTATTTGTTCCGGGAAATAGAAACAGCTAAAGCTGCTTATACATTCTATATCAATACAGTAGATGAAGATACATCAATTACATTAGCATGTACTGCTGAAACTTGGTATCATCACAAACTGGTTATAGATATTGATAAAGGAACAATTTACGCAACTATCACAAAACTTTCTGACGGTACTTCATTGGTTGAATCTGTCGAATTGGATCCAACGGATACAACTCTAGTGGCAAAATACATCAATATTGTTGATGGACGTGCTTCCACTACAGCTGGTATCGATAATGTCGAAGTGTATAACTATCAGTAGTTTGCACTACTCGCATGATACATGGTTGTAAGTCCTGTATCATGTTGTGATGTATAAGTTTACTACAGCACGTTTACGTTGCTGTAGTAAGCTTTTTTTTGTCTGTGGTGGGGAGTGTGTAGGCGGTGCAGCGCTTCCTGCAGCTACAGCTGTTACCGTAACGTATCGTGCTGCTAACAGCGCACAAAAGCATACAGCCCTGCCGGCAAGCCTGCCAGCAGGGCTGTTTTTTGCCGGCGGGCTGCGCTTTTGCATGGCCGGCATCTTCTAGCGGTTGCTGCTTTCTGCTGCCAGGTGTTGCACTTCTGCAAGGGGCAGGCCAACGCTTTGTCGGTAAAGGGGCTGCGTTATAGTGCTTGTTCTGCCGCAAGCTGCTGCACCTCAGCGAGCGTAAGACCCTGGGCTTGTGCAATCTGCTCTTCTGTCAGCAGGTGCATGGCAATGAGCTTCCGGGCTGCCTCAAGCGCTTTTGTGCGGGAACCTTCTGCAATGCCCTCTTCCTTTCCGTCTCTATATGCGTAAGCCTGTTGCCGCTCCCATGTCATATACTGCACCCTCCATTGCGTGTTGTGTTTGGCGTCATCAATATAACCTTTCAGCCTGTCGGTAAATGTACTGCCAGCTTTATTTGCGGTAAGAAGCTCAAAGAAAGCCCGCTGCTCCTTATCTTCCAGCATTGTAGCACAGGTTGGTGCGATAAAAAAGTGCTTATAGGAGCGGTCGCCCAGTGAAAGCGACGTGTCTTCCCGGCAAAGATTTTCAAAGCTGTAAATGGGGAGCCCCTTGCCAAAGATGTCGGACAGGCAGAGAAAAATGACATACGAATCTTTCAGGTTGCTGTAAAGTTCACCGGATTTCAGGCTGTCAATGTCCATAATTCCCTGGTAATAGCGGGCCCTCTCTGCCAGCTCTTTTGTATCTGCCACCTGCACTTCAATGTCGAAGACCCGGGAGCTGTCTTTCGCATACACGTCAAGGCGTACGCCCTTCGCGTCATGGTCGATGTCGATTGCTTCTTCCGCCGCCAGCTCCAGCCGCTCAATTTCTATGCCAAGCAGCAGCTCCAGCATGACCTTGCAAGCGTCGGGGTGATGGCGCATAACTTTGTAAAAAAGGAAATTATTGGCTAACGTTGCCTGCTCCCACTTTTCAGCGGGGCTGAGTTCATAATTATCTCTCATGCATGTACCTCCACCTTTCATATTGTCGCCCAGACGCGGATTTTTACATTTTTGGCGTAAAAATAAGAAAAAAAGGCGTGGGTGCCGCGCAGTATGTGTGTCGTGCGTGTGGCCTTGCTTGCTATTTTTGGGTGATTCGTGAACAATAGGGCTAAGACGACGCGCTATATGGCATGTATGGCTGGCTTTAAGCTGTGCTGCGGTATGATAAGGCGCTGTATGTTTCGATGTGAGTGATTAAAAGGAAGTGTAGTGTATGATTCAAATATATGGAACCTTAAAAAATTTTGACGTAAAGACGGCACAGCGCTGGTTTTCCGAGCGGCGCATTCCTGTTCAGTTTGTTGATTTAAAAGAGAAAGAGATGAGCCGTGGCGAGTTTGACAGTGTTGTTGATGCAATTGCCCGGGAAACTGGCAGCAGGGCTGACGCCATTGATGCATTGACTGACAAAAAATCAAAAGACTACGCAAGTATCGCCTATCTTGACGACAGCGACAAGGCTGACAAGCTGTTTGAAAATCAGCTCAAACTGCTGAAGCAGCCCGTGTGTCGTAATGGTAAAAATGCTGCGACAGCAGGGCTTTCCCAGAAAGTCTGGGAACTCTGGAAATAACGCGGTACGCGGCTGTAGCTGCTGCCGGTAGCAGCTGTAAAGAATCTGTACATTTTAATTAATTCGCCCTTGAAGTATAGCTTCGTTACGCTTAAAATATGCTTATGCAAATGAAAAGGAGCGGAGAGTATGAACAGAAAGCTTTTTGTTTTGGGGCTGATTTTTGCGCTTGCGTTTTTGGGCTCATGTACCTATGAAGGTGACACGACCAATGTAACCGTCTACAAGGATGCGGAAGAAGAATCATCGGATTTTATTACTGAAGCTTTGCCTTTTTATGCTGAGGCAGATGAGGCTTCGGATGTGTTCTACGTCCGTTTTTATAATGGCAACCACAATATCCCTTACGTTGCGGTTCGCTATTTTCTTGAAGAATGTGCAAGTTTTGAACTGCAGGCGACTTCCTATGCTGACGGCAAGTACAAATACCAGAATAAGATTCACGGAAAGTCCTTTCCGCTCGTCGTTGACATGCGTGCGGACACCATGTACTGCCCCGAATGGATTGGCTATATCACCAAGACGAGCGAAAGCGCAAAGATGAATGACTCTTTCGTAAAAAAATTCCTCAACATCATAGAAACATTTACCGGGCAGTCGGCGCAGACATTCAACCTTGCCAAATACGGTTTTAAAATTTATGGCGGTGTAGATGATGCCTATGTTCCCCTGTGTGTGATGAATCAACTTTTTTCCTGCACGGATTACAGGCGTTTTGTATACAACGGCGAAGGCATCTATTTCATCGATTCTGGCGGGTCGTATTTGTATGCCAATTATGCCAAAAGCAGCTGGTATGTAAATGAGGACGGCTCCGTTGCAGAGCGGCCGGCAGATCTTATCACGCTTTCGTATAACTTGCTCTGCTTCACCCATGATTACTTATACGGGCAGCCCGGCTATTATGGTTTTGCTGACGACGGGAATGGCTATGCGGATCCAGCGATAGTTAAGGCTGCCGATGCGCTCAGCTTTGACGCTCTTTTACGGCAGTATTCGCCCTCGACGCGGGAGCTGCTCCTTTCGTCTTCCTATGTGGATTATATGAAGGGCATGTTAAGCCTCGTGCTTGATGTTTATGGAGATGCGCATGCGACGTTGCATACAAGGAACTTTACGACGTTTACCCAAGCCCAGAGAGATGAGCTGAATGCCTACATGACGGACGAATTATCAAATCCTAAAAACAGGAAATATGATTTCGTGCTTGCCAGTCTGCATGAAAAGAGACTCGCAAAGGGAAAGGCTGTTATGTCCGGGAAAACGGAAATCCCTACAGCACTCGAGCTGCTTCCTGATGGCAAAACTGCCGTTATCCGCTTTGATGGTTTTGAGTTCGATGCTGAAGGCTGGCAAGACTATTATTTTGAAAATCAGAGTCTTGCTCCAAATCCGGATCCTGCGGATGTAAGCATTCCTGATGACACAATGGGCTTATTTTATACGGCCTTCTATACAATTTTGCATGATGCATCGTATGCGAATGTGAAAAATGTCCTTGTAGACGTTAGCTGTAACGGGGGCGGCGTTATTGTCACCTGTCAGAAAGCACTTGGCTACCTTTTGGGAAATTACACGCAGCAAGTTTGTGATGTACATACAGGCACTATGTATTGTCAAA
>JAILRG010000031.1 GCA_024698325.1 Treponema sp.
TTTCCGCAGGGACTCAGCCTGTTCTCCAAGCCAGCTGTAATCGGACTGATTTCCCACTGCAATGAATTCTTCGCCGCCGTAGCGGTAGAACGTAAAGCCGTGTTCCGCACCCCACGAAAGAAACGCCGCTCCCAGCTGCAGCAAACAGCTGTCGCCAGCCTGATGCCCATAGGTGTCGTTAAAAATCTTAAAATGGTCGATATCAATCATAAAAAAGCCGCCGATAGAAGCTTCTTTTGCGTTCTTTCGCTGTGCGGATGTCGCAAGGTATTCAAAAAGAGAGCGCCGGTTCTGCAGGTTTGTCAGCATATCAGTGTTTTTCTGATAGACTAAAATCCTGTCTTTTTCGAAATTGACAAGTCTGATGAATCGTTCGTATTCACCGATAATTATGCCGACAATCGTAAATGCGGCGCCGTTAAACAAGTCCAGCGTAAAATTTGAGAAACTTTTGTAGTGATAGGAAAGTACCGTGTGAATCAGATATGCGAGCGTCACCAAAGCATCAACGCGCAGGGAACGGTCAAAAATCAGCAGCGGAAAAATAATCTGCAGGCAAATAAAAGAAGTTGCCGCATGGGACTCGTTAACCGGTGACGAAATACTCACCAGAATGGAAAACGCATACAGGTATGCCGCAAATGCATAGGATAGCGGCAGATAGTGGCGGCCTTTATGACGGTATGAAATAGAGAAGCTGATGCATAATCCCAGAGAAATGATGAAGGAAGCGGAATACATAATAAGGTATTTAAAATTGAAGAACGGTGTGCCAAAGAAAATAAGCGCCAGAAAAATGGCAACCATAATCCTCGTGATGATTCGGAATATGCGGCTGCAGGAAAGAGCGATTGTTGATTTTTCTGTGTGCAGAAGTTGCGCTACTTTTTTATTCTGCTTATGTAGATAGGCGAAGAGTGTAAAAAGAGTCATTTACTATAGTATTACCGAATTTTGGTCAGAAGTTAAGTGTAAATCTTAAAAAATTATAAAAAATCGGATATTTTACAGCGCTGTCAGCTTTTTGATTTCGTGGCGGTAGGCGCAGTAACAGAGAATCAGGCTTGCTGACCAGCCGAGAGGATTTGCTATCCAGATGGCCTGCATTCCGATGACAGGTGCCATGCATTTAGAAAAGGTAACCCGAATGACAATATTTGCAAAGTTGCCGATTGTAAACATTTTCATGCGCCCCAATCCGCGCATAACGCCATCAGCTGTGTGCTTAAAACCAAGGATGCACATCACCTGGCTCATGTAGACAAGAACCTGCTGAGCAACGCTGTAGGCTGTTTCGGAACAGTTCGCGCCGATAAAAGCATAAATAATCTGCTTTTTAAATGCGAGAACTGCAAGAAAGAAGAGCAGGGCGGCAACCGCAACGATGATGTTGGCAGAAATGTAGCCCGCTTTTATACGGTTCAGTTTTTTTGCTCCCAAATTCTGCGCCGTAAATGTAGAAAGAGCTGCCCCGCAGGCGATTACGACCGCAGCCCCGAGGTTTTCAATTCTCATGCCGACAGAATAGCCTGCTAATGCCTGCGATCCAAACGAGTTGATAGTTGATTGAATCAGCATGAGCCCGATGGAAATAGTCGCCTGCTGGAAGACAGACGGCAGGGCAATTCGAAGAATCTTTGCAAGTTCCTTTTTGCTGAAGCAGGCAGCCTTCCCGATAGAAAAGCCCTTGAGCCGGGTAAAGAAAACGCTGGTGGAAAGCAGGCAGGCCGCTCCCTGCGCAATGACAGTCGCAACTGCAACGCCGGAAATACCAAAGTCAAAGACGGTGACAAAAAGCAGGTCGAGCGCAATATTCAGGAGGGAAGAAAAAATCAAAAAGTACAAAGGATACTTTGATTTTCCCAGCGCATTAAACATAGCCGAAATTATATTGTAGATAATGACAAAGGGCATTCCCAGAAAGTAGATGTGCAGATAGGTGCATGCAAGGTCGAGCGTGTCGGCAGGCGTTTGTAGCCAAATCATTATGAGCCTGCTGATTGAAAAGCCGATACCCCCAAGGATGAGGCTCATTGCAAGTCCGAAAAGCAGTGCGGTGTAGATGACTACTTTCATGTTTTTGTATTCTTCCGCACCAAAGTATTTTCCGATTACAACACCCGCGCCTATGCCAAAACCGCCGCCAATAAAGATAAAAATCCCAGTGAACGAAAGCGATGCGGCCGCAGCTGCAAGCGCCTGCTCGCTGACAAAGCGCCCCAGAATCGAAGCGTCAACCAGATTGTAGAATTGCTGAAAAACATTCCCCATTGCAATCGGTACGAAAAAAAGCAGGAGTGCAAACAGGGGCTTTTGCGTAATCAAATAGGTGTCTTTTTTTGTTATAGCAGCGTTTTTCATAAAATTTCCCGATGCCTGTTCCGGCTGTGCCAGTCAGGCGCTCTTGCAGAGTGTAGTCCAAAACGAGCCCGAGTATCAACGGATTTTGAGATTATAAATCAGGAATCAATCAGCGGGGGTGGAAATTATAAAAATAAAGCCTATTCTGCATTGCAGAATAGGCTTTGGGCCATACGTCACTATGTTCCGTTTGGCCTATAGGAAATGATTTACATATAGTTTCTCACTTCGTTACGAAACTATTGGGCCATCTTGGATTTGAACCAAGGAGCAAAGGATTATGAGTCCTCTGCTCTAACCGCTGAGCTAATGGCCCAAAAGTATACTAAAAATACGAGTTTTACTATAACAGTTTAGGAATTTTTGGTCAACGGGAAGCATATTGGGAACATCTCCACTACATTTTACACAAACTTTACATTCCATTTATTGAATTTTTACAGTTTTACTCTATAAATTACATTATGATTTTTATTCTTGAAGATGATGATAACATTCGTAAGCTGATATGTTATTCCTTAACCAGTCAGAACTTTGAAATAAAAGATTTTGCAATCCCTTCTGATTTTTGGATAGCATTGGAAAATAACAAGCCAGATTTACTTTTGCTAGACATTATGCTTCCAGAGGAAGACGGCATTTCTATTCTTAAAAAGCTTCGTTCAAATCCAAAGACATCAGGCATTCCCGTGATTATGCTTACGGCAAAGGATTCAGAATACGATATAGTTACAGGCCTTGATGCTGGTGCCGACGATTATGTTACAAAACCTTTTGGGATGATGACTCTTGTTTCCCGAATTAAAGCTGTTCTCAGGCGTTACGAAAAAACAGACAGTCACAAGGAATTGCTTCAAGTCGGGGAGCTTAAAATTGACGAAAACCAGCACACTGTTTTTACAGATACCCACCAGCTTTTTCTTACGGTCAAGGAGTTCGATCTTCTGGTTCTGCTTGTAAAAAATCGTGGTAATGTTCTCACTCGGGAGATGCTTCTGGAACACATCTGGGACATTTCTGCTGATGTTGCAAGCCGTACTGTTGATGTTCATATCCGTACCCTTCGCCAAAAACTTGGGGACGCAGGAAATGCAATCGAAACTATCCGTGGAGTGGGATACAAATTTATATGAAAAATAAATCTTTAACCTTCAGAATCTTTATCAACACCTTTTTAGTCGGTACGCTCGTTTATTTTATCTGTGCATTTATGTTTTTCGGGAACCTTTATACACATTTTGAAGGACAGCTGTTTAATGAACTGGAAAGCGAAAGTGTTTTTCTTGAAGATTCCGTTTTACATGGTGACCTTCTAAAATTGCAGAACCTTACAACAAAAAACAGAATTACTCTAATTCACAGTGACGGTTCAGTTTATTTTGATAACACAGTTTCCTTTGAAAAAATGGAGAATCATGCACTTCGTTCAGAGTTTCTTGGAGCTAAGGATAAGGGCATAAGTAAAATCTCCCGCTATTCTTCTACAATGACAGAAAAAACTCTCTACTTTGCAAAGCTTCTTTCAAATGGAGATGTGCTCCGAATCAGCTGTAATCAGCATTCTGTGTGGGTTCTTGTTTTAGGAATGAGTCAGATTCTTCTATTGCTGCTAGTAATTGCTGTAATAATTTCTGGAGTCTCTGCATCTTGGATTTCCCAAAAAATCGTTCAGCCTCTTAACTCTATCAACCTTGATGAGCCTGAATCTTCTGATGTTTATGAGGAATTAAAGCCTTTCACAAAACGAATTGCCGAAGAAAACTTTGAAAAAGCCCAGAGGGAAGAAATCCGTGCTCAATACACTGCAAATGTAAGCCACGAATTAAAGACGCCGCTTACAAGCATAAGCGGCTTTGCAGAAATTCTGATGCAAGGGGGAACAGACCCTAAAATTACAGTCGACTTTTCAAAGTCAATTTACGATGAAGCCCAGCGCATGACGACTCTTGTAAACGACATCATCAAGCTTTCTAAACTGGATGAAAAATCCATCGCAATGGAAAAAGAAGCTTTAAGCTTACGTTCAATTTGCCGCGAGGTTGTGGAGGTTCTTTCTGTCAGCGCAAAAACTAAAAATCTTTCTCTTAATCTGGAAGGAGATTCCGGTCTCATCAACGGCGTTGAACCTGTAATCTACGAAATGATTTACAACCTTGTGGACAACGCCATCAAATACAACAAAATCGACGGCAGCGTAAACATAAAAATCCATGAAATGCAGAATTCTGCTGGAGACAGGGACAAAGTGATTCTATCAGTCCGCGACACAGGAATTGGCATTCCCTCTTCTGAAAGAGAACGGATTTTTGAACGCTTCTACCGCATAGACAAGAGTCGCTCAAGAGCGCTTGGTGGAACAGGATTGGGATTGAGTATCGTAAAGCACGCTGCAAAATATCACAATGCCAGTGTGCTGGTGACAAGCGAAGAAGGAAAAGGCACTACTTTTACGGTGGTGTCTGAAATATAAATTTTACATAAATTTTACAAAAACTTAATTTTCAAATCTTCATTTATCAGTCATTATAAACCCATGATTTTGAATGTAATTTCACAGATTGTGGGTTTTATTGGCTCTCTTTGCCTTTTGCTTTTTGGCATGAACATGCTGAGTAACGGTATTCAAAAAGGAGCCGGCAGCGGACTTCAAAAACTTTTGGGAAAGA
>JAILRG010000081.1 GCA_024698325.1 Treponema sp.
CAGAATACCAGGTTGAACACAAAGCCAGAAAAGTCAAAGCTTGCGTAGTTAGAAAACACGCTGAAGCCCGGCTTACCGAGAACACTCCAGATGCCCTTGCTTACCTCGCCGGTTACCGGGTCGGTGTAGCTCAGCATCAGGCTTGCACCAATTAAAAACCACATCACCGTACCGATACAGAAGTCCATCAGGTTCTTCATGATGATGTTGCCCGTGTTTTTGGCCCGGGTAAAGCCCGCCTCTACCATCGCAAAGCCAGCCTGCATCCAGAAGACCAGCGCCGCGCCTGCCAGGAACCACACTCCCCAGATTTGCCCCTGCAAGGAGGAAACCAATTCAGTAACGTCCATTTTCCTTCTCCTTATTCTTTGTAAAATAAAAAAAGCGCATGTCAGACAATTTTCCAAAGATTCAGAAAATAGCTGACACACGCCTTTGTGTGCATTTTTTTTGCTACATTCCCGCCAAGCGGAAAAGTAGCAGTTTACGATATAAGCGAATGCGCAGGCTGCGTTCTGGCAGAAATCCGACCTGGGTGCGAAGCACACACGGAGGATTTGCTGACAGGTTGCAGCCGGGAGCACTCACATAGTGCTGAAAGCTGCTGCTTACACGCGGAAGAGCAGATCCGCGTAGCTCGGGTACGGCTTGTATTTTTCGCCTAAGAGCGGCTCAATCTTGTCCGCCACAGCGCGGGTTGCGGCCATTTGCGGCAGCACTTTGTCTGCATACAACCGGGCCTGCTTAATCACGTCGCTCTTGGCATTCACATCATCGTGAATCTTTGCCAGAAGCTCCGCTTCTTTTACCAGCTGGTCGCAAAGTTCGCTCATATCGCTTACAAGCTTTGCCTCAGCCTGGCATTTTGCACCCTTAGCAATCTGCTTTACCTTGAGCGCTGTCTCTGCAACATCGTTCATGTACTTGTAGCAGGCCGGCAGGATGTCTTTGTAAATCATGTCGAGCATGGTGTTCACTTCGATGTTAAGCAGCTTGGTGTAGTTTTCGTGCTTAATCTCGTAGTGGCTCTTGATTTCTGACTTGGTGTAAACGCCGTACTTTGTGTAGAGCTCTACGTTCTTTTTGTCCAGGTAGTGCTCCATAGCATCCGGCAGCGTCTTAAGGTTCATAAGACCGCGCGCCTCAGCTTCTTTTACCCATGCCTCATCGTAGCCGTTACCGTTGAAGATGATGCGGCGGTGCTCGGTGATAACGCGCTTAATCAGTGCGTTGAGCGCAGTCGTAAAGTCTTCGGCAGCTTCAAGCTCGGTTGCAAAATCATCCAGCTCTTTTGCGACAACCGTGTTCAAAACAACGTTCGGGCCGCTGATTGAAAGCGCTGAGCCGCATGAACGGAACTCGAATTTGTTGCCGGTAAAGGCAAACGGGCTTGTTCTGTTGCGGTCGGTCGAATCCTTCGGAATCTTCGGGAGGACGCTTACGCCGACTTCCATGTGCTGCTTTCCGCGCTTGTCGTAGGGCTGACCGGTCACGATTGACTCAAGTACGGCATCCAGCTCGCTACCGACGAACATAGAGATGATTGCCGGCGGCGCCTCGTTTGCGCCCAGGCGGTGGTCGTTACCAGCGCTGGCCACGCTCATACGGAGCAGATCCTGGTACTCGTCTACGCCCTTGATGACGGCGGCGAGCATCAAAAGGAACTGTGCGTTTTCTGCAGGCGTGTCACCCGGATCAAGCAGGTTCTGGCCTTCATCGGTTGAAAGTGACCAGTTGTTGTGCTTACCGCTTCCGTTTACGCCGTCAAACGGCTTTTCAGAAAGCAGGCAGTACAGGCCGTGGCGCAGGGCGACTTTCTTCATCAGCTCCATGGTCAGCTGGTTCTGGTCGACAGCCAGGTTTGTCGTCGTAAAAATCGGTGCCATTTCGTGCTGGGCGGGAGCAACTTCGTTGTGCTTTGTCTTGCTCAAAATGCCCATCTTCCACAGCTCTTTGTCGAGGTCGTGCATGTAGGCTACAATGCGCGGCTGAATCGTGCCGTAGTAGTGGTCTTCCATTTCCTGGCCTTTCGGGGGCAGGGTTCCGAACAGAGTGCGCTTACAGAACTTAAGGTCTTTACGCTGTTCGTACAGCGCTTTGTCTACGAGGAAGTATTCCTGTTCCGGGCCAACGGTTGTCGTAACCTTGGTTGCGGTGGTGTTTCCGAACAGGCGCAGAACGCGCAGTGCCTGCTTGTTGATTGCTTCCATTGAGCGGAGCAGCGGAATCTTTTTGTCGAGCGCTTCGCCGGTGTATGAACAGAACGCAGTCGGAATGCAGAGTGTGCCTTCCTTTACGAATGCGTAGCTGGTCGGGTCCCATGCGGTGTAGCCGCGAGCTTCGAATGTTGCGCGGATGCCGCCTGACGGGAATGAAGAAGCGTCGGGTTCGTCTTTAATCAGCTCTTTTCCGCTGAACTCCATGATAACCCCGCCGTCTGCAGTAGGATTGATGAAGGACTCATGCTTTTCTGCCGTTACACCGGTCATCGGCTGGAACCAGTGGGTGTAATGAGTGCAGCCCTTTTCGGTTGCCCAGTCCTTCATTGCGTTGGCAACAACATTTGCCACGCTCAAATCAAGCTGAGTACCCTCTTTGATGCATTTTTTCAGCGCTTTGTAGGTGTCTTTGGGAAGACGCTCCCGCATAACGGAGTCGTTAAAGACGTTGCTTCCGAAAAGCTCTGGAATTGATTCCGATTTTTCAACACAATCTGACATTTCTTTTCCTCCTAAACTTCGGCATAAGCCGCGTATAAAAGTAAAGGCGATGTGAACGCTCTTCTTGAAAACCCCTCAAAAAAAGTGTTCGCATCGCCTTTGATGTGCACGATGTATTTATAGCTTTATGCACCCGAAAGGTCAATAGAATTTGCAATAATTTGTGCAAATTCTCGCATTTTTTTGCCATTTTTTCTCATTTTTCACCCATTTTTCTGAATTTTTAGCAATTTTTCCGCGCAAACCGCTCAAAAAACCGCATTTTTTCATTTTTTTGGCCATTTTTTCTCATACTTTTGTTATTTTTACACTCACCTCGCCCCAAAATCAGCATTCTTTCCCAAAAAATCAACGATTTTCTTATAAAAACACCCCAAAAAGCACTCAAGTTTACGCCCGCGCTAGCCGCAAGAAGAGCGTACCCGTATCTAAACAAAAGATTGAAAAACAGCCGTAAAAGCCGTACACTGTATGCATGAATTTTACAATTGGATATATGACCGACCGGGAACGCGCCTCCCTTTTAGAGCGTTTTCTGCGCTATGTAAAAATCTGGACAACCAGTAATTCAGACGCCGCGGATTCCGGCATCCAGCCTTCAACTGAACGCCAATGGGATTTTGCAAAAATCCTCGCAAGCGAACTTACCTTAAACGGCGCCCAGCAGGTAACCATCACCGACAACTGCTATGTACGCGGCATTCTTCCGGCAACAAAAGGCCTCGAAAACGTGCCGTCCATCTGCCTTATGGCGCACATGGACACGGTGGAAGAAGTAAGCGGCGAAAACGTACAGCCGCAGGTTCACACCGCCTACAACGGCAACCGCATCGAGCTTAAAGACGGCATTGTACTCGACCCCAGCGAAGACGCCGCACTTGCGCAGGCTGGCGCAAACGGCGAAACAGTCATCACCACCGACGGCACCACGCTCTTAGGCGCAGACGACAAAGCCGGAGTAGCCGCCATCATGACAAGCGTCGCCTATCTTAACGAACACCCCGAGGTCGCCCACGGCCCCATCGAAATCATGTACTCGCCGGACGAAGAAACCGGTCACGGCATGGACCACGTGCCGCTCGACCTGCTTGTGTCCAAGTGCGCCTATACCGTCGACGGCGGGCACATCGGCGAGCTGGAAACAGAATGTTTTAACGCATACAAAAGCGACGTCACCTTCACCGGAAAAGCGCTCCACACTGGCAGCGCCCGCCCCGGCATGGTAAATGCCGTTACGATGGCAGGAGCATTCATCTCAATGCTTCCGCGCCACGAAGCCCCCGAAACAACCGACGGCTACATGGGCTTTTATGCGCCCATGAGCATGAGCGGCAGCATGGAAAGCGCTTCAGTCTGTCTGTTCCTGCGCGACTTTACTGAAGAAGGCATGGAAAAACGGAAGGCGCTTGTGGAACAGCTCGCTCAGGTAACAGCCGCAAGCTTTGGCGGCAAAGCCCAGGTGCAGCACACAGCACAGTACAAGAACATGAAAGCCGGCCTCGAAAAAGCGCCGCACGTCACCCAGAACCTGGTGCAGGCATACAAAGCCGCCGGTGTCGAGCCGGTATTCCAGCCGATTCGCGGCGGTACCGACGGTTCCCGCCTGACCGAAATGGGAATCCCCACACCGAACATCTTTACCGGCGGGCACAATTACCATTCACGCCGCGAGTGGTGCTCGCTTGAACAGATGGCAAAAGCCGCCGAAGTGCTTCTGCAGCTTTCTGTCATTACGGCAAACAGCGGAAAGGAGAAAAACTAATGCATCAATACCGTATTCAAGGCGGAATCCCCATCAGAGGCACGGTAAGGGCGAGCGGCAACAAGAACGCAGCGCTTCCCTGCATCGCCGCAGCCCTTTTGACCGACGAACCCGTCATCCTGCGCAACATTCCCGAAATTGAAGACACCGGCGTCATGCTGCTTATCCTGCAGGCGCTCGGCGCCGAGGTTGAACGCCTTGCCGAACACGACTGGCGCATCACCGCAAAAACAATCGCCGCAAGCGACATCCCCGCAGAATTAAGCCGCAAAATCCGCGCCTCCATTCTGTTTGCAGGCCCGCTTGTCGCCCGCACCGGAAAAGCCATCATGCCGCCTCCAGGCGGAGACGTAATCGGCCGCCGCCGCGTAGACACGCACTTCCTCGCCCTGCAGGAACTGGGCGCACGCATTACGGTAGACGGCCCCTTCGCCTTTACAGCAAACAAACTCGCCGGCGCCGACATCTTTCTGGATGAAACATCAGTAACAGCAACCGAAAACGCCGTCATGGCAGCCGTGCTGGCAGAAGGCCACACCACGATTACCAACGCAGCAAGCGAACCGCACGTACAGGACTTGTGCAACATGCTCGTCGGCATGGGCGCAAAAATCAGCGGCATCGGAAGCAATATCCTGCAAATCGAAGGCGTCAAAAAACTCCACAGCACCGATTTTACGATTGGCCCGGACTTTATGGAAATCGGAAGCTACATCGGCCTTGCAGCGGCAACCCGCGGCTCCATCACGATAACCGGCGTAAACCCGCGTGACATGCGCCCCCTGCGCGTAGCATTCGGAAAACTCGGCATCCGCTGGACAATCGAAGGCGACAAACTCTCCGTCGCGCTCGGCCAGGAAATGAAAGTAAACACCGACCTCGGCGGCATGATACCCAAAATCGACGACAGCCCGTGGCCAGGCTTTCCGCCGGATTTAACAAGCATCATGACCGTAGTCGCCACCCAGGTAGAAGGCACCGTGCTGATTTTCGAAAAAATGTTTGAAAGCCGCATGTTCTTCGTCGACAAGCTCATCAGCATGGGCGCGCGCATCACCCTCTGTGACCCGCACCGCGCCGTCGTGTCCGGCCCCTCAACGCTCCACGGCGACCACCTCGTTTCCCCCGACGTCCGCGCCGGCATGGCCATGGTCATTGCCGCCCTCTGCGCACACGGCGAAAGCACCATCAGCAACGTGTACCAGATAGAGCGCGGCTACGAGCACCTGGTCGAAAAGCTGCAAAGCCTCGGCGCTCAGATAGAGCGCGTAGAATTAGACTGATTTTTTAAGGTTTTCTGGCGGCTCCCTGCCCTTCGGGCAGGTCGGGCGTTCCGCGGCTCGGTACCCTCGGTGGTCCGCGGCTTGAAGCTCCGCTTCAAGCCCGCTCCCCACTGGCTTCGCCACCGCTCCATGCCCTAGCCGGTTCATCACGGCTTCAGATATTCATATGCATCCTGAATACGCATAAACCGGGCGCTGTCGCCACCTGCATTGTCCGGGTGGTACCGGGAAGCAAGCGTGCGGTGCGCCTTTTTTATCTCCTCTGCACTGGCGTCCGGCGACAGCTCCAGCTCTTTTAGCGCAGAAAGGCGCCCTTCATCAACAGGTTCCTCAGGCTTTTCCGAAAAGCTTTTTTCCTCGCGAAGCCGCCGAAAAATCACTTCAAAAAATAAGCCCGAAACAAAACCCAGCGCACAGCCTGCGATTCCACCGGCGGCGCCAACAAGCACAGAGATGCATACAGCAAGGTGCCGGCGGACAAAGCATCTTAGTCTGGCCGCCAGCTTCCGCACACTGCACCGCACTTCGTCCCCGCTCAATTGGACGTTCGCGCAAGGAATACTGCGCTAAAACCAAACAGCAGCGCAAGGCACACGCAGACGGCAATCACCAGCGCAAGCTCCCCTGAAACAGCGACCAGCGCATAGCAGACAATGCTCACCATAAAAAGCAGCGCTTCCAGAATCAGGTACAAAAGGAAGCTTGCAAAAGGCAGCACAAAAATCCACTTGAACTTAAACAGCTGATCCTGGCTCAGCCTGTAGTTCCATGCAAAAGAAGCACAGAATACAAACAGAATCAAAAGCAGCAGCGGATACAAAAGCCGCCGGACAAGCGCCGTCGTAAAAATCTCGGAAGAAAAACCAAAATCATCGACCGTCTGACACACCTTCATAAGCGACGGCAGGTTCATGCGGTCCGGCCCCAGCGAAATGTCGCAGGCCGTCAAAAACTCGCTGAACGGCATCGAAAGCACAAGGTAGTTGTATGGCGTGCGGTCACTCTCCGCAACAAAATCGGCCCAGACATATTCCGGCTCATTCGCAGTCCCGCGGAACTCACGCTCAATAGATTTCAGCTGCAGGGCGGGCACCAGCACGTAACTGTCGCGCAAATCAAACGCCTTGACCAGTTCCCGGCTGCAGGCAGCCACCGGCTCAGCAACCATTTTTGCATACGGCGTAAAGATAGACCGAATCAGCCTGCCGTCTGCCCCATACGTATACATCGTAAAGCCGCGCAGGAACGTCAAAAGCCCGCCTGTATTTTTCACCCGGGTCATTCCGCGGATAAACACGACATCCCGCCCGCCCTGCGCATGCGGAATCGTAAAGTAGATATTCTGTGCGCTCTCATACCGTTCCACTGCAAGCGTTTCGTCAATAAAGAAATAGTCTGCCTCAATCCTGCCAAGTGCAATCTGCAAAAAGTACTCCACATCAGGGTCCTTCAGCGTCTGCGACATTTTTTTCGACAGTTCAAGGAACTGGTAGTACGCTTCTATCGAATCTCCCTGCATAAGCGCAAAATACGCCGTCCGCTTTGCAAGGTAAAAATCCCATACCTCGTTTTTCTGCTCCATCCGGGGATTCCGCAAATGATTCCATGCGTCTGCCGCAAGATGGCGCGCGTCATTGTAGTTAACATCCTGCGTCGTTCCGATTGAAACCGCAAGCTGTGCGTAATAATGTGCCGTAAACCAGTTATCCTCTTTTGCCGCCGCCTTTGACTTTTCTATCAGCGACGTTACCGTTTCGTTCTGGACTTCCCGGCTGGCATACGCGGCCTCATCAGTTTCTTTTCCCGGCAGCCCCACCATAGGCTTAATCTGCCGAAGATTTTTCTCGGTATTTTCAATCATCGCCGCGGCAATCTTATTCGCCGGGTCTATCTTCAGCGCTGACTTTGCATACTCATGCGCAAGGGCATCATTTCCCTGCGCATAGTAATGCTCGCTGGACAAAATGTATTCGCTTAACAGCCTTGGCGCCATCTCTGCAGAAGCCTGCCGCGCCTGTACCGCAGGAATACCGACTTCTTTCGCAAGCATAAGCAGGAATACCATGCAAAGAGACGCAATCATTACATTACGGTAATTTGCAAACTGCACCGGCGAATACCGGAACAATGCCTTTTCCTTTGAGTGCCCGAAACAAATAGAGGCGGCAACCAAAAACGCACTGCACATCAGTGCAGGCAGCAGCTTAAAGAAAAGCAGCACGCTTCGGAAAAAGATATACGGCGTCTGCCCGCCTGCCAGCAGCGGAGGAACATTTCCGGTCAGATTTGCTATACCAAGGCAGATTCCAAAGGAAAGCAGTATATACACAAGGATGATAAGCGCTATTTTTTTCATCAGTCTGCTCCTCTTGCCTTCTCTCTGCGTAAGAACGAGTTAGCAAGTCCGATTCCCAGCATACAAAGAGCAATCAGCACGTTCACGCAGGCAGTAAAGGGAACGTGTTTGCCAAAGGCGCCAAGCCCCAGCTGCCAGAACCTGCTGACGCCCGGCAGAAGCAGTCCTGCATACAAAGCATAATTAACCAGCGCAATGCATACGCTTACAACCATAACGACAAATGCATTCAGCAGGCGCCAGGAACTAAGCCAGCCCAGCCCATACAGTGACATAAAAGCCAGCCCCAAAGATGCAAACCCGAGCCACTGCAAGTATCCCCGGCTCAGGCAGTCCCGCGCATAGTACAGCAGCGAAAGATAGGCTGTAAGCGGAATCGAAACGCATTTCGGCATGTCAATTGATTTCTGCACGAGCGTATCCGCAAATGGCGACGGCGTTTTCTGCTCGGGCTTATCAACCTGATGCAGCGGATATACCTGTCCCGGTTCCCCATGCACGCCGTACAAATCGATATACAGGCCTTCACCTTTGCCGTTATGCGAAAACACTTCCCAATAGTACACAAGACCATCTTCATTGCGGAAGAACCCGGAGCTGGCAGATGGAGCTGCTGCCGGCGGGCGTATGTCCGTACGCAGCGACAGCCCAAGGACAAGTGGCATCAGCATAGCCCACAGCAGGAGATTCAGAGCAATAAACACGGCAACAGACGGCACGGAATGCTGCGGATGGCGAATCTGGTACAGGATAATCATCAGAAGTGCCATAATCGAGACAAGCGGGAATGACAGATACACTCCCTTTAAAAAGAATTCAAACCGGAACAGAGAAAACCGTGTGCCTATCACAAGCTGAGTTAAATCCATGCACAGCATTGAGAAAACAGCCCCAACGAGCGTTCCCAAAATACAGAGCGTGAAAAAAATAGCAGTCGATGTAAAAACTCGTCTCATAGCCTCGTACTAGAATAGCACGAAGACGGGCTAAAAACAACAAAGATTTTTTTAGTCTTTAGTTTTTACTCTCTCGTAAAAAGTTTTACACAGTTTCAGGCACAAGTTATCCACAACTTGTGCACATATTTTTGCCTATACATCGTGCGGATTTTACTGGTATTTTCCCGGTAAACACCATTCAGAGCTGCAAGTCAGCGCTTGTGACTGTATACAAATCGTTGTAATACAATAAATTATATAGTTTTCCACAGCAAAAAGCTTAATTGCTTACAGAACTAGAACTTACGTTTATTCATAATATTTTCTTAAAATCATAAAACTAACAGAGTTTTCCACAGCTTGTGCACATGGGCAAAAAAAATCCGGTACCGTGTCAATAGGTACCGGAAAAATAAATTCAATTTTTTTTTAACCAAGGAAAACCTGTCCCTGTTCATTGATTGCAATAATGGATTTACACTCAGAACAGCGGAACCGACCGGCCTTTGTCGCCTTTAAGCGCTTTGAGCAAACCGGGCAGCTGAACAGTTTCGGGAACACAGATGTTTCTACCGGACTCTCATGCTTAAAATGAGATACGGCTTCGGGTGTTGAATTCTTGATGTTAAAGAACTGAGAGAATCCGAGCAGCTGGAAAACCTCGTATACTTTCGGCTGGATTTCGAGAAGAACAATGTCGCCGCCTTTTGGCTTTACCATTTTAAGGAATGCTGTAAATGAACCGATACCGGTGGAAGAAACGTAATTCAGAGCACCGCAGTTAAAAATCAAGTTGATAAATCCCGTCTCGACGATTTTCTGAACTTTTTTCTGGAAAAAACTGGAGTTGTAGGTATCAATATATCCGTTTAAGTAAACAATCAGACAATTCTCAACCTCTTCTACCTGCTCCAAGCTAATCTTCAAGCTGTCATCTTTTTCGTCATTAAAACCTGGTACGAGATTGTTACTATTGCTCATAAATCCATACTCCTCGAATTATTTACATTTAAAATAATACACCGAATAATATGCTGTTGTCAAATCAAATCAGACTAATTTAATTAGTCTGATATATCAGCTACACAGCAAAAACAGGGCTCCAGCCGCGGTCAAAACGAAGCAAAGCACCATTTATGTCCGGATTTTCAAGCAGAAACATCGCGGTTCTGGCAGCAGATTCCGGAAGAAGCAGCGTGCCGCCGGGCATTTTACGCGCTAATGCAGCTGCAGTACCGGCTCCACCAGAGCCAGCCGTTTCCGTATACTCGGTTTGGGTAAAACCGGGCAAAAGCGCATTGCACGTTATGCCACAATGGGCATAAGCTGCAGCCGTAGACTGAACCAGCGTGCCAACAGCCGTTTTTGCACCGGCATAGCCCGCATTCGTCCTAAACTCCCGGCGGCTTTCCGTTCCCGTGCCGCCAAAAAGAAGAATTCTGCCCCAGCACCGCTCCTGCATTCCCGGAAGCGCAAGGCTTACCAGCAGCCCCGGAAGCGCATAATCCAAAAGAGCGACCGTCTGCCAGTCCCCTGCCGTCATGGCATCCAGCGGCTTTTGCACAAACGGGCCGTAACAGACACAGAGAATGTCGCAGGAAGCAGCCTTCCCGGCAAGGGCAGAGTCTGCAAGGTCATTAAAATTTTCGGGAGTAAGCTTCTGCACCAGCGCTTCCGGCTTTTTTACCTCAGCGCTAGCAAGCGAAAGCCGCGCTGCCGCCTCTTCGTGCAGCGCTGTAAGCTCCTCCATCAGCAGATCAAAGCGCCGGGACTCAGAACCGCCGTGAACGACAAGCTCCGTACCGGCCTCTGCCAGCAAGCGGGAAATAGCAGCGCCAATACCACCAGAACCGCCCACCACCAGCGCTTTTTTTCCAGAAAACGTTTCTGCAAGCAATTCGTTGCCTTTACTCATACCGCATTGTAGCGCAAATCGGCAAAAAGAAGTACAGTGTCCGCATGAATCTGCAGAATATTGTTATCGTTCTTAGTCATCCTGAAGAAAGCAGGAACATAGGTGCCGTCTGTCGCGGCATGGCAAACAATAATCTTTCTGACCTGCGAATTGTCGGTAAAAGAGAAGACTATGATGATGAGCGCGTACGGATTCTGGCTATACACGCCGCCGACTTATGGGAACGCGCTGCTTTTTTCGATTCGATTACCGATGCCACAAAAGACTGCGTTTTCTCTGCAGGCACAACCCGACGCCGTGGCAAAAAGCGCAAGGGAAAGCTTTTGCTTCCCGAAGAATTTGCAGCCCAGGCCTCGCAGGTATCCGAAGGGGGAAAGGTTGCAGCTGTATTCGGAAACGAACGCACCGGCCTGACAGACGAAGAAATGCTTGAATGCACGATGGGCGTCACGATTCCCTCAAGCGAACACTTTGCATCCCTTAACCTTTCGCATGCCGTGCAGATTATCGCCTACCAGCTGTTCCGCGAAAAAGCACAGATTTCTCCCGGAAGCGTACCCGTCACGCTGGACCGGCTTGACCGCACCGTAACAACCATCGCAGACAACCTGCAGAAAATCGGTTTTTTCAGCGTTACCGGCCGGCCGGACATGGAGCATTTCTGGCGGGCAATCTTATCCCGGGCAGCCTTAAGCGAAGGAGAAGCCACCTATCTGGAAAAAGTGTTTGACAAAGCGGCAGGACTCGCTCAAAAAAATCACAAGCCGGCAAGCGAAGACTGAATATCGGAAACGTCGATACAGTCCCGCGGACATTCCGCGCCTGCCCTTTCAAGACAGCTGTACAACAGGCGGATATTGCCGCCCGCCCAGGTAAGCGAGCATACATACTTTTCAGCATCGCTGGAAAGCCGCTTTCCGAACTGCAGCAAAAACGAACGGCTTAACTGCGGAATGTCCTCCCTGCGCTCGTCAAGAGACGGCAGGCGCAGTATCATTCGCGAAATCCGGTAATAGAGGTCATCGCGGAACAGGCGCTTTTTTACAAGCTCCTGCAAATCTGCATTTGTCGCAAAAATCAATCGCACATCGCTCTTCACCTCGGCGTCAGAGCCGACCGGCCTGTATGCGCCGTTATCAACCGCATACAGCAGTTTTGGCTGCAAATCCAGCGGGAACTCTGCAATTTCATCAAAAAAAAGCGTCCCGCCTTTTGCAGAAGCAAAATAGCCCCCGCGGATTTTCGCATCCGTAAAAGCGCCCGGAACAGTCCCGAAAAGCTCAGCCTCTACCAGTGCCGGAGGAATGGCAGCCACATTCACCCGAAAAAACGGACCGTCCTTTCGCAGCGACAGCTCATGCATAACCTGCGCTGCAAGCGACTTTCCCGTTCCGCTCTGCCCCTGCAGCAGCAGCGGGGAAGAGACACCGGCAAGCGTTTTTATCATCGTGCGAAGGTTTTCTGCCGCCTGCGATTTCCCCTGTATTCTGTCGAGAGGATTCAGATACTCCGGTAGCCCCGCGGCTTCAGAGAGCTGTTTTCTCAGAAACGGCATATCCTGCGGAATTCTGATTACCTTGTACGGATAACCTTTAAGCTTGTTCGTTTGTGAGATTAAGTAAAAAGAAGCGTTTTGGAATGATTGAAGGTAGGTAATGACCGCTCTGACTGTTTTATCAGGAAGACTCACATCAATTAAGACCGTTACATCTGAGCCAAAGCGGTTTTCTATAAAAAATCTGTCTGCATGCAGAAATAAACGTATTTCCAAACCCGGCGGCAGAGAAGCCCGTAACACATCAAGCAGAACAAAAGACGAGGAAAGGAGAATACATTTTTTCTGCATTGCGGCCGCTACATCATGCAGCGATGGAATTCTTTCTGAAAATCCTGTACCACAACGTAATCAGTATAAATCCAAAGAACGGAAAGGCAAGCAATATTTTCAGAGGGTTGCGGACAATCTCATACCAGATTTCCCGGCCTTTTTCGAATGTTTTCTCGTCTACCCGGCGAATGCGGTCAGAGAAAATGCCGAACGCGTCTTTGTAATGCAGGAAAATGCTTGAAGAAAAGCTGTTGCGGCGGCGATACGACCACAAATCCTGCTCCTTTATGCCTTCGCTGATAAGCGCAAGCGATGGCGAAGACTTGTAGATTGACTGCACGATGTCGCCTTCGAGCTGCTTGCGGTAATAGCCGGTAAAACGCCCCACAATCTGAATGCCGGTAAATGTCTCGTGCACGTTTTTCTCCGTGCGGAACAGCGTCTTATCCCGGCCGCCCAAAAGATACAGTGACTTATAATGCTGATCGATTACGCTTAAAATACTGATGGTCGCCGTAAACGGATTATAGCGAACCGGCACCGTAAGCTTAAGGAACTTAGCTGCAGTAAGAATACTCTTTGATACCGGCAAAATCAGGTCTGCCGACTTAATGCAGGAGCCAAAGTCCCCACGCTTTCTGCGCGCCCTCAACAGTTTCCATACTGAAAGAAAAACAATCTGCTTAGTGCCCGGCTTAGCAAGCATCTCCAGAATCTCGCTTTCAAGCTCTTCCGGCTGGCACACATCAACAGGCACCCCAAGTAAGTCTATTCTCTGCACTGCCATACATCCCCCTCCGCAAGTGCTGTCTGCAGCGCTGCAATGCCATACAATGCAGCAGTTTCACAGCGTAAAATATTTGTTTTGAAATGAATCGGCACAAAGCCTTCCTGAACAAGCCGATTAAGCTCGGCCGGACTGATGCCGCCTTCGGCACCGCACACCAGCGCAACATGGCGTATGACACCGTCCGGCGCCCGGTTCTGCGCACGGGAAATCGCCGTATACAATGGAAGCGTCTGCTCCGTGCGCTCATACAGCACAAAGCCACAGGCGCCCGCCTCCCCGGCTGAAGCACAGCGCTCTTTCCAGAGAGAAAGCGCTTCCTCAAACGACAGCGCTTCCCGAACCTGTGTCGCCACCGCAGAACCGCTCTGCTGCCGGGCTTCCTTTATAATGCGCTCATAGCGGTCGCCGCGAAAGTTACGCTCCTTTGCGCCCGCCTGAGAAAAATCGCTTATAACCGGAAAAATCTCCTGCACGCCGCATTCTGTAGCCTGGCGTATAATCACATCCATTTTTGCGCTGCGGGCAATAAACTGGAACAGCCAGAATACGACAGAAGGCTCCGCGCTGGCAGCAGACAAATCCGCCCCGGCAGGCTCGGCGGGCGCTGTCTCGGCACACACTTGCAGCATAATCGCGCGCGCCCGGTCGTCTATGCGGCACACCGTCATGGGCTGTAAGCTCCCCGACGGCAGCCGTACGTCAACCATGTCGCCGACAGCAAGCCGGAGCACCTGTTTCATGTAGCGATAGTCTTTTCCGCTAACAGAAAGCGTACCGTCACGAGACAACCCGATCTGAGCAACATATTGGCGCATTATTTTTTAGCCACCGCCGCTTTTTCTGCAGAAGCTGCCTCATCCTGCAGTTCTTTCAGCGTCCTGGTATTTTTGACAAGCGAGGTAAAATCTTCCTGTGCCAGTATTTTAAGCGCGGCATTCAGCTGAATGTCGTAGTCCAAATCATACAGTGACGTCGGCTGTTTTTTTGTCACCTGATTACGGATAAGCTTGCGGAACGTGCGCTCGTCGATATGCGTATACTTCGCGTTAAGTTTTTTTGCGTAAGAGGCAATATCTTTTTCGGTCATGTCGGCGTGTTTTTCGACATAAGCGCCGATGTCATCCTCTTTAAGCATTTTTGTAAATTCAGCTTCGCCAGCTTCTCCGAGCGCAGGGAACAGTACTTCCCGGTCTGGAGGAATGCCGATTTTGTCAATATTAGTATCGCTCGGCGTGTAGTAGCGCGCCATCGTGATTTTAATACCGTCAGTTGCAGAAAGCGGCAGCACCTGCTGCACAGAGCCTTTTCCGTAAGTACGTTCACCCACCAGATAAGCCAGATGGTTGTCTTTAAGTGCGCCGGAGAGGATTTCGGCTGCGCTTGCAGAGCCTTTGTTAATCAGCACGATAATCGGGATTCCTTTCGGGAATGACGTCTTTTTGGGGCTGGCAGTAAACACACTGTTTTCAAAGGCAAGGCGGCTCTTTGTCGAAACAATCGGACCGTTATCAATGAATTTATCAGCAACATCAACAACGCTGGTGATAAGCCCACCGGGGTTGTTGCGAAGATCGATAATCAGGCTGGATATTTTCGGATTCTTAAAAGATTCGATTGCTTCCTGCACGCGGGCTGCCGTGTTCGGGGTAAACTCGATAATGCGGATATACCCGACTGTGTTGTTTTCCTGCGGAATCGTACCGAATTTGACGGTCGGCACTTCAATAAGAGCGCGCACAAGCGTTACCGGGAATTCCATGCCCTTGCCCCGGCGGATAACCAGATCAACTGATTCGCCGACGCAACCGCGCAGAAGGTTAAGCACTTCTTCCATAGTAATAGTGGAAGTGTCGGTGCCGTTTACCGACAGGATGATATCGCCAGCCTGAATGCCGGCGCGGAAACCAGGCGTATCTTCAATCGGGGAAGCAACCTCGACATAAGCCGGCTTATCCGGAGTTGATTCATATGGCTTTGAAATAGACAGGCCGACGCCGCCGAAAGCACCTTCCGTGGTATCGCTTAAAGAGCGCATTGCATTCGGTTCCAGATACAGCGTATACGGGTCGTTCAGCGCTTCGAGCATACCCTTTAAGGCGCCGTGATACAGGACCTCTGCGTTCACTTCATCAACATAATTGCGCTGCACAAAGTCGAATACACCGTTCATCAGCTCCATGTACTGCTTTGACGTCAGTGTTGAAGATGCAGATGCAGCTGAAGACTGCGCAAAACACTGCGACGCGCCTATAGCCAGAACAAAACAAATTCCAAAAAAAGCAAGCATGCGGTGCATACGGCCGCAAACAGATTTACCAGAGTATGAAACTTTGTCCATGCGCGCATTATAGCATAATTGTACGTCGTGTGCTATAATGCCGACATGCAAATCATACCTATCGCCAGCGGCAAAGGCGGCGTCGGAAAAAGCCTGCTTTCTGCAAACCTGGCCGTCACCCTTGGGCAACTGGGAAAAAAAGTCATACTGGCAGATTTAGATCTGGGCGCATCCAACCTGCACCTTGCCATCGGACAGACAGCTCCGAAACTTGGCATCGGCACTTTTTTAAGCGGCGAATCTCAGTTTTCTGACATCATTCAGCCAACAGATTATCCGAACGTACGATTTATCGCCGGAGATTCAGAAATTCCCGGCTTAAGCGCTCTTAAGCCATCGCAAAAAAATTCCCTGGTCAAGCATTTTAAGAGCCTTGATGCAGATTACCTTATTCTCGATTTAGGAGCAGGTACGCACACGATGATTCTCGACCTGTTCCTGCTTTCTCCGCAGGGCATCGTGGTTACAGCACCAACGGTAACCGCAACGCTGAACGGCTACCTGTTCCTAAAAAACACTGTGTTCCGGCTGATGTCTGCCACCTTTAAGAAAAACAGTAAGGCCGCCGCGTACCTCGAAAAACTGCGAGCCGACAGCTCTACAATGCAGCGGCTGTTCATTCCAAAGCTTATCGAAGCAATCGCGGCCGTAGATCCGGAAAGCGCAAAGCAGTTCCAGGACAAAATGCAGACATTCCGCCCCCGCCTGGTCATGAATATGATTGACGAGCCGAAAGATGCCGACAAAGCGCTAAAAATCCGCCGCTCCTGCCAGACATATCTGGGGCTGGACGTGGAACACCTCGGCGTCATGTACCGCGACACGCTGCAGGACAAAGCGCTTTCTTCCCGCATGCCGGTCGTCACCTACAAGAAAAACAGCGTGCTTTCCCAAGCCGTCTATCGTATTGCCGAAAAAATCCTGCAGAGCGAAACGCTGCAGTTTGACGACATCGACATAAACGAAACATACGACCTTGCCGCCGAGGAAGCCAGCGATGACTTTACGAGCAAGCTTACGATTGTAGAAGACATTTTGGGCAGCGGAACATTTACTGTCAGCGAACTTGCCGAGACAATCAAGACGCAGCAGTACGAAATCAACCAGTTGCGAAACGAAAACACGCTGCTCAAAAGCAAGCTCGTGCAGGCCGCAAAAAAAGGCTTTAAGGTCTAAGCGCAGCTGCCGCCACCCCATCCCGAATACCGCATTAACAGAGGAGACTTATTCATCATGGCTTCACCACTTTACATACAGTACCCGTCCTGGATTCACCCGGAGATTTTTCCGGGAGTTCCCGTACTCGGCCTAATCCGCTGGTACGGCCTCATGTATATT
>JAILRG010000126.1 GCA_024698325.1 Treponema sp.
GTACACCAGAGCCGCAACTGGAACCACGGTGTATTCCTTGGCTCAATCGTCGGTTCAGAGATCACCGCTGCTTCAACAATCAATGCTGCTGAAGTTGGTAAGATCCGCCGCGACCCGTTCGCAATCCTGCCGTTCTGTGGCTACAACATGGGCGACTACTTCCAGCACTGGATCAACGTTGGCAAAGCCGCGAAAGACCAGGACAAGCTGCCGAAGATCTTCTACGTGAACTGGTTCCGCAAGGACGAGAACAACGCAGAGCTGCCGGGCGGATTCATGTGGCCGGGCTACGGCGACAACAGCCGCGTCCTCGCATGGATTTTCGACCGCTGCGACGGCAAAGACAACTACGTCGACACTCCGATTGGCTTTATGCCGAAAGAGGGTGCA
This sequence comes from Treponema sp., assembly GCA_024698325.1. Taxonomy (GTDB): domain Bacteria; phylum Spirochaetota; class Spirochaetia; order Treponematales; family Treponemataceae; genus Treponema_D. The sequence goes on from JAILRG010000126.1 coordinate 391, forward strand.
ATCAACACCGACGGTCTGGCAGACTACTACAAGAAGACTCTGCCTGAGATCACCAAGGTTGACGTTGAAGGCTGGAAGAAGGAAATCGCAGATATCCGCGAGAACCACTATCCGAAATTTGGTTCACACCTGCCCAAAGAGCTCAGCGCATGTCTGGACGACTTGGAGAAGCGCTTGAACGCTTAGTTTTACGAACGAGTTTGCGCTTGCGCAAACTCGGGAAGCAGCCGTAAGGCTGCGACGCCCGTTGCGGAATATCCGTGGCGGGCTTTTTTTCATTCAGACGCACTGCCGCAATTTCCTTTACCGTTCCCCGCTCCGCCATTCTTCCGTCTTAAGCCGTACTTCATTACTCTTTAAGATTGCTTCATATACAGTTTCGGTATATACTCTCATCAGTGTCTGCGTACACTATCCACTCTCAGGACTACTCTATGGAACGACCTAAGAAACGTATTATTCTTCCGCTGCTTTCTATTTCCTTGTTCGGAATTCTTTTTGCAATGACCAACATGACCATCACTTACTGCAGGACAGTATGGAATTCTGAGAGCACCTATGCGCCGACATTGTATTCAAGCGGGAAGAAAGTACTGTACATCAGTTCCTACAACCTGAACACAGAAAGCGTACGCAGCCAGCAGTACGGCCTGAACGCAGAATTACGCGGATACGGCATTTCCTGCGACAGCGAATACATGGACGCAAAGAACTACAACAGTGAAGAAATCAGCGCTGTCTTCTACGAAACGCTTAAATACAAGCTGTCACATCACAGCGCTTACGATGCCGTAATTACCGGCGATGACACGGCCCTGGCATTTGTATCCTCGCACCAGCAGGAGCTGTTCAAGGAAACGCCCGTCATCTTTATCGGCACGACGAACATAGAGCTTGCAGAATGGGCAGCAAAAAAAGCCCTGGTGACAGGTGCAATCGAAGACCTGCATCTGGATGACGTTCTGCGCCTCGCCTTCAGGCTTTGCCCGAACGCAACAAAAGTTACCGCCATCTACGGAAGCTGCTCGCCCGTGGACCTCGGCCGGCAGAAACAGTTTTTTGAACTGCAGTCACTCTTTCCTTCTTACGAATTCAGCGCCATCGATGCAACAAAATGCACGCAGGCAAACCTTGCTTCACGGATTTCCCACATCAGCGACAAAAACATCATCGTCAATCTGGGCTTTTTCGAAGATGCTGACAAAAACCACTACACAAGCCAGTCCATGCAGGAATTTTTGACGGCCTGTACTTCGCTTCCGACATTTTCCATCACCCCGGGCGGCGTTGGAGCCGGGGCTGTCGCCGGCGTAATCGTAAATCAGGAGGAAGCCGGTAAGTACGCCGCGGAACTCGTACGAAAAATCACCGCAGGAGAAAGCCCCGCATTCATTCCCGTTTACAGAGGAATCAGCACGCGCTATATTTTCGACACGGCGCTTATGAAACGCTACGGCCTGAGCACCGCAAACCTGCCGTCTCATGCAATGTTCGTAAACGGAAAAGCGCCGGCTACCTACAAGTACCGCATGCTGTATCTGCCGATTCTGATGCTCTCCCTAAGCTTTATCCTGCTTATCATACTTACAATCGTGTACATCACCGGAAGCAATAACGCCCAAAAGAAGCTGCAGCAGGTAATAACCCACAATGCGCTGACAGGACTTCCCAACCGCAGGCTCGCCGAGCAGAAAATCAGGGATTTGATTAAGAAAAAGCACTCCTTTACGCTTATCACCATCGACATAAACGATTTGACGAGCATCAACGACTACTATTCCCGGGAATTCGGCGACAAGCTGCTGGTGGAAATGAGTAACCGGCTGCAGGAACTCGAAACGCCGTCATCCTATACCGTCTACCGTTTTACCAGCGATGAATTTACGCTGATTCTTCAGGGGCGCACACTGCATCCCAACGACGCCGAAGTCTACTTTCTGCGCCAGCTTCTGTCCGCGCCGTTCTGCACTGACCAGAATCCCATTTTCATCAAGACAAGCATAGGCGTTACCGTGTACACGCCTGAGATAAAAATCCCGGAAGTGTATTTTTCCAATGCCGACATCGCCATGCACAAGGCAAAGGAACAGGGCGTCAACAAGACGGTGTTCTTTACCGATGCCATGCGCAAAGAGATAGAGCATAAGCAGAGCATCGTAAAAGACATTGAATACGCCTGCCAGAACGGCGGCTTTTCCGTGATGTTCCAGCCACAGATTGATGTACAAACAGGCCGCATTTACGGCTATGAGGCGCTGGCCCGGCTTAAAATCACCCGGGATGGCGAAGAACGGACTATTCCTCCGGTTGATTTTATTCCTGCAGCTGAAAAAAGCGGCTACATCAGCAAAATCGGGCGTATCGTCACAGAAAAAGCAATCGCCAGCATGGTTGAATGGCGCAAAAACGGCATGAAACTGCACAAAGTCTCCATCAATTACTCCGTGGGGCAGGCAACGGATCACGGCTATGTAAACTACCTGAGCGATTTGCTTGAAGAAAACGCCATCTCTCCCGACTTAATCTGCATAGAAATTACCGAAAGCCTGTTTCTGGAAAACAGGAAGCAGGCTATGGAACTTTTTGACCAGTTCCGCGCCATTGGTGTAGAACTGGCGCTCGACGACTTCGGCACCGGCTATTCATCACTCAGCTACCTTGCCTACCTTCCTGTCAGCACGGTAAAAATCGACAAGAGCATGATTGACTCATACCTGTCGCGGGAGGACAAAAATCCGTTCCTGCAGAATGTCGTAAATCTCGTGCATTCACTGGGGCTTGCGCTGACCGTTGAAGGCATCGAGCAGGAATGGCAGTACAAGAAAATCTGTCAGTTCGGCGTAGACCATATTCAGGGCTATTACTTTAGTAAGCCGCTGCTCCCGGACCAGGTTGAATGTTACCGGCCGGCACCAGCTGAAGCCTGATTTTCCAATAGAGTAAAAGCGCCATTTATGCTACACTGCACAAAAAGGAGTTTTTCATGGCAAAAAAAACGAGCATCTTAGGATATCTCTATCTGATAGGGATGGCATTGGTTGTAGCCGGCTGTTTTCTGCCGCTGTCGTCACACTTCGGCGGTAACCTCAAGGGTGTAACCGCTGTAAGCAGAATCGGCGAAGGCGGAACGCTTTCTATCGGGGCAATTCTTGCGCTTGCAGGTGCCGCAGCGGGACTTGTTCTGTGCTTTATCCCGGTAAAAAACGCAAAGCTCTTAAAGCTTTGTGCCGTTCTTGTTTCCGTTGCAGGCGGCCTGTATGTCGTCGCAAATACAAACGGAAAAGCGCTTAAGTTTGCAGCCTCGCTTACCGCGTCTCACTTTGGCATTGGCTTTTATGTGATTGTCATCGGCTGGGTACTGGCGCTTGCAGGCTGGGTTCTGCACAAAAACTAGCCGTATCTCGCCCCCCGGATTACTGCGCGAGAACCCGCCGTATGGTGGCTAAATCGTTCTTTAGCGTTGCGTTTCCGGGATTCTCTTTTAAGCCCTGCTCTATCACCGAAAGCGCTTCTTCGTAACGGCCTTTGTTTGCAAGACCTGCAAACCGGTTGTGAATGCCAACTGCGTGATTGTGCAGGGACTGCTTTTTTAAGGCCTGGAGCGTACGGCTCTGAGGCACTTCTGTAAGTCCCTCATCCGCAAGGCGCGCCGCAGAAAGATAGTCAGCGGCATCTGTCAGCAGTTGTATTTTCTGATGCCAGCAATACTCGCAAAACTCATCGAGCCGCTTTTTTGCCGCAGGTTCAAAAGCCCGTGCATCGAGCCTGAGCTCCCTGATGCGGCTAAGCGCCATATCGGGAGACGATTCTGAAAGCGCATGCAGCTCACTGTCTGCAGCAGAAAGGAACAGTGCATTGTCTAATGCTGCGGCCGTATTCCGACTCATGTGCATCCGGTGATTTTCAAGAAAAGCGGCGCAGCCTGCATAGTCCCGGGCATTCAGCAGCGCGGCGGCGGCGTTGTGGGAAACAACATCATAGGTTTCGGAAAGATAGTCTGATTTTCCATAGCGGGCATACACCGACTCAAGCCAGAAAGCCGCCGCCTCGCTTTGGTTCCGGCTGTCGAGAAAAAGCGCATAATTTGAGCTTACCGTGTCAAAATCAGCACGGACGGCCGCCTGCTCAGACGCTGTAAGCGCATACGGGAAGCGGGCCACTGCAAGCGGAACTGCGTGTTCATAGTCATCCCTTTCATTAAAAGCACTCACCAGATTCCTTCCCACTGAAGAGACAAGCAAGGAAAGACTCACCTCGACTCGGCCAGCATAGTATTTTTTCGGAACCAGAAGATACGCCGTACCCTGCCCGTTCGTTTCGAGAGGCTTTCTCGTACCAGGATTAAAGCCATTGGGATTTGTTGTCTCAACGTCAATTTTTTGCTCACCGCCGCCAGTTCTGACATACACCGTACAAAACGCATGGTCTTTCGTCACATTTCCGCGAACCTTAAGGCCGACCGCTGTTGCCAGCGCCGCATACAGCACACTTGCAGACACACAGTTGTAGGTATGCGAAGAAAAAAGCTCGTCCAGACGGCTCTGGTTCAGGCTATAGCGCTTAAGCGCATTTTCATACATAAGCACAAGCACCTGCTCTGCACGCTCGGCCTCAGGCATGGTCTTAAAGCCACGGGCGGCCATTTCCCTTTCAAGCGCACGATACGCAGAAAGCGTGGCTTCGTATGCGCTTCCAGACCGCGGGCAGAGCGAAAAGTCAAGCGCTGCGCGGATAACGGCTTCCCCACCCAATGCCGAGGGCGAATCCTGCGGGGTAAAGGCGGCTTCAAGTGAAGGCTCAGGCAGGTTTCGTTCCTGCGCACCGCAAGGCACCGCAAAAAGGAGCGCGGTAAAAAGAACGGAAAAGGCGGATTTGAGAAAAGCGGAACGGAAAAGAAAGGAGAAGTGCTTTTTCATGAAAAAAGCATAGCACGGATTATGCACACAGGCAACGGAGCGTACCTACTCCATTGCGTATGATTTCTGCATGGTTATTGAAACCGGGGTGCCTGCGCTCAGGGCCATGCCGTCCCGGGTGGGGGCGTCCACAACGCACACGCCTCCAGAAAATGAAGCGCAGCGCACTCGGTAGCGGATACAGGAGCCGATAAAGCTTGCGGAAATAATCGTGCCGGTAAGAACAGGCTCCGGCGCGCCGGATGCACTGCCGGAAAGAGCATCGTCAGAAGACAAGGGATGCACAGAAAGCCAGTCCGGACGCGCCATGCATACGGTGCCGTCCGCGGGGATTTCGGCATCGGCTTTTTTGGAAAAAGATGCCGCCGCTTCGATAAAGTTTGCACAGCCGACAAAGTCTGCGACAAAGCGGTTTTTGGGCCTGAAGTAAATCTCCTGAGCCGTGCCAGCCTGCTGTAACTGCCCGTGATGAATCACGGCAATAGAGTCGGAAAGCGAAAGTGCTTCTTCCTGATCGTGCGTTACATACACCGTGGTAATGCCGAGCTGGCTCTGAATGTCCTTAAGTTCCTCGCGTACCTGCGTGCGAAGCTTTGCGTCAAGGCTCGAAAGCGGTTCATCCATCAGCAGGATGCAGGGCTTTAAGACGAGCGCACGGCCAAGAGCGACACGCTGCTGCTGGCCACCGGAAAGCTCGTGCGGATACCGTTCCAAAAGCGCGGACAGGCCCAAAATGCGTGCAGTCTGATGAATCAGGCCGCTCCACTGCGTTTTATCTACATCTTTTTTAAGCTTTAAGCCGTAAAGCAGATTCTGTTCCACGGTAAGGTGAGGGAAAAGCGCGTAATCTTGAAAAACCATGCCCACGTTGCGCAGATTCGGGGCAATACCATGCTGATCAACGCCGTTAATTTTTATGCAGCCTGACTGCGGTTCTAAAAAGCCGGAAATCAGACGGAGCAGCGTGGTTTTTCCGCAGCCAGAAGGGCCTAAGAGCGTCGTAAAGCTTCCGGGGGCGACCTCAAGAGAAAAATCATGCACCGCATCAGTCTTTCCAAAAGAAAAGGACACATGCTCTATTGAAAGAAAAGCGCTCTCCGCCATATCAATGCATACTCCACAAGTGCGCCTTTACCCGGTCAGCGCAGATTTTCCCAGCGCCTAAGATAATAAAGACAAGCAGGGTTAAAATCAAGGCAAGAGCCGCGGCCTTTCCCCAGTCGCCCTGCTCTGCAAGATTCAGAATGCGGACAGAAGCCAGCGGCGTACGGAACGACACCAGGAAAATAACGGCGCTGACAGTACCTACGCCGCGGACAAACGTATAGATAAACGAGTAAAACAGGCTTCCCGTAGTCAGCGGCGAAAGGACGGTTGCAAGCACATAAAGGCGTGATGCCCCCAAAGAGCGCGCTCCGTCATCAAGCGTCGTCTTAAGCTGTGCATAGGAAGATGAAAGAATCCGATACGCAAAAGGCATGAATCCGACAATCATGGCGATAACTATCGAAAGATGCGGCAGGCGCAGCCCGGAACGGCTGACGGCAAGCGAAAACGCAAGGCCGAAAAGCGAGCCAGGAATTGCGGCCGGCAGCTGGGAAAATATTTCGATAAAGCGCCGGAGCGGACACGTCGTGCGCTGCACCAGATATGCGCTAATCGCCGCAAGCAGCGTACTGCAGAGTGCCGCACACAAAGACATTCCCAGCGTATTACAGAGTTCCGCGCTGTAGCGGGGAACGGCAGCAAGGTGAGAAAGCGTAAGCCGGGTATTCACCCCCCAGAGCGTCTGCAGGCTTCCTGCCACCAGCGCCGCAAGCTGAGAAAGCAGGCACAGGGCAACAAGAGCGCAGAAAGCTGTCAGTAACAGGCGCACGACAGGATGCGGCTTTCCGGAAGCAAATGCCTGAGACTTTCCGCCGATAGTCGCAATACGAGCGCTGTTTTTAGAAAGGAGACGCGCCTGCAGGAAAAACAGGACCACAGACGGCAGCACCAGAAGCAGCCCCAGCACGGCACTCACGCCGCCGTTCAGCCACCCGGTAAGCTGCGTATAAACCTCCACTGCAAGCACGCGGAAGCGGCCGGCGACAATCATGGGATTTCCAAAATCACTTAGTACCGACACAGCAATGTACAAAAGAGCAGAAGCAATGCCCGGCAAGCTTAAAGGGAGCGTAACTGTCAGAAAAATTTTTCCCCGGCCGGCTCCCATACCGCGCGCGGCCTGCTCAAGCGTAGGATTTATGCCCCGCAAGGTCTGCAGGCACATAAGGTACGCAATCGGGAAAAAACACAGCACCTGAGCCAGCAGCAGCCCCCAAAATCCATACAGGGAAACATCGCGCCCCAAAAGCGTATGCGTAATAAACCCGTTCCGCCCCACCAGCAGGATAAAAGAAAGTCCTCCGACAAAAGGCGGCGTCACCAGATGCGCAACCGGCAGCACTGAAAAGAAACGCCGGAACGGAATCATTCCCCGCTCAACAGCATACGCATATACATAGCCGACCAGCACAGAAAAAAACGTAGAACACAGGCAGATAAGCACTGTATTCCGCATAGCCGTAAGAAAGCGTTCTGTAGTAAAGACTGCGGCAACATCGTCTGCACCTGGCGTTAAGGCAACACAAACAAGAGGAAAAATGATACAAACAGCAAAAAAAAGGACGACAGCAAACCATGCAATGACAAATGATTTACTGCCGTCTGTCCATTTCAGCATTATAGCCGTAAACTCCTGTTACCGGACTTCCTTTGACCAGCGCTCAAGCACAGCCTTGCGCTCTCTGGAAGCCTTTTCGGTATCATAATCAATTAAATCAATATCGGCAATCGGTATAGAACCGGCAACCGGCGTCGCTTCCGGATTTACAGGAATCGTAAAATCAATTGCGCTCATAAGCTCCTGCGCTTCTTTGCCGAGCATAAAGTCAACGAACTTCTTTGCCTCTGCAAGATGCTTTGCATTCTTTGTAATCGCAATTGCATCGACGTCTCCGACAGACTGCGGCGGAGCCACCAGCTGAATGTCAAACCCCTGGGCGTTGTATTTTGTAAGCGCATGAAGATAGGCAATACCAAGCGCGTACTCACCAGTTCCGACTAATTTCGGCGGTGCAGAGCCAGAATCCGGGAACTGTCCCACATTCTGGGAAAGCTTAATCAGATACTCCCAGCCGGCTTCCGGCCCAAGACGCTGCAGCTGATCCTGCAGGAAAAGGTATGCCGTAGAAGAAGCAACCGGGTCAGTCATAACAACCTCGCCCTTAAATGCCGGATTGAGCAGATCTTCCCATGTTGAAGGATACGGAACGCCGGGGAATTTGCTTGCAAAACGGGTCTTATTGATGCCGATGCCCAGCGTCAGCACACAGAATCCCGTCCAGGTTCCGTCAGAAGATTTTGCATACGCCGGGAAACGCTTTGCCAGCGGAGACTCGTAGCGTTCAAGTGCGCCAGCGGCTGATGCCTGCATGTGATAGCTGCTTGCGCCGCCTAAAAGAATGTCAGCCTGCGGATCATTTTTTTCAGAGATGACGCGGTTCACCAGTTCTCCAGTCGTAGCACGAACGTAGCTTACCGGAATGCCAGTCTGCTGCGTAAACAAGTCGGTAAGAGCTTTGGTCTCTTCATCATGAATAATTGAATAGACATACAGCGTCTGAACTTTTTTCTCGCAGCCCGCCAAAAGCAGCACATTGCCTGCCAGCAGCAGAACCGTGAGCATAGAAAGCACTTTCTTCATAGTCACTCCCCGGCAGATTACCTGCCTGATTTATACATTACCTTTTTTCATATCAATTTAGTGTGATTAAAAAGGGCTGTCAAGGCGTTTCTACGCATAAGAGCAGCCGGAAACGGGTCGTTCAGCACCTATTGCTCCCTTTTGTCACACCACATTGTGTCATTTTTACTCATCGATACTGATTCTTTTTGACTCTTTGAGCCAGAATACGCTGAAATTTCTGCTGCGAGCTGCCACATCGCCTCCGATACGGAAATGCGTGCCGGCTGCTTTCTGCTGAAAGACCGTATGTGCCCGATTCACCGCTGTTTTTTTTACCCCCGGAACAGTTTTTTTTCTCATTCTGAGTCCTGCAAAACCGGACTCTGCAGCGTGCAGAAGCCAGAAAGCTCCGCTTTTTTTGAGTTCTGTGATTTTTTCATTTTTTTTGAAAAATAAAAAAAAGTTGGCACGGTCTATGCTTAATATCTAGTGTACAGCAAAAAAAGCTGCACAAAAACTACAAATTAAAAGCCTGCCACAGGCAGACGAGGAGAACAATATGAACGAACTTTCACTTTTCAACCGCCTTTTTAACAACGAGGACTTCGGTCTTTCCTTCCCGGCCTTTGATGGACGCGCTTGTGTAACTCCGAATGTAGACGTAAAACAGACAAAAGATGCATACGTGCTTGATATGGACCTTCCAGGCAAGACCGAAAACGATGTTGACATCAGCCTTAAAGAAGACGTACTGACAATTTCTTCACACGAGGAAGAAGTTAAGAACGCAAAGGCTGACGACAAAGAAGAAGAAAACAGCGAATGGCTTATCCGCGAACGCCACAGCTACAACTTTACCCGCCGCTTTACACTCCCGCAGGATGTAAATGCAGAGGAGGTACAGGCAACCTTCAAAAACGGCGTACTCACTATAGTAATGCCAAGAAAGCCGGTTGCAGAGCCCAAGAAGATTGCAATTAAAGTTGCCTAAGGGAACGCCACCAGTTCAAGGTGGCGCTCATCACTCAAGAAGAGCCGCAGATGCGTACTAAACCGCACCTGCGGCTTTGTTTTTAGTAAATACGGTAATAGTTTGCGTATCCGTTTCCGCTTGCAGTGCAGTTTGTCATCGACATCGAACCTGTATTTCCGTTACCGTCATAGCCGCACAACAGATTGTTGTAAGAAGAACAGCCAGACAACGTGTGGCTGACGCTCTGACCTGAAGAGCCAAGCTTGAAGCCATTTCCGTCGCCGTTTTCGGTTGTCGTTCCGTACGTCGGATAGTACCCGTTGTATTTTGCCGTACAGTCAGTCATGGTAACAGTATAGGGCTGTCCGTATAAATCCCAGCCGTCATCGCTGTTGTAAGCGGCTATACAACCGACAAAGCGGTTTCCCGCACCGGCTGAAAGCTTACAGGCGTATCCATCCGCATTTTCGCCGCCATTTGCAGAGTCATAATTGTAATATGACTCACACTTATACACATACGCATAACTTGCTCCATTGTACACCTGAATGCCGCTGTCTCCGTTCCAGGTAGCTTTTACATACAGCAGGTTCACATGCGTACCAGACTGAAGGACAATGCCGCAGTCAGGAGACTTTGTGATGGTCAGGTTATGCACTGTCCAGTAACTGCCGTTCACCTTAATGCCCCAGCCGCTTGAAAAATTGCAGGTAAGTGTTTTTCCGTTGCCGTTCAAATAAATGCGGCTTGAAGAAGTGCCGCTATTCAGAAGCTGCAGCGTGCTGGTAAGCGTGATGTCAGAGCCAAGAACAATTGTTGTGCCGGCGCTTGCGCTGTTTACAGCTGATTTAAGCGCGCTTTCCGTACTGACAGTGACAGTAGTCGTAGAAGCGCGGGAAGCTACCGCATCAGTATCTCCATCCTCGCTGATTGCTGTGCACGAAAAAAACAGTACTGATGAAGCCAGCACTGCCGCCAAAACGTTTGTGGTCTTAAAAACTTTCATAATGTGTACCTCACATTTTTATTTGATGGCATCAGTATCAGGCCAAAATTTGCAGCCGTCTTTACACGATTCAGTCTTCTAATAGGTGCATTAAGACTTTTCTATTGAAAAGGCCAGATATAACATAAAGTTATCACTGCCGCTTGAGGTTCACTCTTTTTCATTCATCTATTAGTATGAGCGTATGCAAAAAAGTACCGGTAAAAAGTCCCCACGAAATAAGACCATAGATTTTCCCGCAGACTCGCCGGAAGGTAAACGACTGCTGGAACACTGCGTAACAGAGCAGGATTTTTTGAAGAACGGATGTTCTGCCCTTACCAACAGGCTGATTCACGGAGACAGCTTTGCCCTTCTTACAAAGCTTCCTGCAGGCTTTGCAAACCTTATCATCGCTGATCCGCCCTACAATCTTACCAAACAGTATGCATCCACCGCCTTTACCGAAAAGAGCGCCGAGACGTACCGCACCTACACAAAAAGCTGGATTGACCTCGTGCTTCCGCTTCTGGCAGCAGACGGATCGCTGTACATCTGCTGCGACTGGAAAAGCTCCATCGTAATTGCAGACGTGCTGTCAGAATACGAGCGAAGCGGCAGCCTTTTTCTCAGGAACCGCATTACCTGGGAGCGCGAAAAAGGCCGGGGAGCCGGCGCCAACTGGAAAAACAGCATGGAAGACATCTGGTTTGTAACCCGCAGCGAGCGCTACACATTCAACACTGATGCAGTGCGCATGAGACGACGAGTCATTGCTCCCTACCGGCAGGACGGGTCGCCAAAAGACTGGGTTGACGACGGAAAAGGCGGCTACCGCGACACCTGCCCGTCCAATTTCTGGAATGACATATCCATTCCGTTCTGGTCAATGCCTGAAAACACGGCGCACCCCACGCAAAAAAGCGAAAAGCTCCTCGCAAAGCTCATTCTCGCCTCGTCCCGGCCGGGGGAGCTGGTGTTCGATCCTTTTGCAGGGAGTGGCTCCACGCTTGTTACCGCAGAAAAGCTGGGAAGAGCCTGGTGTGGCATAGAACGAGAGGCGCAGTTCTGCGCATGGGCACAGTACCGCCTGGAACGCGCAAAAACCGACAAAACAATCCAGGGATTTGAAGACGGCATTTTTCACGCCCGGAACAGCTGAACGCTAAACCGCATGGCAGGGCTTACGCATGACAGGACGTTCAGCCACACGGGGCGGCTAAAAGCACAGTGGGCGGCGAGACACATGCGGCTCGGCTAAAAACGCACGGTGCAGCTGACCGGCAGATGGTCACTCCAGCCGCCGCCGGTTTTCAGGTCGTAGCGCATGGGGCATCCGTTACTGTCAGCCCATTCGCCGCACCGCTCCACACAAAAGGATGATACCTCCGCACTGCCGCAGGAAAAGAAGTGGTCTATGCGTTCCCATGCGCCCTTGTAGCAGTAGCTTCCCTTATCAGAACTGGTAAGCCAGGGCGAGCTGACAGTAAGTGTCTGCCTGCCCCGAAGCGCAATCGTTCCAGAGCCTGCAGAGGCAAACTCGGCAATATCCTGATTACAGTCGCCGCAGGCAAGACAGGCAATGCCACCAGCAGACGCCTTTGCCATGCAATCAGACAAAAGCCTTTCCTGCCATTTCCGCCAGATCTGCGTTTCTGAGCCAAGCTTGCTCTTCCAGTGACAGACAAAAAGCGAAAGCTTCCGGCCGTTACGATTCACCTGCACTTCCAGCATCGGCCTCAGGGAAGGCTGCATCTGCCGCTCCGTACCAATATCAAGTGCATGTACCGAAGCCGATTCAAGCGGGAAGCGGGAAAGCACGCCTACGCCAATAGCACTTCCGGGGGATGCGGCAAAGCAACCGTAGCGATACAGCGAGGAAAAGCGGAACGTTCCCGAAAGCTGATTGAATATATCGTACAGCTGCTCTTTCTTTTCAAGCTCCTGAAGCACAACAACGTCAGCGTCAAGCGCCTTAAGGGCTGCGGAAAGCCGCTCCAGCCGGATGCGGTATTTTTTTTCATTCCAGCGGGAAGCGCTTCCCTTAAACTGCGCGTATTCCGTACCGTCAGTCACGCCGTCAAAGAACGTCTGCACATTCCAGCTTACGACACGCAAAACGGCTTTTTTTTCTGACGCGGCCGCAGCCGGAAAACGCAGCAGCAGCGATACTGCGCAAAGCGCCAGCATACACATTTTTTTCATACTCACCTCCATACTCATATATAGGGGCAAAATGTGTATTACCTGCACTTTTTAGGGAATTTTTTTTTGAAAAAAATCAGTTATTTGTACAGCGCCGCCTGTAAGCGTTCCAGCGCCTCTTTAAGCGTAGAGCGCGGGCAGGCGATGTTTATGCGCTCAAAGCCGCTTCCAGTCTTACCGAAGAGGCTTCCGCTATCCAGCCACAGGTTTGCTTTGTCGACAATCGTTTTTTCAAGCTCGGTAGCAGACAAGCCCGTGCCGCGAAAATCAAGCCAGACAAGGTAGGTGCCTTCATGCCGGATCATGCGCACGCCGCTCAGGCGCTCCTCTACAAAGCGGCGCACAAAGGCGCTGTTTTCCGCGATGTACGTTTTTAGCGCAGAAAACCACTCGTCTCCGTGCAGGTATGCTGCCTTACAGGCGTCTATACCGAATATGCCCAGCTGACTTATACCGACAGCTTCCATTTCCGCCTTGAACTGCAAGCGGAGCGCCTTGTTCGGGATAAAGATATTGGAAAGGAGCATGCTCGCCAGGTTAAATGTCTTACTGGGAGCCGTACAGACAATGCAGGACTCAGCAAATGATTTCTTAATGGAAGCAAATACCGTGTGCGTTCCCTTAAAGGTGAAATCTGCGTGAATTTCATCGCTTACCACAAGCACGCCGTGCTTTACGCAGATGTCGCCTATTTTTTCAAGCTCTTCACGGCTCCACACGCGGCTTACCGGGTTATGCGGATTGCACAGAATAAAAAGCTTTACATGCTCGGCTTTTATTTTGTCCTCAAAGTCCTTGAAGTCAATATAGTAGCGGCCTTCTTCGTCGTTAAGCACTAGGTTTGATGAGATGGCGCGCCTGCCGTTCTTTTTGATGACGCCGCCAAACGGGTAGTAGACCGGGCGTTGAATCAGCACCGCATCCCCTTTGTTCGTAAAGGCGCGCACCGCAGCGGCAAGCGCACACACTACGCCCGGCGTTTTTACAATCCACTCTGACTCAGGCTCCCAGGCATGGTGGCGCCGGTACCAGCCTTTTACCGCATCGGCATAATCAGCCTTGGAGTCGCTGTAGCCGTATATACCGCGGTCGGCAAGTGCATGCAGCGCGTCCTGCACATAGCTGGTAGTCTTAAAGTCCATGTCGGCAACCCAGAGCGGAAGCGTGTCTTCCTTATAGCCGCGCTCCACGGCAAAGTCGTACTTAAGAGAGTTCGTGCCGTGCCGCTCCGGCACTGTATCAAAATCAAGATTGCGTTCTGCCATACCTCATGGTCTCCTTACATAAAAGCCTGCGTGCATCCGGAAAAGCAGCGTGTCTGTCAGCAGCCGGACTTTTGTATAATAGCACCTAAGGCCGCAAGCAGAAAGGGGCGGTAACAGCGCGCGATTACAGCCAGACGCACTTTTTGCCGGGGCTTTTTAGAAAGGCTTTTTACCGGGCGCATCCGTACAAGTACGTTTTTTTACAAAAAAAGTACTGCATTGACTTTACGTCACAGAAAAGCTACTTTTACCGCATATGTAAGGTTTGGAGGTGTTATGAAACCCATCGCAACGTTTACCGCACTACTCAGTTTTTCTGCGGTACTGTTTATGAGCTGTCTTTCAACAAGAGTTGATTATGCAGCCAGATCCGAAGAGCGCACACCGGAAAACTCTGCTGTCATGGTGTATATTGTTCAGGAAGAATTTGACCTGGTGCAGATAAACCCGGATTTTGCGCAGGACAGATTTACCGTACAATACGGAAAAGGCTTTACGCCCCCGGTTGAAAACGGATCCTGCTATCTGAAAGTCTACCGCATCAAAGAAAGCGACAACTGGGCAGGTGCTCCCTGTATTACCGGAAGCCTGCCGTTTTCCTACCTGAATGCAGAGCAGGGCGAGCATTTTACGCGCGGCACCCGCCTTGTCATGCCGACAGAACCGGGCCTGCACCTTGTATACTTTCCGATAGACATCGAAGCGCTTAAAAAAGAAACGAACACGATTGTTATCGGTGCAAAAAACTACCCGAAAACGCTTGAAGAGCTTAAAAAATCAATGCTGGGCCGTCACATGGTTCTAAAATCACTGAGAAAAGCCCTTAAATCCTATGCCGGAACAGCCTGGGAACCGGTCATCAACGAGAAAATTCAGGAGTGGGAAAATGCAAAAGAATAAACTGATACTCTGCTGTGCGCTTTTATCCGCATGCACGGCCATGCTTTCTGCAAAATCAAAATTCATAGACGTCCCCGGAAGAAACGAAGTAACTGTAGTCGGCCGGATTCATTTTAAGACCGACATGGACAAAAACTGGCTTATGGACACATTCGGAGTTCCAGCTGACAAGCGCAATTACGACGACTGCTACGTGCTACCCTACATTCCAGGTTCGGCGGGACTTTTTACCAACGTACACAAGGCGAAAGAAATCAGAGCGTTCAATAACCAGGCGTGGGGCAAAAACGGCGACTATTTCTTTGTGCAATACAAGCTTTTAAAAGACCGCACGCTGTATTTTTCTTATGTAACGCTGTTTATCGGCGGCTCATACATGCTTCCGGTAAAGCTTCCGCTTAATTTTAAGGTCGTTGTTCCCGAAAAAGAAAAATTCCTGTACCTGGGTGATTTTTACTACAGCGCGAAAGGTTTTGCGTTTGAGCTGACAGCAGCACACAAGGATGAGTATGACGAAGCGCAGAAGGCCCTGAACGAGGCAACGAAAAAGCCGCAGACGCTCTGCCGCGCAAACCTTGAAGAAATTACCGAGGAGGACATCGAAAACAACAACAGGTCGTTCTGGTACGAGTCTGTCGGTACAAAATTCTCCAACTGGTACAAGAACATGGAGCCAAAAGCAGAATGAGAAAGATTTTTTTAGCGGCAGCGGCGCTTCTGATTGCCCTGCCCGCCTTCAGCCAGATAAAAAACTATGTTGGTGTCGTGCGCGAACAGTATTATCCTGCGCACACGGAGTTCCTTAAGGACTTAAGCGCAACGCTTAAAAACAGGGGCTACTCTTCGTATGCTTCGTATGTAGACGCGTACTTACAGGGCGGCTTTGGTTCCGGATTTGTCTACGTCGACAAGGACGGCACAAACTACGTCATTACAAACCGCCACGTCGTAAGCCAGGCAGCAAGCGCTTCGATTGAGTTTGAGAACGAAGACGGAAGCGTCACCAGGTATGAAAACCTGAGCGTTCTGATTACCGATGACGACATTGACCTTGCCATACTGCGCTTTGCCGAAAACGCAAATCCTTTTAAGAAGGGACTTTCTCTCTATACAGGCCCGCTTTCCGACGGACAGGACGTAAACTCAGCAGGCTTTCCCGGGCTGGGGGACGAGCCGGTCTGGCAGTTCGGAAAAGGCAGCATCACTAACGCAAAGGCGCGGATCAAAGACTTAATCGATCCGTCGATTTCTACCGTCATTCAGCATTCTGCACAGATTGACGGCGGAAACTCTGGCGGGCCGCTGCTTGTCGCGTCAAAAACAAGCCCGTTTGGCTACGAAGTTGCCGGCATCAATACCTGGAAGGCTATCGGTCGCGACTCAACAAACTTTTCGATTCCCGCCCGTCTCGTTCTTACGCTTCTTGAAAAGTCCAGGACCGCGCAGGATGAAGAAGCTGCAAAAACAGCCCGCATCGCAAAGTTCAAAACAGTGATTACAGAATCATCCAACGACTACACCGCACTGGTGCCGTTCGTCTCGTACGAGTACGCTTCCAATGCCGGCGTTGACTATTTTGAGAAACTGCTGCGCTACGGCGCAACAGCGGTCCGCAATCGTGTCGCAGGGGAGTTTGCAGGGAACCCGATTGAAGGCCTGCGCTATGCCGTTGCATACAACCTGCACAAGGAGCTTTCGGGCGAGAACGCAACGGAAGAGAACCTTTCTGGCGTTGTCTGGCAGAAAGAACATGGCTTATACCGCATTGCCTCGAACGGCGAAGACAAGAAATCCAAAAAAGCAAAAAATGCCGCTTCCAGAAAAGAGCCGGAAAGCAAAAAGCACTCTTCCAAAAGCGGAAAGCCGGACATCCGCTTTGAGCCGCTCGCCTCTCCCTATACGTTTGCGCTCAACGGCGGGCTGTTCGTTCCTGTCTCGACAGATGAGGAGTACAAGATAAAGCAGAGCGTAAATCTGGGAGGCGAATGCTTTGTGGGCGAAGGGCTTTTTGGCATGGAAATCAGCTATGAAGGCGTCAAGGCTGGAAGTGAATCAATCTCTGCGTTTGGCGCAGGGCTTATCGCCCGCCTTCCGCTTAACTTTACGCTTTTCTGCATAAGTCCCAAAGCTGCCGCCGGCGCAAAAATCGCCTTCGGAGACCCGATGCTCTTCCAGACATACTGGAACATAGGGCTTGTCACCACATTCAACTTTGGCTCAGAAAGCCTGCGCCCCGGCTTCGAAGTAAGCTACCAGGGAGTTTCTGACACCATGCGCTGGCTGGATGTAGACACTGACGAAAAAACGACAGAGGCACGCGGGCTTATTGTCAAGCTTACAGTCGGACTCTTTTTAGAGTAGTAAAACCTCGCCAAACACAGCGAAAACCGCATAAAAACCGAAGCCCGGCTCACACGAGTCGGGCTTTTTCGAATACCGCATGGTACGCTTTTTTGATTGTATAAGTGGCTGATGAAATCGGCTGACGTATAATCGGCCGTGGTCTGAAGATATCGCCTGAAGAAGTCGACTGAGGCAGTCACCTGGGCCAGTCGCTTAAATCGAATAATCATAACCGACAAAGGCTTTATTTCGCTGAACCAGCGCGTCGAGCGTTACAGAGTCCACGTATTCGTTTATGACAGTCTCAAAATTTTTCCAGAAAGATTTGCTGCCTTCGGACATAATCGTATTGT
>JAILRG010000102.1 GCA_024698325.1 Treponema sp.
GTGCGTCTTTAACGGCTTTGAAGCCCGCCTCTGCGCAGGCGTTACGGGCGTTAAGACACACGAGCTGCGCTTCCATCCCTACCTCTTCCCCACCGGCCTTACCGGCGAGCCAACTTTCAGCGAGGGCGGTCATCCGGAAATTGAAGCCGGCCAGTACTGGATTCAGGTTCGCCGCGCCCTCCTGCGCGCACCTGTCGACCGCATCGGCTTGGGCGGCTACCTGCACTTAGTTGAGCCGTTCCCCGCTTTCTGCGACTACATCGAAAAGGTCGGTCAGGAATTCCGCACCTTAAAGAGCTTCAACACATCGGGAGCTCCCTACACGATTCCGGGCAAGGTGGCAGTCCTTTCAGCCTGGGGCAGCATGCGCAGCTGGATTTGTTCCGGCCACCTGCACGAGCATCCGGAAGTAGATTTGACAAACATCAACGAAAGCCTTTCTGGCCTTCCTTTTGACGTAGAATTCATCAGCTTTGACGATGTGGTGGAGCACGGAATTCCGTCTGACGTTAAAGTGATTATCAATGCCGGCTGCGCAGATTCTGCCTGGAGCGGCGGTGAAAACTGGAAGAATGCAGCGCTCACAAGCGCCATCACCAAGTTTGTGGCTGAGGGCGGCGGCTTTATCGGCGTCCATGACCCGAGCGCAACCAACTTCGGCGGCCTCTACTACCAGCTTTCTCCTGTCCTGGGCCTTGACCGCGACACTGGCAGCAAAAAATGCGTGGGTAAGTGGCGCTATCAGCTTTCTGACAGCACAAATCCTGCTTACCGCATCGTTGCAGACGCACCGGAAGCTGCCGCCGCCATTAAGCCGACAGACGGCGTGTTCCTGACTGACAGCGCAACGACCGTGCTTGCAGAAAAAGACGGAACCCCGCTTGTAACCGCACACGAGTTCAAGAAGGGCCGTGCTGTCTACTTTGCTTCATGGAAGTTCAGCTTCCCGGTTACCCGCGTCCTTTTCCGTGCAATCTGCTACGCAATGCAGGCTGACGAAAAAGCACAGACCGCATTTGTCACCAGCAACATCCTTACTGAGTGTGCTTACTATCCGGCTATCGACAAGACTGTCATCATCAACAACAGCGCCGAAGTGCAGAAGACAAGCTTTGTCACCGACAAGGGTAAGACTGTCAGCGTAGAGCTTAAGCCCTTCGAGACAATCATTCAGTAAAACTGCCTGGAAAAGCTGCCACCGGCAATTTTCCAGAAAATTGCACTTTTTTTCTGCAAAAACATGTAGAAAAGAGCCTCCGCCTGACAATAGAGAGGGTGGAGGTTTTTTTATGCCAGAAAAGAATTCTAAAAGTGCGGGGGTAATCCGGTCGCTGGGGCTTTCCGTTCTCGTAAGCGGCGCCGTCCTCTGTTCGGCCTTACCGGTGTCCTGTCAGCTTACAGAAAGCGGCATCCGCCTTGTCAGCAGTGATACGACGGTTCCTGTCGTGACGGCTTTTTCTGTTAGCGGGGAGCGCAGCCTTTTGCTGGGTTTTTCGGAGCCGGCTTCGCTCGATTATGTAACGGTTGATGATAGGGCCTGTTCTGTAAGCTATGCTGATGAGGGACGCACTGCCAGCGTGGAGATTCCTGACTCGACGAAAGTCGGTCAGTCGTATGTGTTTTATTGTACGGTGCGGGATGCCTCTGGTAACACGCTTGATTACAGCCGCCTTTTTAGCGGCTACAATGCGCATCCGGCGCGGCTTTTGTTGTCGGAAGTACGCACTGAAACCAGCGGGAACAATGACCGCTACCCGGAATTTGTCGAGCTGTATGTGCTTTCCAGCGGCAATTTGTGGGGGCTGTCGCTGGTGACGGCAAAAGGTGGCAGCGGAAAAACCTATTCGTTTGGGGCTGTCGATGTGAATGCCGGGGAGTTTGTCACCGTGCACTACATGTCGCCTGCTGACGGAAGCTGCATTGATGAAACCGGAGCGGACATCACGCTTTCTACTGCCAGGGACTCTTCGAGCCAGGCGAGGGATTTCTGGTGCGGGAATACTTCGAGCTGCCTTACAAAGAGCGACATTCTGCTTCTGCTTTCAGATGACGGAAATACGGTGATGGATGCCGTAGCCTTTTCTGCCACTGAATCTGAATGGCCTGGCACGGTGCTTTCGTATGGCACGAGGGCCTTTGAAAGCGGCGTCTGGCCTGACGGCGCTTCGCGTGAGTATGCGGCGTCTTCTGCTGGAGCTACCGGTGTGCGGACGCTTTCCCGGCTGAATGTGAGTGAGCTTAGCCTGCAATACTCGGAAGGCGCCGTTGCGTCTGGTGCAGTAATACCTGCGCATGCGGAAGATTGGGCTGTCGTTGTAAAGGGAAGCCCCGGAACCTGGAATAATCTGACTTTATATACCGCTTTATAATGAAATTTTCGCCATGTTTTTTTATATTCTGTCTGCTTGTTTGATTATTTGGATAGTGATAGAATAGCAATCATGGCTACAACTGCGAGTATTATCGCCTTATTGAAGTTCTATGCAGCACGGCAAAAAAATGCATATGTAAACTATCCTGATTTTTGCGACTATCTGAAGCGTTACGCTGAGTTGCATTTTGAAGAGCAGCCGGGGCTGTCTCCTTACTTGACTAATCCTGTTCCAGCACTGATGAAAGAGCTTGATAAGCTTGTTGCTGCACGGCAGGTATTCTTAGTAGGCGGCCTTGCTGACATTCAGGGACTGATTGTCCTTCCTTATTACCTTGATTATTTTACCGAGCGGTATAAAGAAATCCTGAAGTTCCCCGGAATCCCGTTTCCGACGATGTCTGACTTACCTAAGCAGACGCCTTCAGAAATTGTGCAGCGTCTTTCGGCAGCTGATGCTATCTACAAGCTGTTGACTTCTCCTGATGACAAGCAGGGGGGAACTCTGTACGGTATTCTGCCGCCGAACAACAGCCCCGCAATGCTGCTCCCGTCTACCTTCCCCATAAAGTCCTTTATCGAAGCATGCCTTGGAAAAATGCTTCTGATGCTTCAGAAGGAAGAGCAGCATGACTATTTCCTCAAAAAACTGACTATTTCAAATCCGGGAAAGGAAATGAGCGCCCGCACGTTCTTCGAAAAAGTAACAAAAGGCGTTCAGGAAGCGATGGAGCTTTTAAAGGCTTCAAACGACACATTCTATCTGTGGAATCAACTCTGTTACTTTATCCGCAAAGACTACGAAAAAATCAAGGATTCTACTGCGGAAGATATTGCGTTATTGCAGGCAATTTACATCACCGAGATTGTCAGCAATTTCTACAAAGATAAAACGCATGAGAATGAGACCCGGCAGGCAGCCTTAAAGGCGCTCGAGCAGCATTTAAACAAGCCGCCGTACTATTTTACGCTTGATACTATTCTGAAATTTACTGACCAGCGTGGAATTCCGCTTCTCGGTCAGTATTCAGATGAGGACTTAAAAGACTACCTGCAGTCGAAATCAACTGAAGGCGTCGGTAACGACCTGCCGGAGCTGCTCGTCTTTAAGTCTGAGATGGATAAACGGTATTTCATCTTTAAGAACAAGGTTGTTCCGCTTATTCTGCGTCTGTGCGGAGACGCCAGGGAAACTATCCGCGAGACAATTAAAAATCACTGGATGGCTGTGCTCCGGCAGTATGATATGCTTCCGGAGATGAAGGA
>JAILRG010000116.1 GCA_024698325.1 Treponema sp.
GGAACCGTCTGCCAGGCAACATCGCTTTGCTGCACGCTGTATGAGCCAACGTACGACGCAAAGACCGGCACGGTTTTCTGTCCTGCAAGGATTTTCACAAAGGCTGCTACAAGGGCAGAGGCTGCTACAGACGCAGCGGCAGTCACAGCTGCACATACACCGCCAGGCTCAGCGGCAATCACAGCTACGGGCGCATCGGCCGGCGCGGCTCTAGACACAGCTACAGGCGCGGCTCTCGCTAGCAAAGCAGCAAGCTTTACGGACACGCAATCTGCCGGCGCGGCTCCAGACACAGCTACAGTCGCGGCTTTCACAGAAGGCACGCTCACGCTCGCCCGCACCATCGACGGGCTTTCTAAAACAGACGCGCTCGCTTCAAAATCCGGCACCAGAACAGAGGCTGTCTCCGACCGCATGACGCAGGAAAAAGCCCCGTCTCTCTTTCCGCTTACGCTTCCCGTCTGCCGCATAGCCGAGGCAGACGTTACAGAAAGCGACGGAAGCATTCACTGGCAGGTAACAGAAAGCCGCTGGATAAAAAGCACGCAGCGGCCTACTGCATCACAACAGCACCACGCTGCATTGCCGTAAGACCGGTTTTTGCAAGCTCCATGATGCCGTATGGCTCGAGAAGGCGGATAAGGCTTGAAATCTTTTCTTCACTTCCCGTTGCTTCGACGATGACAGACTCGGTGCCAACGTCAACAATATGCGCACGGAAAATGTCACACGTTTCGATGATGACGGCGCGGTCAGTTCCCTTTGCCTGAACTTTGATAAGCGCCATTTCGCGCTCACAGGTAGACGCAGGTTCACAATGCAGGATTGAAATCACTTCAACGAGCTTAGAAAGCTGTTTTTTAATCTGCTCAAGCGTGTATTCATCGCCTTCAACAACAATTGTCATGCGGCTCTGACCGGGGTTGTACGTTTCGCAGACGGTCAGGCTGTCGATATTGTAGCCCCGGCGGCTGAACAAGCCCGAAACACGGCTCAAAACGCCCGCGTGATTCTCTACGAGTACAGAAAGTACATACTTTGACATAAAATCCTCCTTACAAACTCCGCATCAGCGGCAAAGCCGGTGGCGCCAATGCGGGTTACCTCAAAATCATACAAGCGCGACAGAGGCTTTTTCCTACTGACCGCTGTAGACGCCTAAAAGGCGCACGTCCTCAGCCTTTGCCTTTAATGCATCAAGAATGCCGCGCACATAGCCTTCGGCATCCTTATGATCCGGCGAAAGCTGGGCGTCGGCATAGAACCAGTATCTCCAGGGTTTACCTGCAATCGGACGGCTTTCGAGGCGGCTCAGGTTCAGGCCCGCCTCCTGAAAAATGCCCAGACAGTTATACAGGGCGCCCGGCTCGTTTGATACACTGAACACGAACGAGACCATATTCGGAGAAACACCCTCGCCGCTCTGCTTTTTGAATGCGCTGGCAGCAGCATCCGCCGCATCTTTTTCGCCTGCGCCGACAACATGGTTTGCGGTTATAAGCACAAAGCGCGTATAGTTCCGCGGATCGTCAATGATGTCTTCCTTTATGACTTCAAGACCGTAGAGCGGTGCATTTACGGCGCTTGCAATGGCGGCATTTTCGGTGGAGCCAGCCTTTGCAACCAGAGCGGCGGCTGTTGCGGTCGAAACCGCGTCAATCTGCGTCCAGTTTTTATGCTCGTACAGAAAATTGTGGCACTGGCTCAATCCCTGGGGATGAGAATACACGTTCTTTATGGTTTCCAGCGTGGTGCCTTTTACGCCAAGCAGCGCATGCTCGATACGCAGCGTGACAGAGCCGATAATCGACACATCCTCAAACTGCGTAAGATTGTCATAATTCTGATACACGGAACCGGCAAGGCTGTTTTCAATCGGCACCATGCCGTAATCAGCTTTTCCGTCGACCACCGACTGGAAAATATCGCGGAAGCCGTCTACAGCCATCGCCTGCACGCTGTCTCCAAAATACAGGCCGATAGCCTGCTCCGCGTAGGCTCCGCGCTTACCGCTGTAGGCACAGATTGCTTTTGTTCCAGCTCCAGTTTGTCCGCTGCCAGCTGAATCAGCGCGTTTTTCGGCTTCGGGGGCGCGGATATGCGCAACTTCTTTTCCCACGACCGGAGCAAGCGCTTCTATATCACGCATGAGCTTGTCAAACTGCTCGGGATAGAGAGACTGCGCGCCGTCGGAAAGCGCCTTTTCGGGATGACAGTGCATCTCCACGATAATGCCGTCAGCGCCGCTTGCAATGGCAGCAAGCGCCATCGGCGGAACCTTGTCGCGGATGCCGACAGCGTGGCTGGGATCAACGATTATCGGAAGGTGTGTCATGCCGCGCAAAATCGGAATTGCACTTAAGTCGAGCGTATTACGGGTGGCTTTTTCGTAGGTGCGGATGCCGCGCTCGCAGAGGATAACTTTGTCGGTGCCACTTGAAAGCAGGTATTCTGCCGCCATCAACAGCTCTTCAATCGTGGCAGAAAGGCCCCGCTTTAAGATGACGGGCTTTCCGAGTGCACCGAGTTTCTTTAAAAGCTCAAAGTTCTGCATGTTGCGCGCGCCCACCTGGTACACGTCAACATAGTCTTTCATAACTGGGATATTTTCGCTTGCAACGATTTCGGTCACAACAGGAAGGCCGTATTTTTCGCCGGCTTCTTTCAGATAGCGCAGGCCCTCTTCGCCCAGCCCCTGGAATGAATACGGGCTGGTGCGCGGCTTATAGGCGCCGCCACGCAGCATGACAGCGCCGCTTTTTGCTACAGCGGCAGCCGCTTCGAGCATCTGCTCACGGCTCTCGACGGCGCAGGGGCCGGCAATCGCCACAACGCGGCTTCCGCCGACGCGGATAATCTGCCCGCGGTTGTTCGGTATCTCGATAATCGTATTTTCCGGCTTAAACTCGCGGCTTGCCAGCTTGTACGGCTTGGAAATGGGAATAACGCGTTCGACTCCAGGGAGCACTTCCACCTCGCGTGTATCCATCGCAAGTTTACCGACCGCTGCAAGCACGGTGCTTTCTTCGCCCTTAAGCTCGTTCAGCTTAAACTTATGCTCGGAAAGCACGTTTTTTATGTTCGCTTTTTCAGCCTCGGTAATGCCGTTTTTTAATACGATAATCATGAGCCAACTTCCTTACGGGGTTAATTTTCTGGGTTGAAGCTTACAGTGCGCAAGATATCACCGAAGACACCGGCAGCTGTAACTCCGGCGCCAGCTCCATACCCGCGGACTGTCAGCGGAATCGGAGTATAGCGCGCAGTCTCGAATACGAATGCATTTTCGCCGCCGCGCACGCCGTACAGCGGATTATCTGCGCTGACTTCGAGCATGCCCACACTGACCTTGCCGTCCTTAATGGAAGCGCCCATGCGGAGCACCTTGCCCTGCTTTTTAAGGTCTGCCATCTTTTTGGCAAAGTAGTCGTCTACTTCAGGCAGGCGCTTGAGGAACTCTTCAGTCGTGCCTTCAATGTTGAAGTCCGCCGGGAATATGCTGTTCATCTTGATGTCGGCAAGTTCTATGCTCATGCCGGCTTCGCGCGCAATGATGAGCGCTTTTCTTGCGACATCGGTACCTTTAAGGTCGTCGCGCGGGTCCGGCTCGGTGTAGCGCAGTTCCTTTGCTTCAAGCACGGCCTCGCTGAACTTCTTGCCCTCATCAAGCTTTCCAAAGATGTATGAGAGCGAGCCGGACATGATACCGTTAAAGCCGGTGAGGCAGTCGCCGCTTTTAAACAGGTTCTGCAGCGTATCGATAATCGGAAGGCCTGCGCCGACGTTTGTTTCATACAGGAAGCGGCGGTGCGCCTTGTTTGCGACCGTACGCAGCTTGCGGTAGAAATCCATGCTCATGGAATTTGCGCGCTTATTCGGGGTTGCGATGTGCATGCCAGCAGCAAGGATGTCGAGGTAGCGCTCCGGAAGGTCGTAGCTTGCAGTGCAGTCTACGAAAATCGGATTCAACGGCTTTGTTTCGCGCACAAACTGCAGGATGTCGTCCACGTTTGCCTTGCGGGTAGCTTTTTTGCTGTCCTCGCGCCAGTTTTCAAGATTCAGGCCGTTGCCGTCCATAATCATGCCGTCGATTGTGCCGATTGCCACAACCTTGATGTCCACGTTCTGCGCGCGGAGCTTTTTCTGCTGGTCACGAATCTGATCGATGAGCGCACCGCCGATAGTACCGGCACCGAATGCAAATACCTCAATCGGCTGCGCTGTGTTAAAGAAGAACAAGTGAGCGGCTTTTACGGCCAGGTCACCGTTTACGCCGTTTACAACCGTAGAAATTGAACGCTCGCTGGAGCCCTGGGCAATTGCCAGAATGTTGATGCCGCGGCTAGAAAGCGCATCAAAGAATTTTCCGGCAACACCGCGGTTTTCTTTCATGCCGTCGCCGACGATACTCACGATAGCGCAGTCGTTCTGCACTTCGATGGCGTTAATCACATGGTCACGGATTTCAAGATCGAATTCCGCAGTAAGGACATCGCGCACTGTCTGCGCCTGGCTCTGGCGCACGCAGAACGTAATCGTATATTCAGAGGAAGACTGAGTGATAAGCAGCACGGAAATGCCGGCGCGGCTTACAGCGGCAAAAATACGGCTTGCCATGCCAGAACGTCCCTTCATGCCGCTTCCGCTTACGCTGACCATGGCGGTGTTCTTAAGGCTGGAAATGCCGCGGACCGGGCCTGCAAGCTTTTCGCTTTCAAATGGGCCTTTTCCGATACGGGTGCCGCGCGCAGACGGGTTGTGACTGTTCAGACTCCAGGCTTCAATGCCTTTTGCGGCAAGCGGAGCGAGTGTTTTTGGATGAAGGACCTTGCTTCCGAAGAACGAAAGCTCCATTGCCTCTTCATACGTCATATCCTGCACGAGGATTGCGTCGCTTACAATGCGCGGGTCGGCGGTGTAGATGCCGTCAACGTCTGTCCAGAACTCTGTTTTTTCTGCACCAAGTCCGGCAGCGATGATTGCGGCGCTAAAGTCGGAGCCGTTGCGTCCCAAAAGCCCCATGGTGTCCTTGTCTTCGGAATGTGCTCTCCATGAGCAGACAAAGCCCGGGAACAGTAGAACCTGCGGCTGGTCGTTTTCTGCGCCATCGCGGTATTTTCCCAGCGCCTCGCTCGTGCGCACATAGTCAGGCTCGCCTTCTTTCTGGTCGCCGGTCGTAAAGATGAACTTGCGGCTGTCGAGCAGAAGCACGCGCTCCCCCTTTGCAACGAGCACGGCGTTTACAATCGGCACGCAGCACAATTCGCCCATGCCCATAATCCGGCAGTGGATGGAAACCGGGCATTCGCCGAAGGTCGCAACGCCGGAAAGCAGTTTTTCCAGCTCCACAAAGTTCGGCTCGATTTTTTTCAGGACGTCAGCGGCAATAAAGCCCTGCACGTCCGCGTGAATTTCATTACAAATGTCTTCGTGAATCTTTCTGAGGGCATCCACATAGGCAGCAGGGGTTCCGGTTCCGGCAACACAGCCGTCAATAGCAGCCTGCAGCGCGTTTGAAACGCCTGCAACAGCGGAAACAATCACGCTTATGCGACCGGTCTTTGCGCGGTCTATCATGATAGCAACGGAATCAAGGATTCTGCGGGCACTTCCCATAGAAGTGCCGCCAAATTTCAGTGTCAGCATACATTCCTCACATCAGCCGTCCGCACAAGCGTCGGCAGAAAAAACTTTGAGCCATTCTATATAAATACAGGGAAAAAGACAATAAAAAAGCTGAGGATATGTTACTATAAAAAGGAGCAGGCAAAACATCGAGTTCTGCTTGTGACAGAAATGCGCAGGTGGGAAGCAGGTTCGACCGCGAAACCGCCTTGTGCGCGCGACCGCAGGGAGTCGTTTTCCTATTTCGCACAACTGCGGTTTCAAGCGGGCGGTTCTGCTGGGAACCTGCGAGCTTTCGATACTGTCAAAACTCGAAGTTTGACCTACTATAAAAAAGAGCAGGCAAAACATCGCTGACTAAATCGCGCCACGGACGGCGTGCGTGCCATGGATGGCACCCGCAGTACATGCCCGGCGATTTTTGCCCCAGGCAAAACATCGCTGACTAAATCGCGCCATGGACGGCGTGCGTGCCATGGATGGCACCCGCAGTACATGCACGACGATTTTTGCCGCAGGCAAAACATCGCTGACTAAATCGCGCCATGGACGGCGCGATTTAGTCGTGCCCCTTATCTTTCATGACGTAAACTCCATCCCACGGGCCATGCTTACCTTCGGCAATGAAATCTTTACAGCGCTGCACGAAAATCGCGGGCGTGCCGTCCTCGGGGGCTGCCAGAGACTGCGCCTTCTCGTAAAGCGAGAGCGCCTTTTCAAAATCGCCGGCAAGATACGCGTCGCTTGCGCTGTCAAACACCTCCGCAGCCTCTATCTGAGCCTGAGTCATTTCACTTCGAATGCCGATAACATTGTACACCTGCACGGAAACTTCCTTTCCGACAACGCGCACCCTGTCCAGCTTGCGGAAAACCAGCTTCCCCTTACAGCTGCCGCTCTCCGCAAGGCTCCAGGTGGCTTCGCTTACCAGAATCCAGGAAGCATAGTCCTTATTCACGCCTTCCAGACGGCTTGCAAGGTTTACATTGTCGCCCATCATCGTGTAGTTGAATTTTGCATTGGTTCCCATATTTCCCACAACCATGCTGCCGCTGTTAATGCCGATACGCGTCTCAAGCTTCATAGGAATATCGCCGTTAGTAAAATGCACGTCATTGTACGCTTTTTCCGCCTGTTTCATACGGACCGCCGCATAGCAGGCGCTGTAGGCATGGTTTTCAAGGTCTACCGGTGCACCAAAGAACGAAACAATGGCATCTCCAATGTACTTGTCTATGGTACCCTCCGCTTCAAGTATCCGGTCGCTCATGGCACCCAGATAATCATTCAGAATGTTGACGAGTTCTGTCGGCGTGACCTTTTCGCTAAACGTAGAAAAGGAACGTATGTCGCTGAAAAGCGCCGTCATCACCTTTTCGTCGCCGCCAAGCTTAAGCTTTTCCGGATTTTTTACAATCTGATCTACGACAGACGGCGCAAGGTAGGTACTGAATGCATTGCGAAGGAAGCGCTTATCCTTGTCACTTGCAAGGAAGTTCAGGAGCATTACCGCAAGAGCTGCGCTGACAGCAATGGCGCCCGGCGTAATGGCGGGAATATATACGGCAAAAAACATCATCGCGAGGGGCGGAAATGCAATGGCAAGGACCGCCACCACAAGCGACGCCGTGTTATACCGCAGCGTCGCACCCTTTTCACTTCTGAGCGCGGCAGCAAATGCAAGCGCCAGCACAATCAGCGAGAATGGAAGCCAGTGCAAGGGGCGGATAAAATCCTGCTGCACAATCGTATTGTACACATTTGCGTGGGTACCGACATTCGGATACGCCCGGTTAAAAGGAGTGTTCCCCAAGTCGGTCGTACTGCTGGCAGTTTCGCCGATAATGCAGAAGGAGCCACGGTAACTTTCAGAAAGTTCTGCAAAGGTTTCCGCATACAGGCCGCTCTCGTGGGACAGGCCGGAAAAGATCTCAGCAATCTCTGCGCCAAGTGAGGAAGCCTGTTCTTCGCCCAGTTCCGCCGACATCTCCGCCAGGCGGGCAGCAATCAGCTTATCGTGACCTGCCGCAAGAAAAGCGGAAACCCCGTCAAAAAAAGCGGCACGGGCAGCAAAATACTCTTTGTAATCCTCTGCTGTAAGCGCACCGCCTACAGCTTCGCCGGAAACGTCATAGCCCTGGCAGGCATCCAAAAGGGATTCCCGGAACGCGCAGAGCTGATCATAATACGCTGCAAGCCCGTGAACTTCGCTGCTGTAATCCATCGTCTTTCCGTCGGCATCCCAGAGAGAAAAGCCGTCCAGCGCCGACAGGTACGCAACAATGTTTTTTTCCATCTGCTCCAGCTGATACAGGAAGAACACGCTCTCGTGCCGGAAGGAATCCTTGAATTCCCGGTGCAGCCAGTTGATGAGCATGCGGCCGTGCGAATCCAGCGGAATCGTAACGTCACGGCGGGCAGTGTCTCCCGGAAGCAGCGCCTGCACCAGCTTTATGCCGGACCGCGAACGCACGATTTTTTCGGGGCTGCAGATTTCCAGAAGCGGCGCAAAGGTCAGCTGACCGACATACCGTGCCTCGTCTCCAGTTCCGTGCTTATGAAGCAGCTCGACGCGCCGCCGGCTTCCGTCGCTGTCAAGGACGATGTTGGTAAAACCGGCGCCAGAGGCATGCCGCATAAAAAGCGGGAGCGTCGGCGCAAAGCCCAGATCATTTCCCTGATCAAGCGCGTAATACAGGTTTGACTCGCGGATTCTGTCATCGGGGTCTTCTACATTGTCAAGCAGAAAGCGGTTGACAACATACGCCTCATCTTCTGCGCTGTTTTTGGTTTCTATGTCGACAATATTGATTGTAAGCCAGCTGTTTCCAAAAAACTGCAGTGCGCCGGCAAAAAAAGCATCGTTATCCCGGTACACGCTTTTCTGAACGGATGCAAGCAGCGCGTCTATGCCGGGATTGATGTAGCTGTCAATCATCTCGTCCGCCATGGCAGGCAGCTCTTTTTTGGTGACAAAGCCCGAAGTGACAGCGCCGGTAAGCTCACCGACTAAATCAGCAATATCATTTTTTTCAGCAGCAAAAGCAGAGGCAAGCTTTTCTGCGGCATCAGGAGCGACGCCCAGATTAGAAGGAGAAAGGTATTCAATATCAAAAACTGCCGTCTGGGCACCAAGCTCCTTCATGCGGAGCAACGCATCCGCAAGCTTGTCGCGCGTCCAGGGCCACGGCCCCATAGCTTCGAGCGACTGATTGTCGACTTCCACAAAAAGCAGTTCCGGCCGGGACGGCGGCGCAGAATGCAGTCCGAGCAGCAAATCATACAGCCTGTAGTCAAATTTCTGCAGCAGGCCGAATGCTGTCAGTACAATCCAGAACAGGCTGACAGCAAGGACAAGTATGCGCCGGGCGCTCTTCTTTAAGAACACATTTTCTCGCTTTTTTTCCATGACAAGAAGTATATCACATGTTATACTTTACTGAAAGCAATTTTAAATTGGAGCGCGTATGAAAAAAACACCCGTACTCATAACGACATTGTTGCTGCTAGCTATGACTGCATCTGCACAAAGCGCAGAAAAAATCAGCAGTATACTCAAAGCCAGGGAGACAACATGCGCACAGGCAGCTTACCTTGCAGCCGCATACCTTACTGATCGCGATGGAAATGCAGTCAGCGATGAGCTTACAGAGCAGTCGGCATTCGATCAGATGGTAACGGCAGGCTATATTTCAGAGAAGCGGTCGCCTGATGACGCCATCAAACTGAAAGAGCTTGCCAACATGTACATGCATGTAACCGGCGCTTCCGGCGGGCTTTTTTACAGCCTGTTCCATACCCCACGATACGCCATACGCGAACTAAAAGCGCGCGGCGTTATACCCGAAAGAGCAGATCCATCGCAGACGGTAAACGGACGCGACACTATTGCCGTTATGAACGGCTGCATTTCTATTTCCGGAGGTGCAAAATGAAAAAGACTGCACTTCTTTTCTGCGGAGCATTTTCGCTCGCAGCAGCCGCCTGGAGCATGGATTTTGGTGCACTGGCCGCCAACAGCTCCGTACTGGAGGGAAATAAAGCCTCCGAAATGAAGCTTGACCAGAACGACAGCATAAGCGCCTGGATCAGGATTCCGTTCGGAAAGTCCGCTTACTTTACCACGGAAGGCCTGTACCGCTACAAAACCAAGTACATCGATGTGTTTAATGTTGAAGAAGAGGCAAAAGACCCGGATGACGAGTCGCTGTTTGACCTGTCGCTTGCAAAGCTTTCGGTAAACCACGTGACACAGGGCGGAGGCACAGTTCTGCTGGCAGCAGGACGATTCGGCACGGCAGATGCGACAGGCATTATCTACAGCCAGACCGCCGACGGCGTTTCTGCAGGCTATGCTTCTCCGTACATCAACCTTTCGGCATACGGCGCCTACACCGGCCTTTTAAATACGCGCACCGTTTCCATGCTGGACGAAAGCGGCTATGCTCCCGAAGATCCTGAGAAAAAATACGAGCTGGCAGACAAATACGTCATAGGACTTGGAACCGTGTCCGTACCGAACGTTTTCAGGAACCAGACGGTCACCGCACAGGTAGTCGGCGCCTTTCGCACCGAAAAAGAACGCTTTAACCGCATGTACGCGACGATTGCATTCAACGGGCCGATTCTACCACGCCTGTACTACACGGTCAGTTCCAGTCTGGGGCTGCGCCAGTTTGACGGCGAGAACGACCTGACGAACCTTTCCAAAGGCTCACTTGCGCTCTACACGGGAATCCATGCGCTCACCTTTACCGTAAACGCGCTGTATGCTTCCGGCGAGCAGGGGCCGTTCAAGGCATTTGAGAGCATCACGAGCCAGACGGCAGTAAAATCATACGGAGAACGGACTGAGTACACCGGGCTTTTTCTGGCAGGGCTTTCCACCTCTGTAAAACCGGTACGCCAGCTTC
Organism: Treponema sp.; assembly: GCA_024698325.1. Lineage (GTDB taxonomy): Bacteria > Spirochaetota > Spirochaetia > Treponematales > Treponemataceae > Treponema_D. The sequence continues at coordinate 10,539 of JAILRG010000116.1, forward strand.
TGCTTTCTCTCGGCGCAGATGCGATTTTTGATGCACAGGAATCCACATGCAAATACGAGGGCTTTCAGTGGCAGACCGGTGCGAACTGGCAGATTGCAAGCGACGTTTCCCTTTGCCTTAGTGCGTATCAGTACAAGGATAAGGAAGATTCTGCATACGACAAGAGCTCCGCATCGCTCTATGCCGCAATTTCATTCTAAGACAGGAGGCAGACTATGAAAAAAGCAGTTATTACCGCACTTGCATTTTTAGCAGCTTGCGCTTCATACGCCTTTGACGCAACCGTTGTTTCCACAAAAGGAAAGGCAGAAATCATGAAAGGCGGCGTCTGGCAGCCGCTCACCAGCGGGGCTGTCGTCAGCAAGGGGGACGTGATTCAGACCGGCTTTAAGTCCGAAGTCATCTTAAAGATAAAAAACTCTACCGTCACCATGGACGCCTTATGCCGGCTGACAGTAGAACAGCTTTCCGAAAAAGGAAACAGGGACGAGACGCGCCTGTTTTTGGATACCGGCTCGCTTAAATCAGACGTACAGAAAAGCGAAAACCGCCGCGTAGGCTTTACTGTCAGAAGCCCGGTAGCAACCGCTTCTGTGCGCGGCACTAATTTTTCCACCGAAGTCAAATTCGGCGGCACGCAGGTCACGACCCACGAGAGAAACGTCTCCGTACGAAAGACTGACATTCCCGAGGCGCAGATTGCAGAGGACGAAGAGGACAAAAGCCCAGACGGCGCCCTCCTGACAGGTGAAAGCGAAGGCACGGTAGCCGAGGCCTCACACCGCGGCGAAGTCATCGTTTCGCAGGGGCAGGCAACAGAAGTGTCGGAAAGCGACGCTGGCGTTTCTTCTACGCAAAGCCACGCCGCCCAAGAGGCGACCAGCACCGGCGGAAGCACAACCACGCAGGCGACAGTCGAAACTGTCGTCCAGGCACCGGCTTCGCAATCCCCTGCAGTCGAAACAATCTCCGGCTCCAGCGGCCCCAAAACAGCTCGCGTTGTCATTTCTGTAACGGTGCCAAAGGGAGAATAAACGCACCTGCTTTTTAGAGGGGCCTGCCGCCCCTCAGCATGGCAGCAGTATTCCAAAGCACACTTTAATCTGGTATACTTTTTTTTATCATGAAAAGAACAGCACTCACCGCATCTCTTTTGACTTTTGTGACCGCGCTTACGCTTGGCGCGCTTATTTTTACCGGCTGTCAGAAAAAAAACACGCAGGCAAAGGCACCTGAGGAGCAGCTTCCAGAACGGGCACAGAAGCTCGTCCACATAGACGACGAAACCCGCAGCTACCTTTCAGAAAAACACATCTGCGTCGTGCTGGGCTACGGCTACAACGACGCCGTATTCATCGAGAGAATCCGGGAGCTGCTTGACCGGGATTATGGCGTAGAAAGCGAGGAGGCAGACGGTCTCATCCAGATATACGTCTACCCGGATGATTTTGAGGTAAGCGGAAGGACGCGCATCAGTAAGCTCGCCTCGATTCTGGAAGGGCAGGAGCTTGCCGGCATACTGATTTTAGGCGCGCCGGAAGGCATGAACATTCCGCTTTCAAAAATGCAGGATGCAAACGGCGGCACGCTCCCCTACCCGGTTTTTACGCTGTTCCCGCAGGATGAAGTGCTCGCGTCCGAGGCTACAGCCGACTTTGTGCTTGACTACGCAAGCGCCGGCGAGAATACCGCACTGCAGGAAGAAGTACAGGTCACGCAAGATTTTGACATCGAAACGCTCGTTTTCAATTCCATCCAGGAAATGATTTCGCTCCGCGGTCCCGTTCCTGCTGACAGCAGCCTGCTGAACTTTGTGCAGAACATCGTCGGAAATCAGCGCACCATCAGCCATTACACCGATGCCGAAAGCGGCATTCAGGCGGCGAATCACTTTATCTTTCAATAATTCCAGGTGAGGCAGTCCGTGACAGATTTCCGTCAGCAACAGTCACTTCTCTTTGGCTCACCGGCAGACATCAGCGCACTGGCAGTAAAAGAGCAGGTGCGCATTCTGGTCATTTCTGACTCCCACGGAAGCTTCTCCGTCGTTCGCGCCATAGTACAGCAGTTCGGAAAAGACTGCGACGCACTCTGCTTTTGCGGAGACGGCGCACAGGATGTACTTTCTGTCTTCGAGACCGCCGCCTGTAAAAAACTTGCATCACTGCCGCCGGAATGCATACCGCCGGTCGCCGCCATCGTCCGCGGTAACGGGGATTTTGAGAGCGGGTGGTTTTATCCGGGGGTAGATGAAGCTGCGGAAGTTTCGCTCCCGAAAGAACTGCTTCTGACAGCGGCCGGGAAACGAATCCTGCTTACGCACGGGCACAGCTACGATGTCTATTACAACAGCCGAGGCCTCTACGATGCGGCGGCAATACAGAATGCGGACATCGTTTTTTTCGGACACACGCATATTGCAAACGTTCAGGAAAAGGACGCAGTAACGCTCTTAAATCCGGGAAGCTGTTCCCGGCCACGCGGCGGACAACCGCACACGTTTGCTATCGTCACGCTCCGTGCGAACGCATCTCCAGAATCGCCGGCATGTACATTCGGCTACTATCAGATAACAGGCGACGGAAACACGTTCAGCTTTCAGCCGTATCTGCCGCACACCGGCGAATTCAATCTCTTGTGGTAGATGCGGGAGGTTCTCACCCGCGAAGAAAAGCTTTTTAGCCGCTTACAGCATTTCGCTCAAGGCAAAGGCATACTTGTCATGCCCCGGATACACAAGCGTGTCGGGTGCGACAACTTCTCGTATGCGCTTCAGGCTCTTTCGTATCTGGGATTCGCTGCCACCGGCGAGGTCGGTACGCCCCCATGACATGTAAAACAGCGTGTCTCCGCTTAAAAGCAGTTTTTCCGACTTGTTATACAGGCAGCAGGAGCCTTTTGTATGTCCCGGCGTATGGAGCACCCGCCAGCCTTCCAGGGCTGCGCAGTCATTTCCCTCACAGCAGTCCGGATTCCACAGGCCCTTCATGCACTCGCCAAGCGTTGCCTCATCTTTTAAAAACGCCGATGCTGCAGGCAGGCCGCTTACGGAGTTCGTAAATACAGAAAAGCCCATTTTGGAAAGGTCGCGTTCCTGCATCGTCCGGCTGTTTTCGCCTAAGTAGTCAGCATCTGCTTCATGAATTAAGATTGGAATAGTGGGATAGGTCTTTCGTAAAACGGGGAGGCCTGCCACATGGTCGAAATGGCCATGCGTCAGGATGATGGCGACAGGTGTCAAATCGAGCTGCTGCAAGGTGCGCACAACTACATTTTCGTCGCCACAAAAACTGCAAGACGCCGGATCAACTACAAATGCACGGTTTCCGCACAAGGGAACAATCAGCGTATTTACCCCAAGCGGGCCGGTTTGCAAAAGAAGCGGCGTCATACCAGTACCTACAGGTCTGCAGAAGAGCTTGAGCGAGGGGCGCGTGCGGCAAAGATTTCCTCGTCGGTCATCTGAGCCTGAGCTTCCTGCTGAGCGGCAAATGCAGCCTGAGCTTCCATTGTATCGCTGTTAGTCTGTGTAAAGCTGTCTACAACCGGAGCTGAGCGGTTTTCTACATCCGGAACGCGCTCTTCAACTTCGACCTGCACAGCATCTGCCTGAGCAGCGGCTGCCTCTGCAAAGCTTTCGTCCTCAGAGCCGTCCTCGCGCTGCTTTGAGTAGCTTACGCTCAGCTTGCGACCGCGATAGTCATAGCCGTTCAGTGCATTGATAGCCTTCTCTGCATCTTCTGCGAAAAGCTGAACAAAAGAGTAGTTTGCAAGCACGCGGATGTCGCCGATGCGCTCGCGGTCAAGGCCTGCCACACTGATGAAAAGGCCTACCAGGTCGCGCGGAAACACGCGGCGGTTGCGTCCGATAGACACGAACACGGTTGCAGCTGCAGCCGGATCAATGTGTACGCGCGGTGCACGCTCTCTCGGCTCTGCATTCTCTTCGCGGTTATAGCGCTCGCGGCTCTGCTCAAAGCGTGCGCGGCGTTCTTCTGAACCTTCGCGGCGGCTTCTGTAATCTTCACGGTTAGAGCGGCTGTTAAAGTGATAAATAGCGCCGCGTGCATTTTTCAAAAGGTAAGAAGCGACATATGAGCGCAGTGTAAGCGGTACGTTTTTCTTAAATACTTTTTTGAGTTCTTCAAGCGTTGCAAGATCCTCGCCTGATTTTACCTTGCTTACTGCATCCTGCAGGAAAGCTGCAACCTGATTCATATCAAGTTCTTCATTACGTCTAAAAGCCATTTTTCATCTCCTTACAAAAGGCCGGTGTACAAAACCCGGCTCAAAACTTAGTTACGTCTGCCGCCAGAACTGTTCCCTTTCTTTCAAAACCCATGCGGGCAATCAGGGAATCCAGCGTCTGGGGAATCGTTGTATTTGCAATAATAAACCAGTGAATTCCGCGTTCTTTCAGCTGAGAAAGACAGTGCATCATAAGCTCCCGTGCAATACCAAGCCCGCGGTAATTCTGAACGACAAAAAAATCAGTCAAGACAACCGTTTCTTTTGCCGGGGACGGACAGGGAGCAAATAACAGACATCCGGCAAAGTCATCAGTGAATGAACGGCATACCAGGCCGCTTTTCTGTTCAGGAAGCACCCGACTGCAGCAAGCTAAAAATAAATCTGCCGCGGCGCGTCCTAATTCACCGGCGTATGTTTTCGAAAGCTCTTCTGCCACCGCATGCGCTGCGTACGCCACACCATCCGCGTCCCGAGCGGCATCGTATGTGCTGAATGTAAAATCCTGCTCTGTCAGGTCGTCGTATTCGTCAAAATCCTGCGCCAGAGCCTCCAGACCCCACGATTCTCGCAATGCGTTGTACCATTCCATCAGACGGCTTCGCAGCTGCATGTCCTTAAAGACATGCCATCTTCGCTCAACCTCGGGGAATGATTTAAGCACATTCTTGAAATTTCTGAACACCCCCCTGCCGGAAATCAGCACAGCCTTTAACTCCGCCTTTGCGGCAGATTCACCCAGACTGAACACAAAGTCTTCCAGCATTTTAAACCCGTCAGCGCTCGTCCACTGAGGGAGTGAATACACTTTTTCGCCGTCAACCGCCACACTGCCAGCGGGCACCAGAAGCGCATGCTCCGCATCAAGCACAGAGCGCTCTTCCTGATTTTCCATTGCGTACAGAATAGCCGCAGCAAGTGAATCGGTTAAGTCGAAAATCATCGTTACAATACTAAGAAGCGGTTATTTAGGCAAGTCAGCGCGTTTTGCGATGACTTTTGAAACAAGGCCGTAGTCCAGCGCTTCGTCTGCAGTAAGCCAGCAGTCGCGGTCTGTGTCGGCAAGCACCTGTTCCTCAGATTTGCCTGTTTCTTCTGCGATAATCTTTACGATTTTTGCCTTTGCCTTTGCAATTTCCACCGCCTGAATTTCAAGGTCGGTAGCAACGCCACGGAAAGCACCGCCGATAAGCGGCTGGTGAATCAGATAATGGCTGTTCGGAAGCGCAAAACGGCGCTCTTTTGGCACAGAAAGCAGAATCATTGCGCCCATGCTTGCAATAAGACCGGTTCCAATCGTGTATACCGGTGCGTTTATAAAGCGAATCATGTCGTAAATACCAAAGCCGTCGTCGATGGAGCCGCCAGGACTGTCGATATAGAGGTAAATCGGCTTATCGCTGTCTGCTTCAAGAAGCAAAAGCTGCTTAATGACTTTTTCCGCGTTTTCGTGGTTTACTTCGCCACTCAAAATAATCTGGCGTGTCTTCAGGAACTTTTCTGCAAGCGCGTCCTGCCCTGCACCGTCTTTTTTCTTTTCGTCTTCTTCTGCAAGAATAGTCTTTGTATTCATGGTTTTATTGTACTAAAAAATCAGTGGAAAGACTATAGGAAACGGAAAAAAGCAGCGGCTGTTTTAGGGAAGCGCGAACACGTGCAATGCCGGCTGGCAGGGCGAACCGTCCTGTCACACACGGCGGTGGGGCGTGCAATGCCGACTGGCAGGGCGAACCGCACCATAGCGACTGCACGCGCCATCACACAAAACGGCGGGGCTGGCGTACAATAGCAGCTGGCAGTGCAGACAGCTCTGTCACACAAGGCGGCCGCTCCGGCGTCTACTTACCGCTCTTTTTTGCCTCTCTCCAGAAGCTCAGCATGTCTTCCAGATGAGCGTCATCCATCGGAGTTCCGGTTTCTGCCATGCGCTTCTCCACA
>JAILRG010000142.1 GCA_024698325.1 Treponema sp.
CATGCAGTTCCGGCTCCGGGAGCGCGTTGTATTTTTTTTCGTAGGTTACGGTTTTGCGGGTTTTTGCAATGCCGTCTGCGACAAAGGTTACGGCATAGGTATTTGGTGTCCAGACGGCATACAGCTTTGTGTCCTTTGTCAGCGTGACAGTCTGTCCGTCGGTATAGGTGATTTTTTCAGAGCCGTACGTCGTGCTCCAGCCGCTGAATGTATAGCCGATGCGCTGCAGGGAAAGTTCCTCTGCCGTTTTTAGCGTGCTGGTTTTTCCGAACAGCACCTGCTGGCCGGTTCCTCCGCTGCTTCCTTCGCCGATGTCGAAAGAAATGGTTGGCTGCCACCAGACTGCGTATAATGTGACGGCCTTGTTGTCTTCCGGAGTCAGATTCTTTACGGAAATGCGGTCTGAATAGTCGGCTGTTGCTGCGTTTTTATCCAGTGACCAGCCTGCAAACTGCCAGCCGGAGCGGGAAAAGAGCGATTTTGGTAAGGCTGTTTTTGCGTCATAGAGCGTCGGCAGGGACTGCATTTCGCCTTCTCCGCCGTTTGCGTCAAACCTGATGGTGTATGCATGCGGCTTCCAGATTGCGAATACGGTAAAAGACCTGGTGACGGGGATGTGCTCGCCGGGAGAATATACATTCTGCTCCAGCGGCTTTTTTTCGGTTGCCCAGCCGTAGAAGCTGTAGCCGTCCCGGAAAAAGGCGTTGGCCGGAAGCTCCACGGTCGAATCGTAGGGTGCGGTAACTGAGGAAATGGTTCCGATGCCTTCATTTGCGTTGTAGGACACCGTGTACGTTTTTGCCTGCCACTGCGCATACAGCGTATGGTCCTCAGTTTGGGTAACCGGTGTGCCTGCATATACTGCGGCTCCCGTTCCGTCGGGAGAAAGGTTCCAGCCGGTGAATGTGTAGCCTGCGCGGATGGGCTGCGGCAAAAGCCCGTATGTCCGGTCATAGGACACTGCGCGCGGCGTGAAAGAATCTGCGTCCTTTACGCCCTGCGCCTGTAAGTCAAACGTCACCGTAAAGACGGTGGCTTTCCAGCCCGCATACAGTGTCCTGCTTCCGGTAGAGCCTTCCGGGATTTCGGTAAGCGGTTCTGTCAGCTCAGAATCTGCATACCAGCCGCTGAAAGCATAGCCGTAGCGGGTTGCAGGCTGTAAGGTAATGCGGCCTGTTTCTACATTGTAGCTTGCCGGGTTTTCTGCATTGTTTTCTCCGCCAGAAAGCTCGTAGCGGATCTCGTAGTCGCCTTCGAGGTTGTACGTGGCTGTAAACGATGTGTATGGAACGGCGCCGAAGGTTGCAGGAACGGCTGGATTCCACGAATTGAAGGTGTAGCCTTTTTTGCGCGGTGTTGAGACGTGCACTTTTTCGCCGTACCGGCCGGTCAGCCAGTGCGGACTTGTGCCGTTTGCGTAGTCAAAGGAATAGGAAAACTGTTCCCGGTTGTAAAATATGCTGATTTGGGTGCTGCCGTCGGCTGAAATCAGCTCCTGGTCAACAGGAAGCATGGAAAAGCCCTTTATAGCGGCTCCCTGCACTGTCGTGTATGTTCCGACCGTGCCCTCGTACCAGGTTTCTGCTGTCTTGCGGTAGCCTTTTCCGTTTATGTTCTGAAGATAGACGATAACGGCATAGCGGGCGGTCTCTAAGCCTTCCTGAGCCTGCCCGTCATCTTCTGTCTTCTCCTGACTTTGCGGCGGAAGAACTGCCGTTATCGGCATGGCGATGTCTTCCGGTGCATTTTTTCTGAGGCGTCCGGCATCTACGGCGCATTTTGCAAGCAGCAGAAGCAGCAGGCAGTCAAAAGCAAAGAATGCGATTTTTAGTGTGCGGTTTTTCATACATGCTCCTGACGGTTGGTGTCTGGAAGTGAAATGTCTACGAGCTTTCCGTCGACAGGATTGGGAAACTGCAGCCTGACAGCGGAAAAGAAAAGCTCGCTTTCTTCCTTGCAGTGCGGGTTATAGAGCGGGTCTCCCAAAATGGGAAAGCCCTGCCATGCAAGGTGGCAGCGCACCTGATGCCTGTAGCCGGCGGTTATGCGGCAGCTTGCAAACATGCGCCCCTCTTTGCGCGTCAGGGTGACGTCTGTCGTGTAGAGCGTGCTGCCGCTTTTTTTGAGCGCGGCCTCCCCGGACTCTTCTGTTACCGGGCGAACCTGCGCATTGTGCGGGCCGAACGGCCGGAACCTGCTGGTAAGCGAAAAGAACGCGCGGTCGTTCTGCCACAGGTTTTTATTCATCGGGAGGCAGGACGGTGGAAAGCCCGGAAGCAGGTCTTGTATGTTCTGACAGAGTTCCACCTCGGCCTTGTACCACTTGTAAAAAGAGCCGGATTTTTGGGATGAGTCAAGCTTGTCGTATGCATCTTGGGTTGTTGCGATGAGTACGCAGCCTCTTGTTGCGGTGTCGATTCTGTGCAAAAGACCTTTTTCTACCGGCTTTTTCCCGGTAACGCTTGCGATTTGGGGAAAAAGTTTCATGGCGCGCGTCAGCGCAGCGTCATCCCCCGGCTGTAACGGAGCTGTCGGAAGTCCGGCGGGCTTATCAATGACGAGAAACGGTTCTGCTGCTGTCGGCTCGTGGATGATGGTGAGGGTCAAAGACTGCCTCCAGTGAATCTGTCTGCTTTTTTATACATTTTATGAAGCGTTCGCATCACTTTCCTGAACCGGGCGGGAACGGGAGCCTTGAACGTGTGGTGGACAGCCTCCCCCGGAAGCCTGATTTTAAGGATGAATGCATGGAGCATGAGCGTAGCTTCGGCAAAGACTGTGCCTGCGGTTTTTCTTCCGTAGATTGGGTCACCTAAAATCGGACAGCCGAGGTACTTCATGTGGACGCGAATCTGATGGGTTCTGCCTGTTTTTAAGCGCAGCACCATCAGCGAGTAGTCGCCGTACTGAGCAATGCATTGGTAGCGGGTGCAGGCGTATTTACCGGCTGTCGTCCCGGTTACCGCCTTAAAGCGCTTTCTGTCGCCGCTGTCACGTACAATCTGCGTTTCTATGACTCCGGAACTGCATTTTGGCCGGCCGGTGACAATCGCAATATAGATTTTGGCCAGGTGGCTTCGGGTAAGAAACTGCCTGCTGAGCCATTCCTCGGCGTCTCTGTTTCTGGCAGTGATGATGACCCCGGATGTGTCCTTGTCAAGGCGATGGACGATGCCGGGTCTGTGGCGTGCGTCTTGCAGCGTCTGACTGTCGATGGAAAGAGATGCTTTTCCCCAGTGGTACAAAAGCGCGTTCACGAGGGTGCCCGACCAGTTTCCGTTTGCAGGATGCGTCACCATTCCCTGTTTTTTGTTTACAACCGTCACATTTTCATCCTCATACAGGATGTCGAGCGGGATTGCTTCCGGGCTGATGTCTTCGGGCACAGAGTCTTCCCAGATAAGCTCAAGCGCGTCTCCGGCGCCGACTTTAGATGAAAGTTTTGCAGCTTTTCCGTTTACCAGAATCTGCTTTATCCCGCTTTTGAGCTTTGAGCGATTCATGCCGTCTGGAACAGAGGCGATGTATTTGTCGAGCCGGGTTTTCCCGGAAACAGTCTCTGAAACAGTCAGCTTAAAAGATGGCATTCTGAATACCGCCTTGCAGATAGTCGTCCGGTATGACTGGCGCCGGATTGGGAGCCGGATGCGGCTTTTTACGGGAAAAATCAGCGTCTTTTTCTGCCTCCTCGGCCTCTTTTTCCAGTGTCGTAATGGTTATGATGTCCGGCTTTCTGTTTTTTATGGAATTATGCCGCTTTGCCGCCCTCCGGATAAGCGTGATGGCAAGATCGGTCAGGCCGAGGGCCACGCAGGATGTGGCGGCAATCTGCATGATGCGTTTCTGGTCATCGGTCGAAAGTCCGTCGGAGCTTTTATTCAGCGGATTTCTGAACTCGCCGTACTGAATGCCGGAATACGCGACGGTTGCCCAGATTGTGACAAAAGGAAGCGAGCCAAAGGTGATGATTTCAGTCCGGCGCAAATCTTTCGTCCACTGAGGAAACGCAATGTCATCATACGAGGTGGTTGAAGAATCTGCGGCAAAGCTCTGGCTGAGCATAAGGCAAAGCACAAGCGCGGCAAGGACTTTTGCTTTCATCACTCAGTAACTCCGTTCGCCGAAAATTGCAGTTCCGATGCGGACCATAGTCGCACCTTCTGCGATTGCGATTTCGTAATCCTGCGACATTCCCATGGAAAGCTCTGTAAGCGGAAACTGGGGAAAGAGGCGCTGCATCTGCTCGGCACAGGTTCGAAGCTTTACAAATGATGAAGTGACGGCGTCTTTGTCGGTAGTGTTCGGCGCCATCGTCATAAAGCCTTTCGGCGCAAGGTGCGGGAATTTTCCCTCCGCGCAGTCGGAAAGCGCCTGGCGGATGCTTTCTGTATCCGGAAAACCGGACTTTGAGTCTTCTCCTGTGTGCAGTTCAAAGAGGATGTCGATGGTTTTACCGATTTTTGCGCACTGTTTTTCAATTTCTGCCATCAGCTCGGGGCGGTCGACAGACTGAATGCAGCTTGCGATACGCAC
>JAILRG010000130.1 GCA_024698325.1 Treponema sp.
AGAAGGTACCTATCCTGCTTACAAAGAAAACCCGACTGCTGCATATCAAGACTACCTGGTATACCTGCAGCGTCTTACCGAAGGAATGCTACAGAAGATGAAAGTTCTGTACGGAGATTTAGCCCTGTAGGCATAAAAAAAGCTCGCTGAACGCGAGCTTTTTGTTTTTAGTTGTCAGCCTTAATGCCGTAGCGCTTGTTAAAGCGATCGATACGACCTGCAGTGTCAACGAGTTTCTGCTTGCCAGTGTAGAACGGGTGGCATGCAGAGCAAATTTCAACGTTGATGTTCTGAACAGTTGAACGTGTTTCGATAACATTACCGCAAGCGCAAGTAATCTTTGTCAGTTTGTATTCCGGATGAATACCCTTTTTCATATATAACTCCTTCTCTTGCCCGATACTGTAGAAAAGCCGGTCAGCACTACCTTACACAAAAAGCGCTTAAGAAAAAACGCGTAGTGTTTGTATCATTCCCTCACCGTTACAAATCAAGACAGTACCACAAGAATAGTGCCTATAATAACAGAATCGCGTTCTATTAGTCAACCGCAGCAGAACCAGTGTTCATTGCGGCAAGGAACGCATCGTTGTTCTTGCTCTTCTTCATCTGGCCCAGAATCAGCTCCATAATCTCAGCATCTTCCATCGGGTTGATAACCTTACGAAGAACCCAGAGCTTCTGCAGCGTAGCCTCATCAAGGAGCAATTCTTCTTTACGCGTACCACTCTTCTTGATATTGATTGCCGGGAAAAGACGGCGCTCTGCAAGCTTTCGGTCAAGGTCGATTTCTGAGTTGCCAGTTCCCTTGAATTCCTCAAAGATAACCTCATCCATGCGGCTTCCGGTATCAATAAGAGCGGTAGAAATGATTGTCAAAGAGCCGCCCTCTTCGATATTGCGGGCCGCACCAAAGAAGCGCTTCGGCTTATGCAGGGCGTTGGAATCAACACCACCTGAAAGCACCTTGCCTGAAGTCGGCACAGTCTGGTTATAAGCACGCGCAAGACGGGTGATTGAGTCAAGAAGAATGACGACATCACGCTTATGCTCAACAAGACGCTTTGCCTTTTCAAGAACCATCTCGGCAACCTGCACATGACGGGTTGCCTGCTCATCGAACGTAGATGAAATGACTTCGCCCTTAATAGCGCGCTCCATATCGGTAACTTCCTCAGGACGTTCGTCGATAAGAAGCACGATAAGGTACACTTCCGGATTGTTTGCAGTGATTGCATTTGCAACTTTCTGCATAATCGTTGTTTTACCGGCTTTCGGAGGAGCGACAATCAAAAGACGCTGACCTTTTCCGATAGGCGCAAACAAATCGATAATACGCGTGCTGTACTCCGCAGAAACGGTTTCAAGCGTAAATTTCTGGTTCGGATACAACGGCGTAAGGTTTTCAAACGGAACACGAGTCTGAGCAACACGCGGTTCGTCAAAGTTAACTGTTTCAATACGCAGGAGTGCAAAAAAGCGCTCGCCGTCTTTCGGGCTTCTTGTCTGCCCGTATACCGTGTCGCCAGTCTTTAAATTGAACAGGCGGATTTGGCTCGGTGAAATGTAAATATCATCAGGTCCCGGAAGATAGCTGTTCTGCGGGCTTCGCAAAAAGCCATATCCGTCGGGCAGAATCTCAAGGGCGCCTTCTGCAAAAATAATGCCACCGTGATCCGTATGGGCACGAAGAATGACAAAAATCAAATCCTGCTTTTTCATTGAAGGCAGGTCTTCTTCGCTGATGCCGTACTGCAGCGCAAGCGTACGAAGCTCAGGCATGCTCATTTTTGTCAATTCATTAATCTTTAAGCGGGGTTTTGATTCGTATTCTTCAGGATTTTCTATGATTTGCGCAGCCTGCACTTCTGCATCGCGCTGTGCATTGCGGGCTTCCCGTGCTTCGCGGGAATCGCGGTAATTCTGCCGGTTATTGTAGCGGCGATTACCGTAGTTGTTATTATTATTGTTGTTATACCGGCCGTTTCGATCCCAAGACCGGCGCGGCTCGTAATGGCGCTCGCCATCTCCACCAGCAGGTGTGGCAGCAGTTTCTGAACCGGAAGCCTCTGCGGCCTGTCCTTCAGAAGCAGTCTCGCCTTCCGAGGCCTCTGCAGCCGGCGCTGAAGGAGCAGCTTCGGTTATTTCAGAATCAGAAGCAGTGTCTGTATTTTTTACAGCAACACGACGACGTGAACGGACAACAACTTTCGCAGGTTTCTCAGTATTTTCTTGATTTTCGGTGACAGGGGAAGAAGAAGGCTCTGCGGAAGCGGCAGATGCCGGAGGATTGCTTTCATAAGATTCGGGCTGAACAGAAGCTGAGGGCGTTTCAGGCTGGACATCCAGTTCCAGCTGCTCGCCAGTTGTTTGCGATGCTTCATCAGCTGCATCAGCTGCACGGCGTCGTTTAATCAGTGGCATTTTTTCATTTCTCCATGAATTGAATTAAAAAACATAAGAATTAAAAAGGATTTCCAAAAAGAGAGTTATACTAGACAGAGCGTTAATACGCCTGATGTACGAAGTGATTATGACTAGAACAGTTTTTTTTGTCAATATCAGCGTGGCGCATCTGATTTTAAAATCAGCCCCTGTTTATACTCTTCAGAGACAACAGAGAACAGATCCACATCCGGAACTGAGTCAATCATCGAAACCTTGCCTTCAAAATCAACGTTATCTGCAATACGCAGGCGACCGGTTTCTATGGTGCCACGGACAGCACAGCCGTTACACAACTCCACGCGCTCGGGAGCATGAATATTTCCGGTGATTTTTCCAGAAACGACTATTGAATTGGCAAACATTTCATCAACATCACAGATGCCGGTCTTGTCGATTTCAAGATCGCCGACTGCTTTTATAGTTCCTTTAAACGTACCGGTAATGACGAGATTGTCAGTAAACTCAATTACACCGTCAAAAACAGTTTCCTGCCCAAGGACAGTCGTGTTCTTTTTTTCTTTTTCGTCTGCCATACCCAAACTATACCCTATTTTGCTTTTTTATTCCAGTAGCAGCGGAAAAACATACGGCCGCCACTGTCAGGACTACCGCCAGAACCGGCACCACATCCCTTGTCCGTGCATACACCGTAAGCGGCGCACTCACAGCCGTCTCCACATCTGCCGTAAGAAAAGTCGCCTGAAAAGCCGGCGCCAGCGCCTGAACGGCACCAAACCGGTCAATAACGCAGGTTTCGCCGCTACAGGAGCTTCTGACAGAAGGAACAGCATTTTCAGCAGAGCGAAACGCCGCCATCGCAAGATGCTGGCGCTGGCAGACGCGACTTTGCGACCAGGAATCATTTGTCAGGGTAACAATCAAACTAGAGCCTGAAAGCCTCATGCTGCGCACTATGCCAGGAAAAGTATCCTCAAAACAGATAGGGACAGAAAAGGGAACGCCGTGCGAAGTAAAAACGCGACTCTCCGTCCCGGGCTTCCAGAAGTGCGGCTCCAGAGAACGGAACAGCGGAAACTGCATAACGCGCTCAAAAGGGAAATACTCTGTCAGCGGAACAAGGTGCTGCTTACTGTATACGTCAGGATGCGGGGGAAGCTTATTCCTGCCGTCCTGGAAAAACAATGCGCTGTTATAATTGTATGTACCGTCAAAGTGATTGTTTCCAATGACAAAATCACATTTTTTACAGGCCATATATTCAACCAGATTCTCGGAAAGAGCGTGACGCTCAGAATCTGAATCATGACGGTAATGATACACAACGGAAGGGACGACAGCTGTTTCCGGCCAGACAACAAGCTCTACATCAGGCCTCGCCCGCAAAGCTTCATCCGTAAGAGCCTGAAGGTCCCGCAATTCCTTCCAGCTTTCGCCAATATCGTTTACCCAGGGAGAGGCGTTATTCTGTATCAGGCATACAGTAATCGTCCTTGCCCCGTCTGGAACTGCTGCTACACAGCGGGCAGAATAAAACCAGCTGCAAGCGCAATACAAAGCTACTGCCAGAAGAAAGACTGACAACGCGCGGACAGAGTGCAAAAGGCTTTTCCAGAGAAAACAACGGGCGCAGAGCGCTGAAAAAAACACCATCACAGCCGTAAGAGCCCAGACACCGCCAACAGACGCGGTACGAATCAAAAACGGAATCTTCCACTGACTGTAGCCGATTACACCGTAATGAAAGCCAAATGCGCCTACTGTCCGGATGTATTCAGCTGAGACAATCAAAAGCGGCTGAAACAGCCAGCAAAAACCGGCGCCGCTGCAACTGACAAAACGAAGCAGCGTAAAAACGGCCGCATATAAAAGCCCATAGGCAATGCTGACAATCAGCATCGAAGGCAGATGATACCTGAACAGCCAGAAACAGAACAAACTGTAAGATACCGCGCCAAAGATAAAACCAAAAGCGAAGAGGCTTCGGAACGATTGTTTCTGCACCAGCAGGAAAACCGGCAGATACACAAACCAGCCGCATAAAAAAAAGCCATCACGGAAGATAATTCCAGGATGAGAAGCTGAAAATAAAAGGATTGCAAGGATAAGAAGAGCGGGCGCTATTCTTCTTGAACGGGTAAATCCCACAGCGCCTTACGAAGTTCCTGACCGGAACGGAATGCCGCTACATAATGAGGAGCCACTGAAAGCAACTCGCCAGTTTTCGGATTACGGGCTTTTGAACGCCCCTTGCGAAGACGAGGTTCAAACGTACCAAAACCTCTCAGCTCGATAGTTGCCCCATCTTTCAAAGAATCTTTCAGTTCTAAAAGCAGATTCTCTACGACTTCCTGCACCACTCTTTTTTCATGCTTTGTATTCTGATACACAGCTTCAACCAAGTCGTACTTTGTGATTTTCTTTAATGACATTGTACACTCCATCAGAAAGAAGAGTAGAAACAAACCCCTGACGAAATACAGAAATATTCCATATCCCGTCAGGGGCTATCTCAGATTAGTTTGTAATCTGTCAGTTATTTCGCAGCTGCAACAGCACCGAATGAAACATTGTACAGTTTAGCCATACGTGACTTCTTGCGAGAAACAGCATTGCGTGTCAAAACACCCTTGCTGCGAGCAGAATCAAGCTTAGAAACGAGAGTTCTGAACTTTTCCTGTGCAAGGTCTGCGTCTTTCTTCTGAACTGCTTCTACAAACTGTCTTGCGCATGTACGGCATTCGCTCTTGATTGCCTTGTTGTGCAAACGACGAACTTCGCTCTGTGCATAGCGCTTTTCTGCAGATGATTTCTTAGTAGCCAAAGGAGACCCCCAAACAAAAACTGTAGGTATATTAACAAAGCCACCTGTGATAGTCAAGTAGATAAAAGACAGTGGATAAAAGAAATTAGTCAGCGCGTCCGGCAAGCAGGACCGGAATGCCGGCAACAACTGTGTACACACAGTCACTCATTGCAGAAAGCGTGCGGTTTACCATCGCAAGGACATCTCCATAAAACTCAGTTCCGGGAGGAAGCGGGCCTGCAAGCTGAATTTCATTTGACACCACAACGACATCGCCAGCCCTGCTAAGGACGGTACGGACGGCTGTCACCACACGTTCCACCGCAGCCAGGGGTTCGGATTCCTTAAAAACAGCCCCATCCTCAGAATACAGCAGATTGGCTGTCAGGTTTCCCACATCCTCCAGAAGCACTACGGAATCAGGATGCACAGCCGGAAAAACAGTCACCCCCTGCCACTCCACCGTAGTAAATCCCTTTCCTGCGCGCATGGCACGATGTGCTTTTATCCGCTTTTCAGTGTCACCGCCTGAAGCGGGATTAAGAGTTGCCGCATATATAAGAGGTGCAGATTTTCTGGAGGCAAGACTGACGGCACAGGACTCTGCAAAGCAGCTCTTACCGCTGGCAGCACCGCCGGAAACAAAAATTATCATAACGCTTTATACGCTTCTATATGAATATCTTCAAACGTTGCCATCTCCGTAAAGACCGCAAGAGCCATATCCAGGAGTGGAAGCAGCGTCATGCACCCGGTTCCTTCGCCAAGACGCATGCCGGCATGCACCGGCGCATCCAGCTGCAACTCCTTAAGCACAAAGGAAGACGCAGACTCTCCGCTTGCATGACTTGCAAGAAGATACCCTCGTACAGCAGGATTGATTCGGTACGCGACCAGCGCCGCGACTGCAGAAATAAAACCATCAACAATGACAGGAACCTGCGCCTCTGCAGCCCCAAGCATAAAGCCCGCCATACCGGCAATATCAAGCCCTCCGACTTTAGAAAGGACATCCCAGATGTCGCCAGAAGCAGGCATTCGTTTCCGGATGGCAGACTCGATTACAAATGTCTTATGAAGGACCCCTGCCCGGCTTAAACCCGCCCCCGCCCCGGTAACCGCTTCCGGTGAAAGATTCAGCAGGACAGAAACCAGTGCACTGCTTGTTGTCGTATTTCCAATGCCCATTTCTCCGGTAGCAAGCAGCGTATACCCCTTAGCCACAAGCGCATGGGCAAATGAAGCGCCGTTTTTTACCGCCTGTTCAGCCTGTGCGCGCGTCATTGCGTCTTCAAGAAGAAAGTCTCTGGTTCCCCGTACGACATGTAAATCAGTCATGTTCTGATGAATAACCGCCGTATTCATTCCCATATCAACCGGAAAAACATCGCAATAAGCATACCGGGCCATTTTACAGACAGAAGTGTCACCCGTGCACAGGTTTTTAGCAACCACCGCAGTAACAGAAGAATCCGTCTGAGAGACGCCCTCTGCAACAATTCCGTTATCTGCACAAAACACGGCAAGTGCTCGATGCGCTATGTCAGGAACAGCGCGGCGCTGCATTGCCGCAATGTCACAGACAGCCTTTTCTAAAAGCCCAAGAGAGCCAAGCGGTTTAGCAATACTGTTCCATCGGGAAAAAGCAAGAGCACGAAACGCTTCATCCGGTTTTTGAATAGAAAAAGTCGTCATTTACACCCCTTTTCTGCTACAATTGGCACAGCCGGCACATTGGGAACAGTTTCCTCCACCAGAGGCGCCGTCGCAACAGGCCGGGCCATCACTGCCAGCGCTGCATCCACTACAGCCAGAGCCTCTCCTGTCAGCACAGCCGTTTCCCCTGCAGCCCTGACAGCGGGAACCATCACCGCCCCTAAAAGCATTCTGCTTTGCCGCCAGCGCCGCCCGTTCAACAAATGCCCTTGCAAAGTCTGGATTTCCCGGAAAATACAAATGCGGGAACCCTGCAAAAACAGAGGGAAGCCGCTTTTGTCCGGCAGAACAGGGAGACGCCGGCATAGCAGGGACGGGCACTGTATTTTTGATGCAGGGCCAGCTCTTCCCATTTGCCTTGCTTGCAGTGCAGGAAGAGCCGTTGTCAGTCGTGTCAAAATAATGAAATTCATGAGCGCGGATAACATCCCCCTTTTTACAAAGGAGCGTATCCTCATTAGCTTTTATAGTGCAATAACCGAACCGCACAAGCTTCCCCGTGTTGTGAAACGTACCGGGAAGAATGCCTACTAGCTGCAGATACATAAAACCTCCGCATTCAGCAACAACAGGAAGCCCGCGCCTGCAAAACGCACGGACGGATGCCATCATCGATGTATTTTCCGACAGCTCCAGAGGAAAAAGCTCGGGGTAACCGCCACCGATATACAAGGCAGAAGCTTCTTCCGGAACCTCCGAATCATGTAAAGGAGAAAAAGGAATAAGCTTAGCCCCCAGGGAAGCCAATAAATCAAGATTTTCGCGGTAATAAAAACAAAATGCTTCATCACGGGCGTATGCAATGCATGCAGTTGTATCTTTTTGTATACAATCTGACATTAAATCAAACATGCCAGAGGTATAAAAAGGCGCGGAGGATAGCGCTATCTGTCTAATTTTTTCGACATCTACAGACTTTTTAAAAGCATCTGCTAATAGCTCAACTTTTTTTTGCACATCCTCTACCGCATCTGGAGTGACTAATCCAAGATGCCTGCTTTTTATGGCAAACACGCCGTTTTCTTCCAGATAGCCGACAGCAGGAATCCCGCATTCTTTCTCTATCATCGGAGAAAGCGTTTTGTAAAGTCCGCTTGAGCAGCGGTTCAGAATAACCCCACGGATTCCGCTTCTATCCCCATTCTGTTCCCGAAAAGAAGCAAAACCATTTATTTCTGCACAGACCGAAAGGCTTTTTCCCCTGGCATCAACAACCAGAATTACAGGACAAGAAAGAGCTTTTGAAGCGTGATAGGTACTCGCCTCAATTCCACCGCCCAGACCATCATAATAGCCCATGGCGCCTTCACAAACTGCAAACGAAGCACCCTTAGTATCATGAACAAAAATCTGACGGGCACGCTCTTCGTCAGTAAAAAAAAGGTCGATATTTCCGACAGGTCGGTTCAACACCTGACTGTGGAACAGCGGGTCGATAAAATCCGGACCAAACTTAACGGCAGCACAGTTTTCCAGAAGCTGCAAAAGCGCGCAGACTACGGTTGTCTTTCCAGACGAACTGGAAGGCGCTGAAATTACGATGCGGGGAATGTTCATGCACTACTCCAGTTTTTCAAGCTGCTCGCGGATAAACTCGCTTTTTTCTTTCAATCCGATTTTGCCCACGGTAATCAGAAGGATATTTGGCTGCGTCGGGTCAGGACGAACCTTGCCGTTAGACTCCCGGACAAGCCGAAGAACCTTATCCACGGAAATAGAACTGACTTTACCAAACTCAATCCGAATAACCCCCTGCCGCTCTTTCAGCGTATTTATGCGGAGACGCTTGGCAATTATTCTCACTTCCGCAAGACTGAGCAGGCTGAGCACCTCATCAGGAACAGGTCCGAAGCGATCGTCAAGTTCCAGATACAGGCTTTCAAGCTCTGCTTTTGTCTGAACAGAAGCAACCTTTTTATAGACTTCCATTTTCGTCTGGGCGCCGGGAACATAGCTGTCAGGAATAAAGCCAGTGTACTCAAGCTCCATGAGGACTTCATTCTGCTCTTCATAGTGTTCCTGCTGCGTCAGGCGTTCCACGGCCTCATTCAGAAGCCGCATGTACATGTCAAAACCGACTGAATATACGTCGCCGCTCTGGTCGCGTCCCAGCAAGTTTCCGGCACCGCGGATTTCCATATCCTTCATGGCAATTTTAAAGCCACTTCCAAGTTCAGTAAAATCAGATATGACCTGAAGCCGCTTCATCGCAACTTCACTCAGCACTTTGTTCTTAGGATACAAGAGGTACGCGTATGCCTTTCTGTCACTCCGGCCTACACGCCCACGCAGCTGATACAGCTGACTGACACCATACATATCAGCCCTGTCAATAATAATCGTGTTGACATTTGGAATATCGATGCCGTTTTCAATGATTGTCGTTGCAACAAGTATATGGAAACCGCCCATCTTAAACCGGCGGAAAATGTCGTCTAATTCTTCTGACGTCATCTGTCCATGTGCGACATCCACCATCATTTCTGGAAGCAGATGCTCAAGATTCCGCCGTACGTCATCCAGGCTTTCTACGCGGTTATGCAGATAAAACACCTGACCGCCGCGGTCAACTTCCCTGCGTATCGCTTCGGCAACCCGCTCATCGGTATATTCATCAATGACCGTTTCGATAGGCTGACGGCTCTGCGGCGGCGTCGTGAGGAGTGACATATCCCGGATTTTAAGGAGGCTCATATGGAGCGTACGGGGAATAGGCGTTGCGCTCATCGCAAGGCTGTCGATATTAGCCTTCATCGTCTTCAGCCGCTCCTTATCCTTAACGCCGAAACGCTGCTCTTCGTCAATTATCATGAGGCCTAAATCGCGGAAAACGACATCTTTCTGTATAATCCGGTGAGTACCGACAAGAATGTCAACATCACCGTCCTGAAGCCGCTTCAGCACTTTTTTCTGCTCCGAAGGAGATACAAAACGGCTCATCTGCGCAATCTTTACCGGAAAATTTGCAAAGCGTTCTACACAGTTTTCGTAATGCTGCTCGGCGAGAATTGTCGTCGGAGCAAGAAAGGCGACCTGCTTTCCACCCATAACAGCCTTAAAAGCGGCGCGCATGGCAATTTCAGTTTTACCATAGCCGACATCCCCACAGACAAGACGGTCCATAGGAACAGGTTTTTCCATGTCGTCTTTAATTTCTTTTGTGACCGTGTACTGGTCCGGAGTGTCTTCATAAGGGAATGCGGCCTCAAATGCAGTCTGCCACTCAGTATCTTTCGGGAAAGGAAAGCCACGGCTTGCTTTACGGCGGCTGTACAAATCAATCAGCTTCTGCGCAAGATCTTCAACAGCTTTTTTTACGCGATTCTTCCGGTTTTCCCAGTTTTTGCTTCCAATCCGGTCCAGCGCTGGTTTCTCGCCTTCGTTTCCGATATAACGCTGGACGAGGTTTACCTGCTCGATGGGAACGAATGCAACTTCTTCGCCGGCATATTCAAGCTTTATGTAATCCCGCTCATTTCCCATGGCAGTCACACGCTGAATGCCCTTAAAAACACCGATTCCGTAGTTTACATGAACGACAAAATCACCTTCGCTCAAATCAATAAACGTATCGATAGCCGCGCTTTTTACTCCCTTCTGCAGGCTTTTAGGCGTATGCTTGCGACGGCCGAAAATCTCGTTTTCCTGAATCAGGATGATTTTGTTTTCGGGAATGCCAAAACCGGCAGAAATTGCTTCCGGCAACACAGTGACTGGATAATACACCTTGCCACGGCTTGCATTTCTCTGGACGGCTTCTCCGCTCTGCTCGGTATATTCCTTTAAGAGTTCTCTGATACGCACGGACTGGTTGGGATTATCTGCAAAGATGATTATCCGCCAGCCATCTGATTGAAGCGCTTCAATCTGTTCTTTTAGATAGTTTATGTTTCCGAAAAAACTGCGGGGAGGATCACAGGTGATGACAAAGCGGCTGTGTGCGGAATCCGCTTCGTCGGTGTGTAGCGTGCGGTACAAAATCCGGCGCTCATGCTTCTGAGAAATTGCCTCAAACGAATACAGCATCGCTGACGGGGGAAGGACGGGAAGCTCCTGACGCGCCTGCCGGTACATTCCTGCAAATTCGCGCTGAAAGCTTTCCTGTGCGTTTTCAAGCCGGTCATAATCGAAGAATAAAACAGAGCTTTTCTCATCAAGATAATCCAGAAGTGAATACTGCGCTCCCCAGAGAGCCGGATAATAGAGCTCCTCGCCTTCGCACTCCCGGTTTAGCCGCAGCTCATTTAAAAGCGAGTCTTTTGCAAGGCGGCCCTTATCGGTTAGCGGAAGCTGCCCCGGCTCAAGAGCGGAGTCCATCGCCTCAAACCGGGCTTCCAGCGTGTCGATAAGTTCATCCGTCCAGACCACTTCTTTCATCGGATATACAAGCAGGCTATCAGCGGTTCCGGTTGTAGCCTGCGTCTCCGGAGAAAAGAGTTTTATCTGCTCAATGCTGTCAAAATCAAAAACAATGCGTGTGGCGCAGTCTGTTCCCGGAGTATAAATGTCCATAACTTCACCGCGCACCGTATACTCTCCCGGTACCGTAACTTTAGGAACGCGCATATACCCGATCCTTGAAAGACGGTCTGACAGCTCTGAGGGTTCCAGCTGCATTCCTTTCTGCAGCGTAAACACCAGAGAGCGGATATACTCTGGTGACGGAACTGGAGTGACTAAAGAGCGTAGCGACACAATAAAGATTTCCGGACGGCTTTGCCTCGTAACAGTCTGTCGCTGCAGGGAAATTCGAGCAAGGACTGATGAGCGTTTTCCAAAAACAGCACTGCCTTTTGCCGCCGCCCGATAAGGAATCAGCCCCCACCAGGGAAGCGTAAAAATATCTACAGAATCAGGAAATGCCGTCTGCAAATCTGTCATCAGCTCGGCGGCGTCTTTTTCACCAGGGACAACGATAACTGTCTTAAGGGAAGCACGGCTTTTTTTGCCGGAACCATACTGCAGGGAGGAAAGTAACGCTGCGTGTTGAGATACGACATAGCTGGCAGCGAAAAAACCTGCGGCAGCGCCCTGAAGCCCTTCCACCTCCGCGGGAAAAGCTGCAGTTCCCGATGCAAGAGAGCGGGTAATAGTATGAAGTTCTTTCCAGGAAGAAAGCAATGATTCTACCGATTTTGATAATACTGTCATGCAAAATATCCGATACTAAAAGTGTATATTTGTGCAAAGGAAGAGAGTTTCCACCGGTATCTGCCTCTGGAAACCTACAAAATATACTTTGCACAATGGAGATGCTGTTTTGAAACGTACTCTGCTTGCTATTATAGTGGTTTTTACAAGCTTTGCACAGCTTGCTTTTTCACAGAGCATGGGAAAATATGCTGACGCAAAAGTAACTATCTCATTCTATGACAGGACAATGTATTATCCTTCCCAGACAGAAGATAATCCGATTTATGTGCACGTCTCAATCGTCAACAAAGGCACGGAAACGCTTCGGTTTAAGCTCGCGGACGACCGCATGTTCAGCCTTGACTTTACAGCCTATACGATAAAGAACAGTACGCTGCCAAGAACTCAGGAGCTTGTCAGCAAGCGCTCAACAAATCAAACCGTATATTTCAGGGAGCTTTCGATAGAGCCAGGTGAAGAATATGCCTTTATTGAGGACGCAAAACAGTATCTGACATTTGCAGAGCCGTCAATTTATTATCTGGAGCTGAATTTCTACCCGGAACTGTATAAGATGCATCACGTCCAGATTGATTCCAACAGGCTCAGCCTTGAAATCCGCCCAGCTCCATCTGCCGCGTCATCAACAGTGCTGCCAGTCGAACACAAGACAACCAGCCTCTTAAAGCCGGAAGCGATTTCTCCGGATAAAGTTGTAGAGCAGACCATTATCGCAAGACAAAAATCACTCTGGGATCAGTATTTCCTGTACATGGACATCGAGCAGATGATGAGCCGCAATGCGGATGTCGCCCGCAAATACAAAGCCGCTTCCGCCGATGAAAGAAGCCGGCTTCTGGAAAATTACAAAACAGATTTGATGCAGAACATGATTGATTATGACATCGTAGCTGTTCCGGAACGTTTTTACATCGAGAACACATCATATTCACAAATCGACGGCACGGTAACGGTCATCGAATGGTTCAAATATCCGAATTTCAGCGAGCGCAAACGGTATGTGTATAAAGTCCGCCAGCGCGATGGGATCTGGCAGATTTACGATTACACGGTAACAAACTTAGGCACAGAGTAATGATTTTGTAAAAAAGGAGGCTGTTAATGAAAGCAATGATTATCGCGGAAAATGAAGATGTCATAGAACGGGTAAGCTCTGTAGTAAAAACAGCCGGATATGACACCATCATTTACCATTGGTTACTGAAAGCGCTGGACAACATGGAGGAAATCTCTCCGCACCTGATTGTCGTCAGCACGAAAGAGTATCCAAGACACTGGAAAACACTTGCCCAGTTTGCAACGACAGATTTTGGCGGCTACAAACCTCAGATAATTCTCTATACTGACGGTCCGCTTCCAGAAGAAGAGCTGAAAAAAGCAGAAACACTGCACGTACGCGGCGCATTTTCTTCTGTCAGCGTCGAAGGTCTTGATGAGCTTAGGGCAATATTAGCTCGAAATGATGACATCTATGCAGGAGACTATGACAATACGGCAAAAGAAGCGACCGTTCTGAATGAAGAGCAATCTCCAGCAGAGTCTGTTCAAGAAGTGCAGAAAATGCAGGACGCAGCTGATATTGAGCCCCTAGAGCCAGCAGAACTGATTGAGGAATCTGCTGTCGAGGAAATTCAGGCCGTTGAGGAACCGGCGATTGAGGAAATTCCGACTGTCGATGGAATTCTCCAGGAACAGGAAACTCCTCCGGAAACGGCAGGTTCAGAGACTACAACTTTTCCCGTTGACTTCTCAGACAATGCAGGACAGAAGTCTGAATCTTCGGAAAACGATATTGAAGCCCTGCCTGACCTGATTCTCGGCATACCTGATGAAAATGATAGCATAGAATCGGTAAAGGAAAGCCTCTTTACAGACACTGTGCAGCCCGTATCTATTCCCTGCTCGCTTGTATTTACGAACCCAGAGACAGGAGCTCTTGTTACAGGCATTAGCCGTAACTACGACGGCGCAACAGTAGAATTTGAACCAGATTTCGATATTCCTCAGCTGAAGGAAGGTACCGAAATTCCATCTGTAAGCTTAAAGACAGGAGAAACAATCACAGCTTTTAAGGCTTGGGTTGTATCAGCATCATCTCCATTTGTTCTAAAACTAGCATGAAAAAACAAAGTGCAAAATTCTTTTGTGAAAGCTGTGGTGCCGAGGTTCCGCAGAACGCCCGGCTCTGCAGTCACTGCGGACGTTTTTTTTCCTCAGTTCGCTGCCCCGTCTGTGGGGAGTCTGGAAACCCAAATAAGTTTTCAAACGGCTGTCCCAAATGCGGCTACGCATTTGAACCGAACAAAAAGGTAAACGCTCCAAAAACACAGTCAAAGAGTCCCTCCAGAAAGATAAGAAAACGCTTTTTGCAGGCATTGCGCATGCATGACGACAGAGCAAGCCGCAGACGTGAAGATGAATCATTACCAGTCTGGATGTATGCCGTAACAGGTACATTCCTGCTTGTGTTTGCAGCCGGAATATTTGTATATTTCAGCAAATAGCAAAAAAAAGAGAAAATGCTTTGTAAAAAAAGCATTTTTCTTTACGAAAATGGCACCACAGAGATTGACATTCTTTCTGAGTTTTGGTAAAGTAAATCATTCTCACTGAGATACAGCAGTGATTGCCCGGATGGTGGAATTGGTAGACACGCTAGTTTCAGGTACTAGAGCCTTCACGGGTGTGCAAGTTCAAGTCTTGTTCCGGGCACTTTTAACCGTCGGTTTTCCGACGGTTTTTTTATTGTCGTTTTATAGTGGTAATCTGTTATAAACTGTTATATTCTGTTATAAAGTGTTTTATAACTCTATGCAACGTAATACTTTAGCCATATACTACACCCGAAAGCGTCTTTCGATTTTGTATAGTGGTTTGGAAAATCTGTTATAATCCGTTA
>JAILRG010000143.1 GCA_024698325.1 Treponema sp.
CGGCCCACGAACTTAAAGTAAGAAGTTTAAGTAAAAGTTGAATTTCAGTGAATTCAGGTAGATTCAATTGATTTGCTTTTTCCAAAATCTAGTGTTATATTGTAGGTATCCAAGGGCTGAATACCACTATTTTTGGTCTTATTTGTCTATTGAGGTTCAGTAAGCTTCAGTTAAAAACAAAAAACCACTCATTTCTGAGTGGTCTGTTATAGCGGGGGCAGGACTCGAACCTGCGGCCTCCGGGTTATGAGCCCGACGAGCTGCCAACTGCTCTACCCCGCGTCGTATTGTGTGGGTATTATAGGGGTGTTTTTTGCTTTTGTCAACAAGAATCGTATTATTTATATTATTTTTGTCCGGAAGAGGCTGAAACAAGGCCGCTTTTTTTGAGGATATGTATGTACCAGATTCTGCATTCGAGTATGGTAAAAAGGATTGCGATAATGCTGAACCAACGGTAATTTGATGAAAAACCGGCGAAGAAGTTATAGACGCCGTGGAGTAGGGCTGCATAAACGAATGGTGCGGCATTTGGGTATTTATTCTTGAAGAGCCAGATATACAGGCTGCTTAATCCAGCGCAGAACATGTGTATGAGTACCGCGGTTGCCATGCGGACTAGAATCAATGTGTATGCGGCGGTAAGGCCTGAGGGGAGTGTGTTGTTCTGTATGCGGCGCACCAGATAGACTAATGATTCGAGGGTGCCGAGTGCGAGGCCGAATAGTAGTGCGCTGGTGAAAAAAGCTGCCAGTGACAGGCGTTTTCTGGGTAAGAGTAAGATAAAAAGCATTTTCATGGATTCTTCAATGACGCCATTAAAGAGAACTGCTGTAACCAGCAGTGATGCGAATGTTTCTGTGTTAAAAATCGGAAGGTTAAGTACAAAGTATTGCACAAAGGCGATGGGAAGCACTGCGATAAAACCGAGTATGATTGCCCACAGGCCGTCAAAAATTGTAAGTCCTTTTACTGTAATCAGCAGGATAAGAAAAAAAGCCGCCAGAGGAATAAAACAAAGAGATAAAAATGCATACATGCTCATGGTTGGCTAAAGCATAGCGAAAAAAAAAGGTAGTGTAAACGGGAGTAAAACTGTGTTATACTCTCCTCCAAAACGAGGCTCATAATCATGAATACAAAATATGCTCTTATACTCATGGGTATAAAACATTGTGGAAAATCAACGCAGGGCAAGTTGCTTGCAAATTATTATGCCTGTCCTTTTATCGATACTGATGCTGAGATTGCGGTCTTGACGGGAATGCAGCCGCGTGAACTGTATGTTGCGCAGGGGGCTGCGGGCTTTATGGATGCGGAAGCTCGCGTCTGTAAGGAACTTGAGGCCCGTTTTTCTGCTGACAGCAATGCTGCTGACGGTTCTGCTGGTAGTCGACAGGGCAGCATCAGCTGTGTTGTGGCGACTGGTGGCGGCATTTGTAATAATCGTGCTGCGGTAGACGCGCTTGTGTCTTGGGGAATTCCTGTATTTCTGCAGGCGGATGAAAAGCTTGCGGCAGACCGCATTGTGAGGGAAGCCCGTGTGCTGGAAAACGGCGAGCTGCAGAATCTGCCGGCGTATATTGCTAAAGAAAATCCCCGGTCACTGCAGGACGTGCGTGCTGTTTTCCACCGTTTTTATGAGGAGCGCACTGCTCTGTATTCCGGTTTATGTGAGGTTTCTGTTCAGATGCAGGCTGTCGCGCCGGAACTGAATCGGGATCGTATTCTGGCTGCCGTGCGGGATTATATGGCGCTGTAGTGTATGTATATGACAACATCTGCGGAAAACTCCATACAGAACCCTAAACACCGTCTGTTTTTTGCCGATAACAAAGATATGCGAATATTCGGTTCTGTCATCTTTGTAATTTTGTTAAGTTCCTGCCTGCTTCCGGCGCAGCAGTCTAATGCAATATACCAGCTGCCGGATGTTACCGATGCAGTTGTTTTGCCGGAGGGGGACTCTGGTGACAGTTCTTCACAGCCGGCTGCTAACTCTGAAAGCATGCTTGTCGGTACCGAAAGCGGCTTATACCGGATTTTGTCTACGCATGCGGCAGTTCCCCTGTGGACCGATGCAAAAGTCACTAAAATTATTCATATTCCGGCTTCCTCATCTGCTGGCGAGCGCTGGTATTTCCTTACGGCAAAAGGAATTGTTACATCATCTGATTTAGTTGAATTTGAGTATCGCAATAACGGCCTGCCGTTTTTGACAATCAAGGAATATGATGGCAGTGCAATCACTTTTCATAAGCAGATTCATCAGCTGAAGGATCTTTCGGTGCATCCTTCTGACGCAAATCTGCTGGTGACGGCGACTAAGGATAACGTGTTTTTAACTCGTGATGGCGGCCTTACCTGGAAGAACATCGGCTCTATGAGTACGTCTACTGCAGGCATTAAGGCGGTTGCTGTCGCTTCCATGAATGTGCCGGGAACGGGTAAAGCTGCTTCCGTGGCTGCTGACGGTACTGTTCTGCAGCCGGTTGCCCCGGAGCGCCAGCTTGCCGTGTTCATGTCGCATCCGATTTTCGGCTTTTCCTATATCCTCCCGGATGCAAAAAAGCCTGTCTGGACGGACGTGAACAAGGGCTTTGTTGCTATGCCCGGCCAGAGCTATGCGGATGAAATTGCAGACATCCTTCCGGTCGTGTTTACTGGAAGTGATGGCTTTTTGACGACAGAAATCTTTGTGTCTCAGTCTTATCTTCCCCGGATTTATCGCTTTGATTGGGCTGAGAAGCGGGCGATAAAGCTGTATACGGGTACCGAGCCGGCTGATACGATTGACGCCTTGTTCTGGGACGGGAGTCAGGTGCTGTATTCGCGGCCGGGCGCCGTCGCGGCGTTTAATCCTGTCAGCGGCAAAGATGGGTTTGTTCCGCATGCCTGGTATCAGTGGAAGAGTGCGCTGGGTGCACTGGCAGCAAACGACACGCTGTATGCGGCGCATGTTCCCGATGGCGGTAGTGGTATTGATTTAGGCGAGCTGTGGCTGCTGCGCCCCGGCGTAAGTACCGGTGCTTTTGCAAAAAAAGCCGCTGACAGGCGGGCTGTCTATGTTCCGGCAAATCATGTGACGACGCAGGGCGGTATTGATAATTACAAGAAATTGCTTCGGACAAATGGCCTTAACGCGCTTGTCATCGATATGAAAGACGATTACGGGCTTCTCCGCTATGAAACGCAGGATCCGCTGATAAAGGAAAAAGGCTATGTAAGCCGTTATCACATTGATCTTCCGAAATTTGTCAGTGAGTTTAAGAAAGATGACGTATATCTGGTGGCCCGCATTGTTACCTTTAAAGATAAAAACCTTTCTAAGTACGCAAATGGAAAGTATGCTGTCTGGGACAGAGTGAATAAAGCTCCGTGGGTCGGAACGAAGGGACTTGTCAACGTAACGGACGAAGTTGGCAATGTCACCGGTCAAAAGATGGAATACTATGATGAAAACTGGGTTGATCCTTATTCTCCGGAAGTGTGGGAATACAACGTGCATATAGCGCAGGAGCTGCTTGCCGGCGGCTTTGACGAGGTTCAGTTTGACTATATCCGCTTCCCAACGGACGGGCGCAACATGGCAAACGCATCATTCCGCTACCAGAGTGAGGGAATGGATAAGGAGAGCGCTCTGGTATCGTTCCTGGCGTATGCCCGCGAGCATATTGACGCCCCCATCGGCATTGACATTTACGGGGCAAACGGCTGGTATCGCTCGGGTACCCGCACCGGTCAGGATGTGGAGCTGCTGGCAGAGTATGTAGACGTAATCTGCCCCATGTTCTATCCGAGCCATTTTGAGCAGAGCTTTTTGAATTATGCGCCATATAGCGAGCGCCCTTACCGCATTTACTACTACGGTACCTACCGGAATACGGTAATCGGCAGAAACCGCATTATTGTGCGTCCCTGGGTGCAGGCATTCTATATTGGCGTAAGCTATGACCGTCAGTACTACGGCAAAAACTACGTGCAGCAGCAGATTTATGGGGTGCGCGACAGCGTCGGAAAGGGCTACATGTATTGGAATAACATTGGCCGCTACGACGACATCCTGCCGGACATCGGCAGCAGCGTGTATTCAGGACCGGCGCTGGAGGCGCAGGCAAAATTCAGGCACCCGGCTTTAAGCGGAGGGGATGTCGAGGAGTCTGCCATTGAATCTGTGACGGCAGATGCGGCTCGCGATGTGTCTGTGCTCGACAGTGTGCGTGCGCAGGAGCTTCGCGAAGCTGCTGTCAGCGAGAAAAAGCAGCTGTTCCCGAGTTTAAGCGACATCCGCAAACTGTGGCAGGCTTACGAATCTACTGGCAGCTGAGTGCGGGCGCCGTCTTGGCGCCAGTTTTTAATCAGCCTAAGATTTTATAGAGAATGGTATACAGGCACTTTGCTTCTTCGGGGGTAAGATTCATGCATTTGCCCATCTGCTGAGGAACGGAAAGTGCCTGCTGTTTTAAGGCGTTGCCGGCTTCGGTAATGGTAATCGTAACGACGCGCTCATCCTTTGAGTCTCTTGTTCTGGTGACAAGGCCTTTTTCTTCCATTGCTTTCAGCAGGGGTGAGAGCGTGCCAGTGTCCAGGTAGAGTGCGTTTCCCAGTTCGCCGACTGTCAGCTGGCGGCGTTCCCACATGACCATCATGACGATGTACTGCGTGTACGTCAGATTGATGTTCCGCAGCAGGGGAGTGTACTTGCGCATGATTTCTCTTGAGGCGGCATACAGGGGAAAACAAAGCTGGTTTTCCAGTTTCAGTGAATCGTAGGTTGTTTGTGTTTCATCAGGCATGGCTAATCTCCTTATCCTAAAACTTAATCGCTTATATCCGTATCCATCTGTATTGATACGTCATAATCCGGGAATGCCGCGCAGACATCGTCCCGGACGTGTTCGTACAAAGCTTTCATATTGGCAGCTTCGAAAGCCACAATTATGTCAAAAGAAATCTTTTTTGTCTCCAGATTCAGATAAAAACCGTGCATTCCCAGAATGTGGTCGTGCTCCATGACAATGTGGGAAATCTGATTCCGAATTTTGTTTATTTCGGGATTTTTTTCGTTTACTGAATAAATGCCGATGCCGGAAAGCATGACATTGTGTTTTTCGTAGACTTCATGCTGAATCTTGCGCGTGGTCTCGTCAATTCTGGAGGCAGTCCAGCTGGCAGGCACTTCAATGTGCACGGAGCCAAGGTAGCGGTCGGGACCGTAATTATTCAGCACCAGGTCAAACGCGCCGTGAATCTCGGGATCGATGTGTATAATCGTGCGCTTAATTTCTTTGGCAAAGTGACTTTCGATGCGTTCGCCGAGGATGGCGCTCGAGCCTTCCATGAGTATTTCAATGCCGGCTTTTATGATGGCAAACGAGATGACTGCGCCGATGTATGGTTCCAGTGACAGTCCGGTAAAAAGGTAGATGGACGCTGCAAGGAGCGTGGAGCAGGAAATGACTGCATCCAGCAATGCGTCCTGGCCGGAAGCGATCAGCGAGTCTGAGTTTACTTTTTTGCCAGTGCGTTTGACGAACGCGCCCAAGAGCAGTTTGACCACAACTGCAACGGTGATGATGATAAGCGTAACGGGCGCGTAGTCCGGCGTAACGGGTGCAAACAGCTTTTTTACTGATTCCGTTAAAGCCGTAACACCTGCATACAGGACGATTACTGCAATCACCATGGATGTAAGGTATTCAATGCGGCCGTGCCCGAACGGATGCTTTTTGTCGGCAGGCTTTCCGGCAAGTTTTGTGCCGATGATGGTGATGACCGATGAGAGCGCATCACTCAGGTTGTTGACGGCGTCAAGGATTATGGCAATGGAGTGTGCTGCAATTCCAGCGAATACTTTTACTGCCGACAGACCGAGGTTTGCGGCAATACCGATGAGGCTTGTACGAACAATGGTACGTTCCCTGATTTCATGCTGTGTCATTCGCATTCTCTCCTTAAGGTTATTGACAAGATTATACTACGAAATTAAATTGTATGCAATCTTTTTGCTGACGGACAGAATCCTTCTTGAAGATTTACTTGAAACATAAGGAGTGTTAGCCTAAAATGCCTGTAATGACATCTTATACTATTCTTGGACTGCTAATTCCTTTTGCCGGGACTGCACTTGGTTCATCCAGCGTTTTCTTTATGACGCGGGGCTTGAATGATACGGTACAGCGTTTTTTGCTGGGATTTGCAGGTGGTGTCATGACGGCGGCTTCCGTCTGGTCTCTGCTTATTCCTGCAATCTCTATGACAGAGGCGAGCGCCCTTTTTGCACCGCGCCTGGAGTTCATACCCGCGCTTGCAGGTTTTTCCTTTGGCATTTTGTTCCTGTTTATTCTGGACTGTATTACACCGCACCTGCACGCCGGGGACCACAATCCCGAAGGTCCGCGCTCTCAGCTGAGCCGCACCGCGATGCTTGTTTTTGCGGTTACCCTGCACAATATTCCGGAGGGCATGGCTGTTGGCGTGCTGTTTGCAGGTCTGCTTTCGGGCACTGGAACGGTAACGCTGGCAGCGGCTTTTGCGCTTTCTGTTGGTATCGCCATTCAGAATTTTCCGGAGGGCGCCATTATTTCCATGCCGCTCCGCACCGAGGGAAACGGCCGGTTCCGTTCTTTCCTGTACGGAATGCTTAGCGGTGCCGTGGAACCTGTTGCGGCGCTGATCACCATCCTGCTGACGGGCGCCATCGAAATTGCCCTGCCGTATCTGCTTTCGTTTGCTGCCGGTGCCATGATGTATGTTGTCATTGAGGAGCTGATTCCGGAAGCAACCCGGGATGAAAAAACAAACACCTGTACCATCGGTTTTGCCATCGGTTTTGCCCTGATGATGGTTCTTGACGTCGCTTTAGGCTGATACTCATCTGCTGCTGGCTGGCACATGCTCGATAGCGCCCGCTGCCAGTTGGCATATGCTCCCGGGCGCCAGCACGCAGGCTGCGGCGTATTTTTACTGGCGGCTGCAGATACATGCTTGCTGTCAGCTGATACATGCTCCCGGGCGCCGGTTTGCAGATACATGTCCGCCATCGCCGGCCGTCCGTTAGTACATGTTCATCATTGCCGGCACCCGCAGTCTGGTGCGTCCTGTTTTCTTTCAGCTGCTTTTACGCTGGCTTTTTTCAAAAAAAGCCCGTTGTTTTTGGAAAAAGCTTAAGTTTATCTTATTATATTCCGAAAATTATTTGGAAATTCCAAGTA
The DNA here is from genome assembly GCA_024698325.1 of Treponema sp. Lineage (GTDB taxonomy): Bacteria > Spirochaetota > Spirochaetia > Treponematales > Treponemataceae > Treponema_D. The sequence goes on from JAILRG010000143.1 coordinate 7,215, forward strand.
AAGGGTGTATAATTACACTACCAGTCATATAGCCAAGTTCTTTTGTTCGTCTGCTGTGATAAGCCATTTTCTGTGGTTTAGAAGGCATGCTGACAACATATTCCTTGAATTGTTACTTTGTGCAGTTTTTGCAGGCGGCAAAACTGTAATCTGCTGTTTCCATGCAGCGCCGCGTTGCGGGATTTTTATGGGAGTTTTATATGAGACGGAACGTTGTGTCATTTACTACGGTGGTATTGGCTGTTTTTGCCTGTGCTGTAATGCTGGTTGCTAACTTTTCCTGTAAGAATAATGTTGGTCTGGGTGAATCTATTGATACAGAGACCCCGACGCTGTCTATAGACTATCCGCCGATAGGTGCCATTGTTAAGGATAGTTTTGTCCTTTCTGGCTCCTGCAGTGACGACAAAGGTGTCGCGGCGGTGTATGTAAAGGTCTTCGATACTGCCACTGCATCGCAGACAAAGACTCCTGTTGATACGCTGACTGCTACTGTTGATGGCCGCGGCACATCATGGCATATAGAATTAAATCCCTACAGCGAGGAAGACGCCTCTTTTAAATACCGTGACGGCACCTACCAGTTCAGCGTAGAAGCGGTTGACGGCGGCGGCCATGTTTCCGGCGAGTTTTCCCGCACGCTTGATATTGATAACACTCCGCCGGTCTTCATCATTTCGAAGCCTGGCGTTGTAAAAGAAAGTGCTGACAGACTGAAGCCTTCTGCATACGGCTCTGTGTTCACTATTGATGGCACCATTGCGGACGACCATGCCATCTCAATCATGGATGTAAAGATTTACGATAAAAACGGAACGATTGTTTCCTCTGAAACCTATACTGACGGCTCGCTTAACGAATTCTTCCGCGAAGAAGAAATTGCTACGGCCGGCGGCACCAGCGTTACGATTGCGCAGGCCGGTTCTACCCGTTACGAAACGCTCTATAATAATGCCGTGTCAAAAGACAGTTCGGGAACCGCGCTCTATTACGCGGAGATTTCACTCTCTGACTGCGCAAAAAAGTATAAGGGCGCTGACAGCTCTGCCCGCGCGGCTGATTCTGAAACTGCTGATGCGGAAACAGCCGAGGAAGGCAACAGTACCTCTACGGTATACCTGTACGACGATGTGTATACGACCCTTATGAGCGCAAAGAAGGGCATGGGCCTTTCTGCTGCTGATTTGAAGAACATCCTGAACGGAACGTACTCTTCCGAGAGCGTGGACGCTGATAGCGTAAGGCAGGTGCTTACCGACAAGGCGAAGAATACTGCCGCCACTGAAAACGAGTGGCTTTCGTTTACGCTGAATCCTGACGCAAACCCCACCTACCAGGTGAACGGTTATGCTTACAGTTTTGAAGAAAACGCAACAATTCAGACGGCCTCTTCTGGAAATGCGCTCAGTGTTACGGTAAGCGCGGGCCTTGACGGAACGAACATCGCGCCCGGCATTGTAAAAGTATGGCTCAAAGAATTTGACGAAAAGCGTACATCCGAGCATGAGGCAGACATAAAAAATGATATTGCAAAGCTGGTCGGTCAGGTAGCCGAGAAAGAGCGGACTGAAGTCGAGTTTGAAGAGAATGTGACGACTGTCAACGACTGGCTTTTGATTTACGACTACTCGCAGAACAACGAAACCGGCAGTTCCGTGTCTACAGCGACATTCTCCGTTACGCTTCCGGCGGGCAAAATCACTCTTTCCAAGTATTACCTTGTGGCTGTTACCGGCTGTGATGTGGACGATGTCAATTTTGCGCAGAAAGAAGTGTACGGATTTGAAGGAAACGAAGCCGGTGTTCCGCCGACACTCACGCTGATAAGCCCGGAAAATCTTTCGATTGTTGCTTCTTCCGATGCCACAGATCTCGCCTTTACGGGAAGCGCTTTCCTGTCGTCACCCTCGCTCTATGTTGCAGGCCTTACGGCAACACTTAGCGTAAGCGACGAAACAAATGGGGCTGCTGTCGGCGAAAAATATGTCGAAACCATATCCTGTTCCTCTGCCGGCGGCACCTGGACCAATACTGCGGCATTCAGTTTTGACGAGACGACAAAACTCTGGTCGTTTACGCCGTCTGCACTTTCCGGCTACGAGACAATCCGGGCTGCCAAAGAGTCTGGAGTGTCTTACCTGTACACGCTGCAGATAAAAGGCCGCTCGTCTTCCGGGCATGAAGCTACCCTTACGGCAAATGTTCACATTGACACGACACCGCCGGTAGTCAACCTTATTTCACTCACGCCGACTGTCGAAGGCTCCGAATACTTTGGTAACGGTGATACGAACGTCTATTTAAATGGTGCCGTGTCGGTAAAAGGCAGCTTTGAAGACACGAATCTGGAAACGCTCCGCTATGACGTCTGGGCAAGCACGGATTTAACAAAAGTGCTTGATGAAAGCGATTCGCTTATAAAAGCCGGCACTGCGGCAAATGCAAAGCTCTGCGAGCTGTTCCCGCAGGGGAACTACGACGGAAGCATGCAGAAGGCGTATTCTATGACGATTCCGCTTCCGACGAACATGGTTACGATGATTTTTGAAAGCCTTGAAGGTACGAGCGACCCGGAAATTCAGTTCAAAGTCATTCTGTATGCGGAAGATAAGGTCGGAAACATCGGCTCTGCGGATACGAACTCGCTCAATAACGGTTCAAGCTATATCATCAAGCAGGCGACCGACCGGCCGAAAATCACAAGCTCCAACACAAACCTTACGATAACGACTGCAGACGGCATAAATACGACGGACGGTAACGTATTTGGCTTGACTACGAACAATAAAGTGTCTGTTTCATTCACCGATGATGATTCTGTCGATACGTACAAGATTTACCTCTACAAGGAAGATGGAACGCTGGTCGACCAGACTAATCTTCCGTCATACCTGTTTGGGGAAAATCCGTATACGGTGTATCCCAAAAAATCCTCGGTTACCTACCAGTACCCGCTTCCTGCGACAGAAGGCCGATACCAGATGGTTATCGAAGCAATCGATGGAAAATACGTCGAGACGTCTTCCGGCTCCTACGTATACAGGGATGGCACCGATGCTTCTGGCTTAAGCGGCTGCAGCGAAGAAATAATGGAAATGCTGAACAGCTACAGGAAGAGCGTGACGGGGCACTTCTTCCTGGCAGTAGACTCCGGCTCGCCCTCTATCGAGATTTCTGCTCCTGTCGCCGGAAGCTACCAGAGCGGCATTGTCGCTGTCTCGGGAACGGTCTCCAAGGCTGATGTTGCGATTTCCGGCGAACTGCTTTCTATTGCTGCTGACGGCACCGAACATACGGCTGCATCAGGCATTACCATCGGAAGCGATATTGCGCCTTCATCAACAGTGGTAAACGGCTCGTATGTCTGGACTGATTCGGTCACGCTGCCAGAGAACGCTTCTGGCTCCTATAAGCTTAAGTATACGGTAACTGACAGCTACGGCCAGAATTCTGACACCAAAAAATCATTTATCGTGGATATAGATCCGCCAAAATTTGAGATAACGTCTCCTGCGGGCGCCGTCCGCACGGTGTATACTGCCGACAGCATGTACGCCATTAAGGGTACTGTCACTGACGGCTCGGCGACTTCCGGTATTGCGGGCGTGTACTACCGGCTGTCAGAACCGGAATCAACGACCGACCCTTACGGAAACACCGTCTATGTTTTGGGCGAAAAGCCGACGGATAACGGCTGGTCTGCTGCTGCTCTTGCAACCGTGGAACTCGGTTCGTACACCTTTACGGCAAACGTTGATTTGAGCGGAATCAGCTCTGTTGACGGAACGGCTGCCAGCACTGTGTATTTTGCGGTAAAAGATGAAGCTGGAAACGTGTCTGTCGTTACTAAAAAGGCTGGCTCTTCATACGAAGAGATGGCAGATTCTGCTTCGATGTGCATATACCGCGACACGACGGCGCCGGTAACAACGCTGGCAGGAACAGGCCTTAAAAAGCCTGCCGCAAGCCTGACTGAATCCGAAAAAACAGGCAGCCTTGACCAGGCAGGGAACCTCATCCTTGCGGCAAAAACACCGCTTGACGAGACAGTCACCTACTATGCTACCGACTCGACCGGCGGCTATAGCCTTAGCGGCGTGGTAACAGAGACGAGTGGCACGGCAACAGTAACTGTTGATGGCACCGAGCCTACGCTTTCTTCGGAAGACGGCAGCTGGACGTTTAGCGGAAAAACAGTCGACGGAACATACCTGCACGAAATCGTCATTACCGACATGGCCGGAAACAAGGTGTCAAAGAAGGTGTCCGTAATCCGCGATACGGAAAATCCCGCATTGACCGTTTCTAATATCACTGAGGATAAAGCTT
>JAILRG010000145.1 GCA_024698325.1 Treponema sp.
GGAGCACGACAAGGCCGGCCTCGTAGAGGTGCGTGGCGACGGCTACATAGTCTTCGTTTCCTGACGGCGTGTAGCGGTAGGTGTGGCGGCCGGCTGCGCACAAAAGGCGCTCGACTTCGGCGACGAGTTCGGTTGAGGCAAACGTTTCGCTGGAGCTGGCAGCGGGCTTTTTGCTGGAGCTGGCAGCGGGCGTTGCGGTGGTGCCCGTGCCCGTGCTGGCCTTTGCGCTACCGACAGCGAACTCGACAACGAGCGGGGGCTGCACTTTTAGCGCGCTGCGGCGTTTCCTGTCGACAATACCGTTCGGGGCGCCTGCTGCATCTGCATTTTTTGAGACGCGAGTGACGACGCCGCAGGCTGCCGTCATGTTTGAAATGCGGTCAATCAGAATCAGCTCGCCTAAGAAGCGGTGGTTCGTAAACTCTGACACGACGACTGGCTCGGTAAACGATAAGTCGACGCTTGCAATTTCGTTTTTGCTGAGTGAAGAGACCTGCGTGTGCTCGCCGGTGTTCACGTCGACTGCGTAGTGAATCCTGGTGACGATGCCTGGAACCTGTCTGGTGCCGAGCTTTACAAAAAAGTTCTTGCCGTTTTCGAGCGTCGCGTCGTCCATCCAGAGAAGCGTCGCCGTCACGCGGTCGCTGACAGACATGGTGGAGCTGGCAGCCTTGCTGTCGGCTGAATCGCGGCCGCTTACCGGAGCTGTTTTTCCGCTCTGCGCGCTGGTAAGCACACAGCCTCGGCTTACGTCTACCTCGCGGTCGAGTACGATGTTGACTGCCTGTCCTTTTTCTGCGCGTTCTACGGTGTCGAATCCGCGTACGATTTTCTTTACATGCGCACTTTCGCCGCTCGGAAGCGCCGTCACTTCGTCACCGACAGCGACCGCACCTGCTTCAATCTGGCCCATAAAGCCGCGGAAGTCGTGGTTCGGGCGGCAGACGCGCTGCACCGGTAGATAAAAGCCGTCGTCCGATTCTGCGCCTTCGCGTACTTCGACGGTCTCCAGATGCGACAGAATCGTCTCTCCCTTATACCAGCTCATGGCGGCGCTGGGCTTTGTCACATTGTCGCCTTCGGTTGCGCTTACCGGGATGATGACCACGTCCTGCAGGTGCAGTTCGGAAACGATGCTGTCTATCTGCGCGGAGACTTCCGCAAAGCGGGAGGCGCTGTAGCCGGTCAAATCCATCTTGTTCACCGCAAAGATAAAGTGACGGATGCCCATGAGCGAGCAGATTCTTGCATGGCGGCGGGTCTGTACCAGAACGCCCTGTTTTGCGTCCACAAGGATGATGGCAAGGTCGGCAAAAGAAGCACCGACCGCCATGTTCCGCGTGTATTCTTCGTGGCCGGGGGTGTCGGCAACGATAAAGCTGCGTTTTTCTGTTGAGAAATACCGGTAGGCGACATCAATCGTAATGCCCTGCTCGCGCTCTGCCATAAGGCCGTCCAACAGGAGTGAGTAGTCGATTGCGCCGCCGCGGCTTCCGACTTTGCTGTCGAGTTCGAGCGCCTGTTCCTGGTCCGCATACAGAAGCTTTGCGTCGTAGAGGATGTGTCCAATCAGCGTGGATTTTCCGTCGTCAACGCTGCCGCAGGTGATGAATTTTAAAAGTCCGTTTGTTGCATTTGTTGTGTCTGCCATTAGAAGTAACCCTCCCGCTTTCTTTTTTCCATGCTGGCCGCGCCGCCATCCTTATCGATGACGCGGCTTGTGCGTTCGCTGGTGACGGCTGAAAGCGTTTCGTCGATGATGCCGTCGAGTGTGTTTGCCGTGCTGTAGACGCCGCCGGTCAGTGGGTAGCAGCCGAGCGTGCGGAATCTGACTGACTTGTGCAGAATCTCTTCGCCGGGACGTAGCTTCAAGCGGTCGTCGTCCACCAGGATGATAGAGCCGTCACGCTCGATAACCGGGCGCTCTGCGGCAAAATACAGCGACACGATTTCGATATTTTCGCGGCGGATGTACTGCCAGATGTCTTTTTCCGTCCAGTTGGAAAGGGGGAAGACGCGCATGCTTTCGCCTTTGTGCACCTGCGTGTTGTAGAGCTTCCACATTTCCGGCCGCTGGTTTTTCGGATCCCATGCCTGAGCGGCATTGCGGAATGAGAAAATGCGCTCTTTTGCGCGGGATTTTTCTTCGTCGCGTCTGCCGCCGCCGAATGCCGCCGTAAAGCCGTATTTGGTAAGCGCCTGCTTCAGGGCCTGCGTTTTCATGATGTCGGTGTACGCGCTTCCGTGGTCAAAGGGGTTGATGCCCGCCTTTACGCCTTCCTCGTTGGTATAGACCAGCATATCAAGCCCGTACTTTTTCGCCACATGGTCGCGGAACGCAATCATCTCGTGGAATTTCCACGTCGTGTCGATGTGCAGGAACGGGAACGGCGGCTTTTCGGGGTAAAACGCCTTTAACGCAAGGTGCAGCATGACCGAGCTGTCCTTGCCGATTGAATAGAGCATGACCGGCTTTTCACATTCTGCCGCTACTTCGCGGATGATGTAGATTGCCTCGGCCTCAAGTTCGTCTAAATGCGATAATTCACTCACTGGTATATCCTCTTTCTTTTTAAGCTTTCTTTTTAATATGGTAATCTTCGAGTTTTGACTGTATCGGTTTCCCGCTGATTACCGGCAGAACCCGAAGCTTCCTTTTGTGCTTTAATATGTATTTGCATCGCTTGAATTCACGGTGATTTCCTGTACGGTGCCGTCGCTTTTGGTAATGCGCCAGGTGCGCACGCTTCCGTCTGTCTTGACCGTAAGTGAAGCGCCCCGGCCGCCGATGTCGGCTCCCAGATACAGGCTGACGGCGCCGCGCGGACACACTTTTACGCAGCTCGTACAGCCCCAGCAGTCGCGCTCGTGCCTGATGTACGCCACGCGCGAACCGGCTGTTTTCGGCTCTGTCGTGCGGAGCTTAAGCAGGTTTCCGGGACAGACTTCCACGCAGCGTGAACAGCCGACGCAGCGGTTTTCGTCAATTTTTATGCTCATAGCGTCCTCCTGAAATCCCCGTGTCAGAAGCTGTGCAGGGGTGTACCGTCTCTGCGTTCAGCGGGCGGCGGATAATCTGCACCGCGCCGTCGCGCCAGACTGAATTGATGTAGCATTCGCCGTCTGCGCTTTTTTCCGGATAGTCTGCGTTTTCGCCAAAACTGTGCCAGCGCGTTTCTTTTCGTGCTGCCAGGTGCGCAATGACGGCGCGGCAGACAATAAGGCGCTCTCGAAGCTCGTAAATGCGCAAAAGGTCATCTGCGTCGCTTGCGGGAAGAGCCGGAACGAGCGCCTGCAGTGCGGCGATTTCCCGGTCGGCGACAGAAAGCCGCGCTTCGTTGTAGCGGTAGCCGGAAGAAATGCCCCCGGCGTACTCATCCATGATTTTCTGCATGGCTTCTTCAAGCTGCTCCGTGCTGAAAGCACTCTTGTTTGCTTTTTCGGACGCGGCATGCGAAAAGTGTGATTCGTAGGTGCTGAATACCGCGCTGGCAGTTTGCGTGCTGTCGGCAGGCTGTGGGAAAGATGCTTGCGCAAAATCCGCCTGCGCGGCAAGGTAGCGGGCGATGCTTTCGGCTGCAATCTCGCCTTCTGCAAGGGCGCCGGTTACATACTTTTGCGGAGCGCCGCCTGCGACGTCTCCGGCTGCAAACAGACCGCTTACTGTCGTCTCGCGCCCCGTACTCACCCAGAAGCCGCTGGCAGTGTGGCCGCCGACGATGTATGGCTCGGTGCCTTCAATTTCGACGTTTGCGCTTGCAGGGCCTTTACCAGCTTCAATCCATTTGAGTGTCTGGCTTGGTGCCATGTTCAGATATGCCTTGTACAAATCCTGTTCGGCCTGTGCCGTAATGCCTTTTGTCGCAAGGTAGCACGGGCCGCGGCCTGCCCGGTTTTCTTCCACCGTGCCCCAGACGCGTTCGCTTGTCTTCAGGCCGTAGCGGGTTTCGTACACGTCGCCAGAGGCGTTTACCTGTTTTGCATGCACGCCCTGGGCAATGGTGCCGGTCGGCGCAATCGTGTCCTTGCAGCGAAGTGCAATAAAGCGCATTTCAAACGTGGTCATTTCGGCGCCTGCTAAAAGCCCCATTGCGTAGCCGGCTCCTGTATTGAACGGCGGATACCACATTTTGTGGCGAGAAAAGCCGGGATTGTTCGGGCGGTACAGACCTGCAGCGCCGCCTGTTGCGATAAGAACGGCGCGGGCGTGAATGTGGTAGAACGTGCCGTCATTTACGTCAAAGCCGAATGCGCCGGTAACGCGGTGAGTGTCGGATGCTCCGGGCGTGCCGGTGCTGGACGCGCTGGGCGTGCTGGCTGTGCCGGTGCCGAGTGCTGTTTCTTCCGATACAGGCGCTATGGGCGCAGTCTCCAAATCTGTTATATTCAGATGATTTATGACGCGCACATTTTTCAGTTCGCGCACGCCTTGTGCCAGAATCGGCTTAATGTTTTCGCCGTTGATTTTGATATTGCGCCAGCCACGGCTCACATAGTTTCCGTGTTCATCCTTTAAGATGACAAGGCCGCGTTTTTCAAGGTCAGCGGTAATCGCATTCAGCCGCTCGGAAAGCGACAAAAGCAAATCTCCGCGGGCAATGCCTTCTGCGTCGTTAGCCGCATAGTCCGCATAATCCTGGGGCGTGTGGCCGGGCGTAATGTAGGCGTTCAGTGCATTCACACCTGCCGCAAGACACCCTGAGCGTTCGATATTCGCCTTTTCTGCTACCAGTACGGAAAGGGCGGGTGCATTTTTTGCAAGCGTAATTGCCGCATAGCAGCCAGCCGTTCCTCCGCCGATAATCAACACATCTGTCTGAATTGTTTCTGTATTCATAGTAAAGTTGTAGGAATATATAACACAATTCCTACTTAATTACAAGGGAATTGTGTTATGTATCAGGAATTTCTCTTTCCTGGCTGGCTTTTTCGTTCGCGCATGCGACCTGTCGCGGCGGAACGCCCTTAGATAAACACCGAGCCTTCGTCGAGGGCGCGGTTTGTCAGCTGCTGCACAGCTCCCTGTCTGGTGACGAAAATGCGTGATAAAAACACGTTGACTTTCTCGCCTGCTTCGACAGGCTCTTCGTCAAGACGGCGTGTTGCGGCAATCGTCGAGCCGTTGATATCAACCCGGACTTCGATGTGCGTGCCGCGGAAGCAGACGTCGCGCACGATGCCTTCCTGGGCTGACGTTGCGAATTTTTCTGTCTCCGTTTTCTTTGTCACTTTGACGAATTCGGGGCGCGTAAAGGCGCTGTCAGCTTCGGGAACGTCATCAAAGGTGCTGAATGCGCGGTAATCCTTGAGGTATGCTGCCTGGCCGAAAAAGGAGGCGGTAAACGCAGTCTGTGGCTGCCGGTAAATCGCAAGCGGCGTACCGGTCTGCTCGACGCGCCCGTGGTTTGTCACGATGACTTCGTCGCTCACTTCGATGGCCTCATCCTGATCGTGCGTCACGAAAATGCTGGTGATTCCGAGCGTGGCAATCATGTCGCGGAGCCAGGTGCGAAGCTCTTTGCGGACCTTTGCGTCGATTGCTGCAAACGGCTCGTCGAGCAGCAGCAGGTGCGGGTTCGGCGCTATGGCACGGGCAAAGGCTACGCGCTGTCTCTGTCCGCCGGATAGCTGGCTCGGGTAGCGCTTTTCCATGCCTTTTAAGCCGACAAGCTCAATCATCTCGGCGACGCGCTCTTTGATTGCTGCTTTTCCGAGCGCTTTGTCTGCTGCGCCTGTTTTTCCCGCTTCTTTTGCCTGAATTTCAAGTCCGAACGCGACATTCTGCCAGACGGTCATGTAGCGGAACAGCGCATAGTTCTGGAACACAAAGCCAATGCCACGCTTGGAGGCAGGAATGTCGTTTACGCGCACGCCGTCAATCACGACGTCGCCTGAGTCTGGATGCTCAAGTCCTGCAATCATGCGGAGAATTGTCGTCTTTCCGCTTCCGCTGGGGCCTAAAAGCGCCACGAGCTTTCCTTTTTCCACGCCAAAGTTCACGTTGTCGGATGCCTTGAAGGTTCCGAATGATTTATTGATGTTTTTTAATTCGACGTACATATCTTTTCCTTATTGGGGATTTCCCCAAGCCCCCGTTTTTTGGGGGCGGCTTCCCGTCCGTGCGGGGCACGGACGAGACTCGCTAAAAACGCTCGCCAGTTCGCGTTTTTCCGGCGCAATGCGCCGTCGCTTGCTATCTACTCCGAAGCGCTGTTTTCGAGTTTGGCATCGCCAAACTCATACACAAACGGCAGAGCCGTTTGTGCTCCCCCAGCCCCCCTATCTTTTCCAGCACGGTTCAAGGGGTTCCCCCTTGAAAATCCCCGTTTTCTATCTGTTTTGTTCAGCTTCCTTTTTCCCTAGCCGTTCAAGCACGCTGCGCAGTACCAGAACGACGACTGCCAGCATCACAAGGATTGAAGACACGGCAAATGCCGGAACGTACTGAAACTCGTTGAACAGAATTTCTATGTGAAGCGGCAGTGTATTTGTCTTTCCGCGAAGGTGGCCGGAAAGCACGCTGACAGCTCCGAATTCACCCATTGCACGGGCGGTACAAAGCACTACGCCATACAGAAACGCCCATTTTATGTGCGGAAAGGTGACGCGTGAGAAAATTGTCCACCACGAAGCGCCCATCAATGCGGCGGCTTCCTCTTCATCGCTTCCGGCGCTTTCGAGTACCGGCAAAAGCTCGCGGCTTACAAACGGAAAGGTGACGAACACGGTCGCAAGCACGATTCCCGGCACTGCAAACACAATCTGAATGTGGTGCGCCTTTAGAAACGGAAAGATTGCGCTCTGGCGGCCGAAAATCAGGATGAAAATCAGGCCTGCAATAATCGGCGAGACTGTCACCGGAACGTCGATTAAGGTTGTCAGCACTTTTTTTCCGTGAAAGCGGAATTTTGTAAGCGCCCAGGCTGCAAACAGCCCGAACAAAGTGTTGATGACAAGCGCCCATGCGGTTGCGACAAGCGTCAGCTTGAGCGCCTTTGCAGCATACGGGTCAGAAATTGCGGCCGCATAAAACCGAAAGCCCTTTGCGGCTGCGTTTACGATTACCGTGATGAGCGGCAGAATCAGGAGCACGAACAAAAACAGCGCGCTCGCGCCAATCAGGAGCCATTTTACAATGCCGCTGTCCCGGCGAATTTGCTCTTCAGGCTTGCTTTTTACGTGACTCATGCTGCGCCTCCAAGGATTTTTGCGTTTCGTGCCTGCACCAGATTTACCAGAAACAGCGTCAAAAATGAAAATAAAAGCATGACAAGCGCAATGCTTGTTGCTGCCGGATAATCATATTCCTGCAGCTCTGCCATGATGATAAGCGGCGCGATCTCGGTAGAAAACGGCTTGTTTCCCGCGATGAAAACAACGCTCCCGTATTCGCCGAGGCAGCGGCCGAATGCAAGCCCGGCTCCAGTAAAAAGCGCTGGCAAAAGCTCGGGCAGAATCACGCGCCGGAAAATCACCCGGCGGTTTGCGCCTAAGACGCTTGCAGCTTCTTCATAGGTTGCATCGAGCTTTTCAAGCACCGGCTGCACGGCGCGCACGACAAACGGAATGCCGATGAAAACGAGCGCTATGGTTATGCCGGTTTTTGTGTATGCAAGCTTTATGCCTGCACGGGCAAACAGGCTTCCGATCCAGCCTGTGTCTGCCAGCAGGGAGGTAAGCGAGATGCCCGCGACCGCCGTCGGAAGCGCAAACGGCAGCTCTATGATGCCGTCCATAATGCGCTTGCCGGGGAAGGTGTAGCGCACGAGCACCCACGCAATAATCGTGCCCATGACCGCATTTACCAGCGCCGCCACAAACGACGTGCTGAAGCTTACCCAGAAGCTTGAAAGCACCCGGTCGCGGGTAACGACGGTTAAGAATTCTTTTGGTCCGAGCTTTGCCGAGTAGACTACCAGCGATGCAAGCGGAATGAGCACCACAAGGCTTAAGATACTGATTGTCACTCCCATAGAAATCCCGAACCCGGGAATCACACGCCGGTTTTTATTACTCATATTGCACCTCTTCTTGGGGCGATGCCCCAAACCCCATTTGTTTTGTGTAACATTGTAGCTGCTGCAAATTTCTGTCAAAACATGGGCGATGCGCCGTCGCTCCCTACCGGCGCAGGGGCACCGGTAAGACCTCGCTAAAGCCGCTGCGCCACTCGCGGCTTTCCGGCGCGATGCGCCGTCGCTCCCTATTTGTCGTAAATCTGGTCGAAGAGGCCGCCGTTGGAGAAGTGCTTTTCGTGCGCTGCATCCCAGCCGCCAAAATCGTTGATTGTTACCAGGTTGATGTTCAGGTTGAACACGTCCTTGAATTCTTCGAGCACCTTCTTGTTTGACGGACGGTAGAAGTTCTTGCCGGCAACGCGCTGTGCTTCTTCTGAATAGAGGTATTTCAGGTATTCGGTTGCAACTTCGCGAGTCTTTCTGCGGTCAACAACTTCGTCAACGACAGCGACAGACGGCTGTGCCAGAATACTCAAAGAGGGAGTGACAATCTCGTAGTCGTCGGGATAGTCGGCAATCGAAAGGAATGCTTCGTTTTCCCATGCAAGCAGTACGTCACCCTGCTTGTTCTGCACAAAGCTGTTGGTAGCGCCGCGGGCGCCGCTGTCAAGCACCAGCACGTTTGCGTAAATCTGCTTGATGAATGCCTTTACTTTTGCCTCGTCGCCGCCAAATTTGTGCAGGCCGTATGCCCATGCTGCAAGATAGTTCCAGCAGGCGCCGCCAGAAGTCTTCGGGTTCGGTGTGATGACGCCGACGCCTTTTCTCACCAGATCATCCCAGTCATAAATTTTCTTGGGATTTCCCTTGCGTACCAAAAATACGATTGTCGAAGTATAAGGAGAAGAAGCAAGCGGGAACTCGCTGACCCAGCCTTTTTCGATAAGGCCTGCGTTCTGTACGGCATTTACGTCATATTCGAGCGCGAGCGTCACAACGTCTGCTTCAAGACCGTTTGCAACTTCGAGCGCCTGCTTGCCGCTGCCGCCGTGGCTCTGGGTGATTTCCACATCCTGACCGGTCTTTGCCTTCCAGTGTTCTGCAAACAGCTTATTGTAGTTTGCGTACAGCTCGCGGGTCGGGTCGTAAGACACGTTCGTAATAGTAACTTTTTTTCCTGCGGCTGATCTTGCGCCAGAGGCAGATGCAGCGCCGTCGTTTTTACTGCAGGACGGAGCCCCCAAAAGCGTAATGGCTAGAACCGATGCAAAAGAAATGCCCAACAATACATTTTGTTTCATAAGGAAGTCCTCCTATCCTTTAACCTACCAAAACGGTAGGAAATGTGTAATATGCGGGAATCCTACTAATCCACTAGGAAAATGTCAATACGTTTTTTACAAAAATATTTTTGTATTTCCTATTGCGCAAATAGGAAATAATGTTTACAGTGTGAATGTCTACCAAACAGGTGGGAATTAATGAGGCACATGCTTACTTACGGACAGGAGGATATATATGGCAGAAACAGTCGATTATGCAGCATTAAAAGCGGGCGGATTCATGCATCAGAAACAGAAGGGATTTTTCTCCCTGCGCGTGCAGACCGTCGGCGGCAATATGACTGCGGAAAATATAAAGGTGATTTCTGAGGTTGCAGAAAAGTACGGTCACGGTTATGTGCATATGACAAGCCGCCAGGGCATTGAGATTCCGTTTATCAATATAAAGGACATTGAAACGGTAAAGAGTGATCTGGCAAAAGGCGGGGTAAAACCCGGTGTCTGTGGCCCGCGAGTGCGCACCGTTACTGCCTGTCAGGGATCGGCAATCTGTCCGAACGGCTGTATCGATACGCTGCCGATAGCTATCGAGCTGGACAAGCGCTACTTTGGCCGCACGTTGCCGCACAAGTTTAAGTTCGGCGTGACCGGTTGCCGCGCAAACTGTCTTAAAGCAGAAGAAAACGACTTTGGCGTAAAAGGCGGTCTGGACGTTTCGCTCGACAACAGCAAGTGTAAAAAATGCGGTGTGTGTGTAAAAGCCTGCCGCTTTGGAGCGCTCTCGCTGGACAAGGAAAAAGGCATCTCCTTTGACAGAGAAAAATGCGTGCTTTGCGGCCGCTGCGTAAAGGCATGCCCGTTTGACGCATGGAGCGGCGAAAGCGGCTACATCGTCTCGTTCGGCGGTCTGTTCGGTAACGAAATCTACAAGGGCGAAAACCTGCTTCCGATTATCAAGGACAAGGACACGCTCTTCCGCGTCGCTGATGCGGCAATCAACTTCTTTGCAGAGAACGCACAGCCGAGCGAACGCTTCCGTGCATGTCTGCAGAGAGTCGGCATCGAAAAATTCAAGGCTGTTGTGCAGAAAGCATACGATGGAGAATAATTATGGCAGAGATAAAAGAGGACAGTTTCGTGGACATCACCGACAAGGTGTGCCCGCTGACATTTGTAAAAGCGAAGGTTGCGATGGAAGAACTGGACGAAGGTCAGATTCTTGCCGTCCGCATGAACGACGGCGAGCCGGTGCAGAACGTGCCGCGCTCATTCAAGGACGACGGCCACCAGGTGTTGCGTCTTGATGATAACAACGACGGCACGTACACGCTGTATGTACAGAAGGTAGAGGAATAAGCAGTTTCCCCCAGTAAACGGGCTCCCAGGGCAGTCTGTCGATAAAATCTCCAGTGTTGGCAAGGCCAACAGGTCGATTTTTCGCCCGTCTGCCCTTCCGCCCGCTACTGCGACCGGCTGCTTATATACAGCATTCTGTACCTACAGCATCACAGGAAAAGTAAGGAGAAAAATATGACGATTACAGTATCAGGAACTAAAAAAGAAGTGGCGGAGGGACTTAAGCTTCCAGAGTTAATAGAATCAGAGAAAGTTGAGACACCTCAGTATGTGACGGTCTCCATCAACGAGGAGTTCATTCAGAAAGATGCGGAAGCAGATGTCGTGCTCAGAGACGGCGACGTTATCGAATTCCTGTACTTTATGGGTGGCGGCGCAGACTCATTCGCTGTAAACGGCGGTGCCCGCTAACGCAGGATTTTTAAGGAGAGAATC
Source organism: Treponema sp. (assembly GCA_024698325.1). Lineage (GTDB taxonomy): Bacteria > Spirochaetota > Spirochaetia > Treponematales > Treponemataceae > Treponema_D. The sequence goes on from JAILRG010000145.1 coordinate 11,033, forward strand.
ATGGCATTAAATGACGAGCAGATTGAGCGCTACTCGCGCCACATCATCTTAAAGGAAGTCGGCGTCAAAGGACAGAACAAGCTTTTGAACGCAAAGGTGCTGATTATCGGTGCGGGCGGCTTAGGCGCTCCTGCAGCAATGTACCTTGCGGCAGCTGGCGTCGGCACCATCGGCATTGCAGATGCAGACGTGGTTGATTTGTCGAACCTGCAGCGCCAGATAATTCACGCGACAGCAGATGTCGGTAAGCCGAAAGTGCAGTCAGCGGCAGAAACAATGACCGCGATGAATCCGGGCGTAAAAGTAAACACCTATCAGCTGTTCGTAAGCGCCGCGAACATCCGCGAGCTTATCCGCGACTACGACTTTGTGATTGACGGCACCGACAATTTCCCGGCAAAGTTCTTGATTAACGACGCATGCGTTATCGAAAAAAAGCCGTTTAGCCATGCGGGTATCATCCGCTTTAAAGGTCAGCTGATGACGTACATCCCCGGCCAGGGCCCGTGTTACCGCTGTGTGTTCAAAGATCCGCCGCCGAAAGACGCCGTTCCCACCTGTAAGCAGGCGGGCGTTATCGGTGCAATGGGCGGCGTTATCGGAAGCCTGCAGGCAATGGAAGCCATCAAGTACATCGTCGGTGTCGGCGAAAACCTTGTCGGCCGCCTTTTGACCTACGATGCCCTCAAAAATGACTTTCACACCATCCGCTTGCCTCAGGCAAACGGCAAGTGCCCGGTCTGCGGCGAAAACCCGACGATTACCGAGCCGATTGATTACGAGCAGCCGCCGTGCGACTTAAAGGAGGCAAAAGCCGCCCAGCAGAAGCTTGCGGAGGCTCGTGCATGATTACGCTCAAAAAAGCTGACTACGAGAAGCTACTTGCTCACGCCCGCGCCTGCCTGCCGGAAGAAGCCTGCGGGCTGATTGCCGGCACCGAAAACTCGGACGGAAGCGAAAAGCATATCGAAGCGGTGTACCTTATCGAAAATACCGACCATTCAAACGAGCATTTTACGATAAGCCCGCAGGAACAGCTTGCGGCAATCAAAGACATGCGCGCAAAAGGCCTAAAGCCGCTGGGGAACTGGCATTCCCACCCGGAAAGCCCCAGCCGCCCGTCGGAAGAAGACAAGCGCCTGTTTTTTGACTCAAAGGCACGCTACCTGATTCTGTCGCTGATGGACAAAGAAAGCCCCGTGCTCAATGCATTCATCGTGCAGAATCATACGGACGTAAGCCGCGATGAGCTTACAATTCTGGAATAGCATGGAATCCGGTATATAAAACACTGAAAACCTATTGACAGAGTAGGATTACAAGTGTATGTTTTAATCATACTTGAATACTAGGAAATAAGGAGATGCTTTATGGCAGATATTAAACAAAGCGCACTTGAATTAGTTGGAAACACCCCGCTTTTGCAGCTGAACGGCTATGCAAAAAAAGCCGGTATTACAAACGCAACCATTTATGCAAAGCTGGAATACTTGAATCCTGCTGGCAGCGTAAAAGACCGCGTTGCACTTGCCATGATTGAAAAGGCAGAAAAAGACGGGCTTTTAAAAGCCGGTTCTACCATCATTGAGCCTACTTCCGGTAACACCGGTATTGGACTGGCTGCTGTCAGTGCCGCAAAAGGCTACCGCACCATTCTTACGCTTCCCGAAACGATGAGCATTGAGCGCAGAAACCTGCTTAAAGCATACGGTGCCGAGCTGGTGTTGACCGAAGGCGCAAAAGGCATGAAAGGCGCTATTGAAAAAGCTGAGGAGCTGAAAAACTCAATTCCCGGCGCCATCATCCTTGGTCAGTTTACAAACCCCGAAAATCCGGCAGCTCACAAGAGAACGACTGGTCCTGAAATCTGGAAGCAGACCGACGGAAAAGTGGACATCTTTGTAGCTGGCGTCGGTACTGGCGGTACTATTACTGGTGTCGGCGAATACCTGAAGGAACAGAATCCGAATGTAAAAATTGTTGCAGTAGAGCCGGCAACAAGCCCGGTGCTTTCAAAGGGTACTGCAGGCGCTCACAAGATTCAGGGCATCGGTGCGGGATTCGTGCCGGATGTTCTTAATACAAAGGTATATGACGAAGTCCTCCCGATTGAAAACGACGACGCATTTACCGAAGGCCGCGCATTTGCGGTAAGCGAAGGTATTTTGGTAGGTATTTCCAGCGGCGCGGCTCTTAAAGCTGCAAAGATTCTGGCAGAGCGCCCGGAAAACAAGGGCAAGAACATTGTTGTTCTGCTTCCGGACTCAGGCGACCGCTATCTTTCTACCGCCTTATTCAATGCAAACTAAAAACGGATTTGTAGAGGAGCCTTGCCATGTATAAAATTTCTGCCCGCTCTCAGTATGCGCTTCTTATCATGGAAGATCTTGCTGTAGCAGATCGCCAGAAATATATACCGTTAAAGACGTTGTCTCACCGGCGGAATCTTTCTGTTAAGTACCTCGAACAGATATTGATTCAGCTGGGAAAGGCAGGGCTTGTCATCGGCTTTAGGGGAAGTAACGGCGGTTACAAGCTTGCAAAGCCGGTGGAAGACTACACCGTTGGGGAAATCTTGCGCGCAATAGAAGGCGAGGTTTCCCCGGTCGTGCTGCTCGATAACAATACGATTATGTCCGAAGGCAGCAAATCTTTCTGGAAAAATTTTGAGACTGTCATAAACGAATACGTGGACTCTGTAACGCTCGACGCGCTGGTTCAGCGAAATAAAGCCTTTGTCGGTTATGATTATTCGATTTAAG
>JAILRG010000055.1 GCA_024698325.1 Treponema sp.
TAATCATCGACCGTGCAAAGAGGATTACGCCTAATTCGCTGGTGGTTTACGAGAGTGGCGGCGAGTTTGTAATCGGGCGGGTCTGCAATATCAAAGGCGAAGCGGTTGTGACCGGCGCCATAATCAACGTGATTCATACGGTAAAATCATGATTTTACAGAAAGACGGGAACAGCTTTTATGCATCTTGTGAACAGATTTTCCGTCCGGATTTACGCGGAAAGCCTGTCGTAGTACTTTCAAACAACGATGGTGTGATTATTGCTCTCAACAAAGAAGCTAAAACCTTAGGTATTAAGCGTGGTGATCCGTTTTTTCAGGTACGTGATGTATGTGAAATGCGGAAAGTCACCGTATTTTCGAGCAATTATACGCTTTATGCTGATATTTCAAGGCGGATTACTTCGATTTATATGGAATATGCACCGGATATCGAAGAATATTCAATTGATGAATCCTTTCTCTTTTTCAATAAATTCAATTTTTCTGTCTCAGACTGGTATGAAATCGGCCATGAACTAAAAAGCCGGATTTATAAGGAACTCGGAATGCCTATTTGTGTTGGGGCTGCTCCTACTAAAACTCTTGCCAAGCTTTACAACAAAAAAGCCAAGGAACACGGCGGAGTTTTTGTTTATGAAGAATCCAAGGTAGATGAACTTCTGGCTCAGACAGACTGCGGCACAATCTGGGGAGTCGGCCCTGCCCGTGCGCGGACTTTGTTGTTTCATGGAATCAAAAATGCACTTCAGCTTAAACATATGCCTTTGTGTGATGCCAAAAAGCTGCTTACAATTCAGGGCTTTGCCACAGTCCAGGAACTGAACGGGATTTCCTGCATTGATAAAGTTACCCGCGAAAAAAAGGATGTAATCACTTCCAGCCGTCAGTTTTCCAAAAGGATTTATGACATAAAAACGCTGGAATGTGCCCTGGTACAGTATGCGGAACCTGCCGTAGAACGTCTTCGCGCCCAGAAAAGTGAATGCGGTGCGGTTTCAATCTATATTTCTACCTGCAATTATTATTCGGATAATCCAAATGAACAGTATTCCAACGGAGCGTTTATCCAACTTGAACGGATGACCAGCTATACTCCAGACATAGTTATGGCAGCAAAACTTGCACTCCCCCACATTTTCCGCCTGGGCTACGGTTATAAAACAATAATGGTCACTCTGATGAATCTTCTCCCCGAAGTTTTTCAGGGAGACCTTTGGATTGATCCGCGTGAAGATGAAAAGAAGTGCCGCCTTATGACATGCCTTGATAAAATCACAAAGACCTATGGGCGTGGCATCCTTACCCTTGCAAAAGGCTTTGAAAAGACTGGCTGGGAAATGAAACGCGAGTATTTAAGTCCCTGCTGGACCACAAGATATGTGGATTTCCCGAAAATTCATTAATTATTTTTGTTTTCTATCATTGATTGATAGAGTTATAATAGTATTTAATGAATCTTATTTATGGTAGTAAAGATGCTTCTTTTAGTATGGTAAAACTGTATTCAGAACTGGAATCAGAAAAGGTTGATTTTGTGGCATCTATGGTGCTAATCATAATTTTTCTGGCTGTCTGGATTTGTTTATTGAATTACCTGGTGTTTTATTATGATGAGGTTCTCTTCGCAGATCCAGTAGAAGTTAAAAGAGGATTGCCGTCTGGAGACTGCATTGCAGGGCTTTCTGACCATGCTGACTTCTGGGATAGTTTGAAGCTTCAGGTGAATTAAACAAGATCCCTCCCCTTTTTCGTTCTGAATGTCTGTCGTTTTCTTGCCATGCGTAAACCGCCTTATTTTTTTATCGGCTGTCTACACCTTAAATCTGCTTCTTTTTCTGTGCTGTTTTACGCACTCATTTTATCCTTCGTCGTTTTCGTTCAGTTCCTGGGTAAGTTTGCTGGAACGAGTTTTCCAGTATTCGGCTTTTTCCTGGCTGTAAATTGGAGAAAGTGGATTTTTTGATTCGTACAAATCGGAAAGCCAGCTCATAAGAAGGGCGATGATTGAATCAGGAACATCACATTCTTCTTTTTGATTATCGTAGATGTCGATGGCTTTCAATGAAAGTTTTTCGGCTTTGATAAAATCTTCTGCCGTAAGCTGAACTGAATCTTCTTCATTTTCAGAATCTTCTGTATCTTGATTGCGGCCATAAACCCAAGTGTGGTTTACCAGCGTTGCCATTGCACGCACGCCGCCAAGTTCACTAGCTTTTTCAAAGTATGAGTTGGATTTTTCTTCGTTTTTGATGTCGTTAATATTTATGAGGCTCTTTTTCGAATCATCAAAGGGATTAAATACGCCAGTACAGTAAAGGAATCCAAGTTGTGTGAGCGCGTAAACATTATTCTGGCCAGCTTTTTCTTTTACAAAAGAAAGGCTTTCTTCAAAATCAATGCCATGCTCCATTTTGTAAACGGTCAGGTCAACGAGAGCTTCTTCATCGCCTTTCTTTGCATCTTCCGCCATTTCAAGGCAGGCGTCTAGTTCTTCCTGCCAATTCTTGTTTTCTGCAAGAGCACTTTTCATTGATTCGATGTAAGCGTTCCATTCGTTTGTTAAGATTTCCATATTTACCTCCAAATGCAATTAGGGTGAGAATTGATTTTATACACTAATAACATAGTGTGAGAATTGCGAATCGTTAAATTTTTTTATGATTTTTAGAAAAAAGTCTGTTATTATGAGCATCTGGCTGTAAAAAAACAGAATCAAGCCTCACAATGACAGACCAAAATCTGAACTTGGCGGACTTCCACCGGTGCAGTTTCGGTTACAGAATTCCTGTTCAGTCGCTGCGGTTATTCAAGACGAGATTTTGATTCCTGCAGCTGTTTTTTAGGGTATTGTGTGGATACTTACAGAAAGATACCAAAACTATTTTTTCTGTAAGTGCCATTAATACATAGATTTGCTTCGTATGAAGCGTTATTTTAAAACAAAAGTTGTCCCCTTTTTGTCACCAGTGGGGTTATATTTTTGTCACCTTTTTTTGGAGCATATCATTCCTTTTCTTACCTTTTCAGAATTTTCACAATTATTGACCGCTCTTTTCTTATCATAACCGATGACAATGACACAATCGAGCTTCAGGTTCCTCGTGACAGGACCTGCCGCTAGGAAAACGTACCCGATTCTTTTTCTTAGTGCCATGCGTGTCAATTCTCGGCAGGACGGTAAAACAGCAACAAAGCCCTTTATGTGCCCTGGCAATCAACTGGGAAGGGTGAAAAGAACTCTCGCTGGCATTCTGACCGCTGCCAGCGGGATGCGTATAGCCGACAGCCTTGTCCTCCAAAGCTGCCGGCGTGGTATCGGAAAATATACCCTACTCGGTCTTGAACCGTCGTACATCCGAGCCAAGCTGAGTAACATTCATATCAAGCTCTTCTACACAGGAATCCAGCCGCATGCCGCTTTTTACAACACTCTGAGCATTTTCTGATATTGCAGCCATTCCGTCCTGAACAGCTTTTAGCGAAGTCTGCAGGTTATCCATCTCTTCGAGGACGAGCGAACTGCCTTCTGCCATTTTTTCCGAAGCTTCGCGAACATTCTCAGCTGTTTTATCCATGCTGGCAAGCGACTCTATGACGCTTCTTGAATCGCTGTTCTGACTTGCAAGCGCTTCCTGAATAGAGCGGACAAGCTTATCTGTCTCCTGAATTCGTGAAGAAACCCCGGAGAAAGCACTGCTTGATTCCAGCGATGCCGTGACAATATCGCCGATGCTTTCCTGAATCTTGTTAAGCTGGTCGCCGATAGTCTTTGACTGGCCGGAAGAAGTCTCCGAAAGCTTTCGAATCTCATCAGCAACGACAGCAAAGCCTTTTCCGGCATCACCCGCATGTGCAGCCTCAATCGCTGCGTTCATTGCCAGCAGGTTTGTCTGCTCCGCAATCGCCGCAATTGCCGTGTTTGCTTCCTGCAGCATGTGTGACTGCTCTTCAATTTGCGAGATACGCTCGTTTACTTTTTCCTGCTTAGACATGCCGCTCTGCGCTTCGCTATCCAAAAGGTTAAACGAAGACGCCATGCTTTCCATTGAACCGCTGATATCTTCAATGCTTTTTACAAGCTGGCCTACAGAGGCAGAAGAATCCCTGATGCTCTTAGTTTGAGAATCAATCATCTTGTTGACCGTGGTAATGCTTGAAGCAACATCGCGTACGGCATCTGTAGCACCGATAAATCCCTGCGACTGGTTGTGAATCTGATTGTAAATATCTTCGATGCCGGTTCGGATAGACGTCATGGAGTTAGATACGGACGCAACGCTCTCTTTCATATTCTGCGAAACAACATCAAGACTTTTGCTGGAAGATTTGATTGTTCCAATCATTCCCTGCAGTTTTTCCATGAACGTATTGAAGTAATTGACGATGTTGTGGATAGATTTGAAAGGCGTATGCAGGTCAGTGCTCAGGCGGCGTGTAAGATCTGCCTCTCCAGAAGCGATGTTCCTGACAGTTCCATGAATTTCCGAGAGCGGCTTAAAAAGATTATGCATCGTGTACGCGATTAAGATTAAAACTGAAAGAATAACCAGGCACGCAAAGGGAACCATGGCATTCAGGAAAAATGCTTTTACGGTAAATGGTATAAAAAGAACCAGTTCCCAGCGCAACGAGTCAATCGGAGCTATCAGATACACGCCTTTGAATGTCTCGTGGAAAATACGGTCACTCGGAAACAGATTCCTTACATCTGCCAGTTCTGGCATCGCTTTTGTTATGGGAACCTTTCTTTCAAGATCACTAAGTGCAAGCGAAGCAGAAATCTCTGCATTAGCGTTATACATATACATTGTAACGCCGTCTTCCAGCGTGGCATACATCGACGTAACAAAATCTGTAAGCTCGACGCCAGTTCCAGTTATGCCCGTTACTTTTCTATTTTCGTTGTAGACAAGAACATTTATCCACATGAATGTCTTTTTCAAGCCCACGTCATAGTCAACATAAAACTGAAATGGCAGATTCGTGTTGATTGTAGCCTGGTACCAGGCATTTGCCGGATCTGACTTATCAAGGTCGTATATGTACTCCATATTCGAGTAGTATTTTAAATCAGAATCAGAAATCCAGAACGTGCGGTGTGAACTGAAAGAATCCTGGAAGGTCTTAAAATCCCGGAACGCAATGGCACGGATTTCTTCATCGAAAGGGTTAGCCATGTAATCGACAACTGCGGGAGATTGCGCCAGCTGTATGGCAAGTTTTCGTTCAGGCAGAAGCCCTTTTTCCATTTCAAGGACTTTTGTGTATTTCAGCTGTTCCAGATGATCTTTCGCACTCTTCCTGAATAGAAAAACGGACCCAAATGATACAGCAAACAAACCACAGATTACAGAAAAGGTAATACAGACAGATACCTTACCAGTAACTTTCATTTTTTACTCCACGGAATTTTAGTATTGTTTTTATACATAAAATAAGCTGATTTATCAATAAGGCCGGGAAAAAAACTACTATAAGGGAAAAAAAGCTTTGTCTGTGGCTGCGAAAAGCACCGCACCCTATTACACAAACTTGCAGAATCTGTTAGTATAGCCCCACTTTTCACTAGATTGCCTAATCTTATAAAGAGCGGATGACTTCCGTCTGCATCTTTCTATGCTCATGTGCGAGGTCTTTGCGCAGTTATAATGCAATCACATTTATATTCTGGAGTTCTGTATGCCAAAATCTTTGGGACAGGAAATTCTTTTTACCATTTTGATGGTGTTTGTTATGGTTTATGCAATGATTTGTTATAACATTGCACTTGCAACGGGCGCAATGACAAATTCAGTATTTGTGCAGGCTTTTCATGAACTGCCGATTATGGCGCCAATAGCCTTTGTCCTTGATTTTTTTGTTGTCGGGCCGATTGCAAAAAAAATCACATTCTCCAAGGTTTCTGCAAAATCAGCAAACCCGATGATTATCGTTCTTTCAATTTCAATCTACTCAATCTGGCTCATGTGTCCGCTCATGAGCCTTGCCGCAACGATTCTCTTTAAGGGCGGCTTTCAGAAAGAGATGCTTTCAATCTGGCTCCAGACCACTGCACTTAATTATCCGATGGCAGCCTTCTGGCAGTTCCTTGTCGCAGGTCCCTTCGTCCGCACCATTTTTGGTCTGATTTTTAAGAAATAGGGCGCTCCCCGCCGCCAGCGGCGGGTCAGGCTTTCCGTGGCTGCGGCGTCTTACGCGCCTCCGGTGCTTTGCACTGGGCGCTGAGCGCCCACCACTACAATCCTTAGCGCGAAGCGGCAGTATCCTTCCACTATTCTGACAGGGCCGCTATACATAGTACTTTATGTCAACAGTTTTCCTCAAAAAATAAAAAATATTTTTTTTCCCAAAAAGCTATTGATTATTTATTTTTTTGCCAGATAGACTTTACGCATAAGCGATGGAGCTGTGGTTGGTGCACAAACCGTAGCCGTCGATTTTCTTTCTTTTATGCGAGGAGTATTATGAAAAAAATTGGACGATTCTTGATGGCTGCTGTATTTATCGGTTTTTCGGCATATGCAGCTTCTGCAAAAGAAAAACTTCCTGTTGTGTATATTTTGGCAACCGGTGGAACTATCGCTGGCAGTGCTGCTTCTAGTACCCAGGTTACTGGATACGAAGCCGGAGCATTGGGTGTACAGACTTTGATTGATGCGGTTCCGGCAATTACAGAACTTGCGGATGTCAAGGGCGAGCAGATTTGTAATGTGGGAAGTCCTAACGTAACAACAGAGAACTGGCTTACTATAGCCAAGCGATGTAACGAAGTCCTTAAGGACAAGGATGTTTCCGGTGTAGTAGTTACACATGGAACTGATACCCTGGAAGAAACTGCATATTTCCTGCACCTTACCGTTCGCAGTGAAAAACCTGTTATCGTAATTGGAGCAATGCGGCCCGCTACCGCAATTTCTGCAGATGGGCCTATGAACCTTCTGAACGCCGTAAAGCTTGCTTCATCTCCTAAAGGAGTCGGAAAAGGTGTAATGATTACGATGAACGATACAATCGTTAGCGCCAGGGATGTTGTCAAAACAAATACCACCAACTGCGATACATTCAAAGCACCTGAAATAGGATGCATGGGGTACTTTACAAGCGGCGAGCCGTATTTCTACAGCGTTTCAACAAGGAAATCTACGTCGGCTTCAGAATTTGATGTCTCAAAATTGACAACACTTCCAAAAGTTGAAATCGTATACAGCTATATTGATGCGGATCCGGCCATAATTGATTACTGTGCAAGTATTGGAGTGAAAGGTATTGTTACTGCTGGTTCTGGAATGGGAAGTCTTTCAAAACCGCAGAAGGCCGCATGCGAAGAAATACAGAAAAAAGGAGTCGTGACAGTTCGCTCTACCCGTGTACAGAATGGACAGGTTGTTAAGGCTGCCGGCTCAAAACCAGACGGGTATGTGTATGCCGACAATCTTAATCCGCAGAAGGCAAGAATCCTGCTCCAGCTGGCTTTGACAAAAACCTCTGACCCGGCAAAAATCCAGCAGTATTTCAACGAATATTAAACATAACCCCATCGCGACTGTTACAGAAATTGCGATGGGGTATGCTACTAATCGCAGTACACCCGGGCGGTGATTGTGTTTTTGCACATAGGCGACATAGGCGCTTCCCGGGTGTTGTCTGTTTTGCTGCAAGCGGACTGTTATTTTGCCGCTACTGCAACAGCCTTTACGATTCTAAGCGCTGAGGAAAGTTTCGCCGTATCCGCATGAACCGCACCGTCACTTCCGTCAACAGAGCCGGTTCCCAAGAGGGAAAGCACAATCTCCCCCTCAGAAAAATCTGCCGGAATGTCCGCTCCATATACGAGCGAAGGCTGTCCGTTCACGCCAGACGTTTTTTTAGGATAGGCGTCATTATAGTCAAAGCTTGCATTGAACTCAGCCCGGATTCTGCACGGCGCGTCCCCAATGTCCGCCTTAAATATGATGCCGCCTTTTGGAGTCGCACTCGTAACTACATCAAGGGGGTGCGCGCCTGCGGATTTTTTTGTATCAGAGTTTGCATTCTTTGCGCCAAGAAGCTTTGAGGCATGGTACCAGACGGGAAGCGACTCCGGACGCCCCGCTTTTGGACTGAAAATCCAGTTTTGCTTGCCTGCCCGCTCAGTCACAAAGAGCGTTCGCTTAAAGGAGCCGTCCGTGCCTTCAAGCCACACGGCAAACTGCGGTGCACGCTTTCCAGCCCACATCTCGCCAGCCCCAACCGACACCGTTACTTCTTTTGCACCAGCGCCAAAAAGCGCCATCGCAAAACCAACAGCAAGAATCAATTTTTTCATACCTATCCCCTCCTTCATGTACGTACCAGCTTTACAAGCGGTATCCATTCATCTTCGATTATTTTTTCAGCAGTAAGCATAAAGCCGTACCGCTGGTAAAACGCAATGCCGCGCGCGTTGTATTCAAGAGCCCACAGAAAGTCTGCTTTGTGCTCGTTGACGGCAAAACGGAGCAGTTCTGCGCCGATGCCCTGGCCCTGGAATTGTGGCTCCACAAAGAGCTTTTCTACCTCGGTGCCGTTGATGCTGACAAAGCCTTTTACTGCGCCGTCATCATAGACGAATGTGCGGGAAAAAAGCCCCCGCTCACAGAAGTCTTTTATTGTGTCGACGACATTCAGTTCGCCAAAATAGTATTCATCCTTATGAAAAAACTGATAGAAGTTGGTGCGGTAATTTACGACCATAAGTTCTGCAATGCGCGAATAGTCTTTTTCTTCTGCCCGACGTATGGTGTTCATTTTTTCTCCCCACATGGCTCGATGTGCCATGTACTGCATGACGCACTTAATAACCGAAATTGAGTGCTATCGAGTACGGCTTTCCGTCGCTATTCAACCATACTTTCATCACTTTTAGCAAGTTCTACTGTTTTAATCGCTTTAATATATGCTTCTGCGTATCGGGACAAGGCCATGCCTTTTCTTGTGATAAGCCCTACGGTCATAATGTCGTCTACGGCAAGCGGGCGGGCGATTATTTCCGGGCCATTCAATTCGTGGCTGATAACACCCGAACAGATTGTGTAGCCATCCAGACCAATCAAAAGATTAAAGAGCGTTGCACGGTCGCGCACCTTGATATTTTTAGGACAGTCAAAATCAATTTCTGTCAGCGGCTCTTCTGCAAAGTAAAAGGAATTAAAATCACCCTGCTCATACGTAAGATACGGGTATGGTGCAAGATCGGTCAGTTTTATTTTTTTCTTATTTGCAAGAGGATTCTTTTTTGAGATGAATACATGAAGCTTTGTCGTAAACAGCGGTTCAAAAACCAGATTATTCTTTTTAATCAATTTGCTGATTACATTTTCGTTTCGGCTGGAAAGATAGATAACCCCGACTTCACTTTTAAGGTGCGCAACATCTTCTATAATTTCATGAGTTTGAGTTTCGCGCAAAGTAAAATCATATTCGTTTCCACCAAACGCCCTGATTACATCAACAAAAGCGTTTACAGCAAAAGAATAATGCTGGCAGCTTACAGAAAAAATGGTATTTCCGCTTCCACTACCCTTGTACCTGTCTTCCAGAAGATTCGCCTGCTCAAGCACCTGACGCGCATACGACAAAAACTCATCGCCTTCATTCGTAATGGTTACGCCTTTGTTGGAACGTGAAAAAATTGTGATTCCCATTTCTGCTTCCAGCTCGCGGATTGCGGCGGTAAGGCTCGGCTGAGAAATAAAAACCCGTCTGGAAGCTTCTGTTATATTGCGCGTATCTGCAACTGCAACTGCATATTTTAACTGCTGTAAAGTCATAAGATGATGATAACACAGGCAGCCGGGTTTGACCATAGCCTAAAACTATCGCAAAGTGTTTGAAAATAGTATTTCTCACAGTTTTTAAAAATCTATATGATTACAACATACTAAATCAGTAGGTAAAACAGAAAAACAACGCCCGTCTGCGGGCAAATCTGTATAGCAGATTAACACAGGAGAGTACTATGGCAAACAAAACACATTTTGATGTAGTTGGAAGTTATTTGCGTCCAGCAGAACTGAAAAAAGCTCGCGCAGATTTTGAAGCCGGGGGAATTTCTAAGGAAGAATTCACAGAAATCAAACACAAGCTCATCAAACAGCTTGTCGAAAAACAGAAGGCCGCTGGTCTTCATTACATTACCGATGGAGAATACAACCGCAAGTTCTGGCATTTGGATTTTTTCTGGGGGTTCGAAGGCATTGCGCACAAAAATGATGGTGGCGGAGTTCAGTTCGCAGGTGAAGTTGCAGACCTGGAAGCAACCTTCCTTACCGGTAAGCTCCGCGCAAAGGCTCATCCTTTTGTAGAAGATTTTAAATTCGTAAAAAGCCTCGAAAGTGACGGCGTTGAAGCGAAGCAGACTATCCCCTCTCCGGCCCAGCTTTTCCAGCAGCTAAATATTCCTTCAAGTTTTGAAAGCACACGCAAGTTCTATCCAAACAATGATGAATTAATAGAAGACATTGCAAAGGCTTATCGCGAGGTTATCAAGCAGCTCTACGATGCAGGTTGCCGCACCATTCAGTTTGATGACTGCACCTGGGGTGCAATTGTAGGCGATGCTGCAGCTCAGCGTTACAAGAGCCTTGGTCTGGAGCTTAAAGAAGTAAAAGAGCAGCTTTTAAAAGTAAACAATCTTGCATTGGAAGGAAAACCCGCTGATTTAGAAATCAATACGCACATCTGCCGCGGAAACTATCATTCAACATATTTTACAAGCGGCCCTTACGATGGAGTTGCAGGCTATGTTTTTGCAAAAGAACATGTAAACAGCCTTTACCTTGAATATGATGATGAACGCTCCGGCGGTTTTGCTCCTTTGGCACAGGTAAGCCCGGATAAGAAAGTGGTGCTTGGTTTGATTACTACAAAAAAGGCAGAACTTGAAGACAAACAGTCAGTTATTGCAAGAATCCGAGAAGCAGAAAAATACATCCCGCTCGACCGGCTTCTGCTCAGTCCGCAGTGTGGTTTTGCTTCCTGCGAAATCGGAAATAAACTGACCGAAGAAGAACAGTGGGCAAAAATCCGCCTGGTCCGCGAAATCGCAGAAGAAGTATGGGGATAAGTAAATCAAACACTCTGCAAAATAAAAAGATGCCTTCGGTTTTTTATCGAGGGCATCGTATATCGTAAAGTGTGGAAGAGATTTTAGACTCAAAACAAATCCAGCATAGAATCGAGGTACATTTCTTCCCGCACTTCAAGCTGGTGTTCCGGTTTTGTCATATAATGCAAAATAAACTCAAGCAAAATTGCGTTTCCCAGCCCACGGCCCTCAATTTTGAAGTTAGAAAAACCGGCCGGAAGATACTGTTCCTGAATGTCATGTACGCTGATAAAGCCCGGATTTTTCATTGCCCTTGAAAAACGGTAGCCGCCAGCTCCTTCTTGAGAAAAGCATTTGTGGTCGGCAACATTCCCGCCAAGATTTTTCAGGCTTACATTTTCATAGCAGGCCTTTCTCTGCGTGCAGCCAAAATCACAACATTCATTGCACAAAAACTCGACTTTATTTTTTTGCGCCTCGGAAAGCGCGTTCAATTTTTCAAAACGCTTATTCAACCTAAAATCGGGAACGACATATTTGAAATCATCCCGATTCAGTTCGGCCTCAAAATCATCAAAATTGGTGAGGACTTTTGTCGTCGAGGAAACAAAGTAAAATTCCGGGAACTTGTCCTTTAGATATTCCAGAAGCGCATCAGAATGAACGATAATTCCCGCTCCAGCATGCTTAAAAAGAGCGCAGAGCGTATTGCATTTTTTGTCCGAAAGGTGTTCCGCCCGTATCAGAGAATTACTGAAGGTGAGCCGCGGAGAAAGTCCGAACTCGTTTACAAGCGAAAGGACATCGTGTGCATCCGCTACGCCGTCGCTTGTTCTGCCGCCGCCCCAAAGACAGTCTTGAGGCGAGCCATAGATCGAAGCTAGGTCACCCCAGTCGTAAAAGAATTCCCTGTGAGTCCGGTAAAGGGGAAGAAAAACGCGGTAAAACTCATAAAATTCAAAGAGGCCGGGAAGATGAAAATGTGCAATGAGCGGATGTTTTTCCATTGTCTGCATACTATACCACAACGCCTTCGTTTGCGATATAATTCTCTCATGGCAAACGGAATCGAAGACCTGCACGAAAAAAACAAAGACGCAAAGCCCATCTCCACCCGCTACGACGAATGGCGTGTCCTGCAGGGGCGTGAGGATGCCCAGATGCTGCAGGAAAAATCCACCAGCTGGAAAAGTAAAAAAGACTGGAGCGAAAAATACGACAGAGCCTACGATGACTGATTTCCAACAGTAAGCCTCCCGTATTGACAGCACAATGTCTCTGTTTACAAAAGCCCCTGCAAGGGAATTTTGTCACATTATGCTTTCGACAATCTGTTTTGCGCTTTTCATGTCAAAGCCTTCAATTTCCTTGAGTTTTGGCATGATAGTTTTTAAGGTGCGGTCGGCTTCGGGAAGAGAGTCGATGACTTTTTTTGCCGCAGCAGTCATTTCATCAGCAGACAGCATTTTTGGCATGAACTCTTCGATAACGCGCAGCTCCTCTTCAAGCTCGTCGGTTGCAGCACCGCCTTTTTTGTATTCGGCGATTGTATTCTGAGTTTCCTGATGCATTTTAAGGGCTGCTCTTTTGAAATCAGCCTCAGTTTCAGGGCGGCGCTCATCAATGGTGATAGACTTTACGGCATCGGCCAGCATCAGAAGGACATTTGAGCGGACAGGATTCTCCTTGCGAATCTTGAGACGTTCCATTGTAAAAGCTTTGATTGTGTATTCCATTTTTTTAACCTCGTAGAGAAAGTTTTACCGCATTTTGTACAGAAGATAAAGCGGTCTGAGGCTTCTGCATTTGGCTTCTGGCAGCCGTTCCTGCTCTTTTACACCCTGCCCTTTTTCTGTTACAATACTGTACCTTACTAAAACACAAATGGAGACATACTGATGAAAATCGCATTGATTAACGAAAACAGTCAGGCTGCCAAAAATGCAGTTATTTTTAACGCACTTAAAAAAGTTGCGGATGCACACGGCTTTGAGGTCGTAAACTACGGCATGTACGCGGCTGATGACAAAGCACAGCTGACCTACGTGCAGAACGGTATTCTTGCAGCTGCTCTTCTGAATGCTGGCGCCTGCGACTATGTGGTAACCGGTTGCGGTACTGGTGAAGGCGCCATGCTTGCGCTGAACAGCTTCCCGGGCGTTATCTGCGGCCATGTTGAAGATGCGCTTGATGCCTATACATTTGCTCAGATTAATGACGGTAACGCAATTGCCATTCCGTTTGCAAAAGGATTTGGCTGGGGCGGCGACTTGAACCTTGAATACATTTTCGAAAAACTGTTCTGCGAGCCTGCAGGCCAGGGCTACCCGCGTGAGCGTGCCGTTCCGGAAAAACGTAACAAGAAGATTCTGGACGAAGTAAAGAAGGTAACCTACCGCGACTTTACCGCAATTCTTGAAGATCTTGCAAAATACGATGCAGACCTGGTAAAAGGCGCTTTTGCAGGCGAACACTTTGCTGAATACTTCTTCCGCGATGCAAAAGACCAGAAAGTTGCTGACGCAGTAAAGAAGGTAATGTAATTATTCTGCTGCAAAAACCGGAAACTGATACTCAGTCTCCGGTTTTTTTATACTCTGACGGCTTTACCTGTCAGAGACTTTCAGGTTTGCTGCAAAAAGCTGGATTCCTTCTGCAGTAAACCGTGCTTTTACGCTGTCTACGCAGTTTTTGACCACTGCCAGCTCATCTTCCGTAACGTATGCGGTCAGAATAAAGTTCATTTCTGGCCATACAGACGACCCAAGCTTTCTTGCGCTTAAGCCACGCCCGAAGGTCTGCTCGATAAGCGAATACTGAAAGCCTGCGATTTTTTCTTCCAGCAGGCTTATGATTTCCTCCTCGACAGACTGGTTCGCTATAATTTCGCATCTCCAGACAGCTGATTTCCGGTTAAAATCATTTATGCCGCTTCGGGCATCCGCATCTGTCGGCACAAGCGTGATTCTGCTTGTGTCAGCTTTTTTGTCTGTAATCAGCAGCGTGTACAGAACGGGAATCAGAATCAGCGTAATAAAGGTGCTGGAGATAAGGCCACCGAGTACGCCAAGTCCAATGGGCTGTACCATAGCCGCGCTTCCGCTTGTCGTAAAGCTCATCGGAAGCATACCCAGTACTGTTGTCAGCGTTGTCATAAGGACAGGCCGCAGACGGCTTGTGCCGGCTTCAAAGCTTGCTTCCCTGACCGTTCTGCCCCTGCTGACAAGCAGGTTTGTGTAATCAACAAGGATAATGCCGTTGTTTACGACAATTCCTACCAGCATAACAAGCCCGAGCATCGTCATAAGGGAAACCGGCTGGCCTTTCAGGAAATAAGCCACAATGACGCCGATGAACATAAACGGAATAGTCATCATATTGATAAACGGCGCCTTAAAGCTTCCGTAGGTTCCTGCCATGACGCCGAATACCAGAAGCATTGCAAGGAAAATTATCAGGGCGAATGCACTTCCCTGCTGCTGCATGGTTTTCCAGGAGCCTTCGTAGGTTACGGTAACATCTGACGGAATAATGTAATTCTGAGACATAAGCTTTTTGATTTTTGCTTCGACATCAGGAGCTTTTGAGCCGTCGGTGATTGAGGCAGTAACGTGAATGGTACGTGTTCTGTTCTGACGGTTTATTTCAACAGGGCCATAACTCTTTTTGAGGCTCGCAATATTCGCAACGCTGACAAGCCCGTCGCTGCCTTGTACCATAATCGAGTTCAAGTCCATAATCTTCTGTTTATCAGAATTCTTATACACAAGGACGATATCGTATTCGTTGCCAGCGCTTCTGAACTTTGTGGCTGTTACTCCGGCAATGCTGTTGTTGATTTCTGTCGCTACAGCTTCCACGCTGACGCCAAAGGCAGCGGCGCGTTCGCGATCAATAGCGACTTCGACCTGCGGAAGCCCTTCTTTTAAATCCATTGCAATTGTTCCGAGGCTTCCGGTCTGCTCCATAACTTTCATGTAGTTTTTGGAAACCGCGCTGGCAGCGGCTAAATCCTTGCTGCGCACGACGATGTCGATGTCCTGCCCGGACATTTCTTCCATTTCGCCCCGCTGGAACGAGAACTTTGTCCCCGGGAACCTCTGGAAATGCAAAGAAAGCTTTGCTTTTATGACCGATGCGGTATCAATCTGCTCCTTTGGATTTGGAAGATAGATGGTGACAGACCCTTTATTCTCTGATGACGTGTCTTCCATCTGGCTTGTTCCGGTTGAGGCAACTACAGTCTTGTATTTTCGCACATCCCGTAAGCAGACATCGGAAAAATACTGCACGACTCTTGCTGTAGATTCGTAACTGGTTCCTATCGGCTGCTCAATGTTGAGGGTAACAGAAGGAGCTTCAAAATCAGGAATCAGCCCAAGCCCCAGGAAAGGAACAAGCAGCAGGGACAGAAGCAGTGCCGCAACGCTTGCAAGAATCGTCGTTTTTCTGTGGGAAAGCGCAGCCTGTAAGAGCGTTTTGTAAACGGCGGTAATTTTGTCCATTACAGCCTCGAAGGTGTTATATAGGGCCTTGAGCATCGGATTTCTTACAGGCTTTTCCGTACGGTTTGAAAGGGGCAGATAATGACCTGCCAGCACGGGAACCAGAAAAATCGCAACAAAAAGGCTTGAAATAATGGCGATGACAATCGTAAAAATCAAATCTTTCGCCATTTGTCCCAT
>JAILRG010000058.1 GCA_024698325.1 Treponema sp.
CCGTTCCTTTGGACGACAACTTCTCCTGGGATGCGCAGAAAACTAGCGACACTGTAAAAGACACTGTAAAAGACACTGTAAAAGACACTGTAAAAGACACTGTAAAATTGAGTGGCTCCCAAGAGAAGATTCTCGAAGAAATTAGAAAGAATCCGTATATTACTCAATCTGAATTGTCAGGCATCGTAGGAATCAATCTTAGAAATATAAAAAGTAATATGAAAAAGCTCCAGGATTTAGGTTTACTAAAGCGCGAAGGAACAGACAAAGCAGGCGAATGGAAAATTATCCGGTGAGTTTTGACGCTGACGAGCTCTAGCGCTCTCTCCGCAAAAAAACACAAAAAACGCACCCCGCAAGGAGTGCGCTTTTCTGTGCCTGTTCAGCTTAAAGCTTAGGCGCGTTTCAGGTGGATTGCAAAGCCGCCGACTTCTTTGTCAAGGTAGACAACTTTGAGCGGGCTGTTTGCATTGCCCTTAACCATGTAGCTTTCTGTTCCTGCTACCGGGTTGAAGCCAAAGCGCTTCAGGTATGCGAGTGCGCGCTCTACGTTGTTGCAGAGTACGCAGATGTGGCCGTGTGTGCCGCGTCCGTTCTGCTTCATAATCTCAATCTGGTCAGATGCGAAGATTGAAGAGTTGCCGACTTTTGCAGCAAAGCCGAATGCGCCGAAACCTTCAGCGATGCTTGCAGCGTCGTCCG
This sequence comes from Treponema sp., assembly GCA_024698325.1. Taxonomy (GTDB): domain Bacteria; phylum Spirochaetota; class Spirochaetia; order Treponematales; family Treponemataceae; genus Treponema_D. The sequence continues at coordinate 703 of JAILRG010000058.1, forward strand.
GGTTAGCAGCGTTTACGCCCATGTGCTCTACGCGGAAACCGTGCATTGCTTTTACGGCATCCTTACAGATCTGAGTGATTTCGTCCCATTTTTCGCCTTCGATAAGCGGCTTTTTGACCATCCAGGTTCCGCCCATGCAGAGGATGTTCTTGCGTTTTGCATATTCTGCAACGTTCTCAGTTGTGACGCCACCGGTGGGCATGAATGTACACTGCGGGAACGGGCCGCCAAAGTCGTCGATGATTTTGTAGCCACCCTTGCGCTCTGCAGGGAACAGCTTAAGGTGTGTAACGCCCTTGTTGATACAGGCGGTGATTTCTGACGGGTTTGAAATGCCGGGCATAGTCGGAATATTGTTCTTGATGCACCAGTCAACAACGTCGGGGTTGTATCCCGGGCTTACGATGAATTTTGCACCAGCTTTTACAGCTTTTTCAGCCTGTTCTACGTTCAGAACAGTGCCGGCACCAACGAGCATGTCCGGCTCTGCTTTAATCATAGCTTCGATTGCTTCTGCAGCGCATGCGGTGCGGAAGGTGACTTCTGATGCCGGAAGACCGCCCTTTACCAGAGCGTGTGCCAAATCAGCTGCCTTTGAGGCATCTTCAATTGCAACAACCGGAATAATACCGATGTCACGGAATGTGTCGTAAATGTCTGCCATTTGTAACTCCTATAAAAGTCCCGGAAAGCGGGAGATAAGACATTGAATATGAAGACTATACTCTTTTTTGCAAAAAATGTATACAAGCGCGCTTGATTCTTTATGTTGCGTTATATTGAAAAAGCGACTTCTTTTTGCTACAGTGCTGTGCATCGAGGTGCTCTATGAAAGTAGCTGTCTTTTTCGGGTCTAAGTCTGACACGGAAAGCATGAAGAAGGCCGCCGATGTTCTTAACGAGTTCGGCGTGGAATACAAGGCGTATATTATTTCTGCCCACCGCGCAGGCGCACTGCTTGCAAAAACGGTCGCGCAGGTAGAAGCTGACGGCTGTGAGGTAATCATTGCAGGCGCGGGGCTTGCTGCAGCCCTTCCCGGTGTTATTGCAAGCGAAACTGTTTTGCCGGTTATCGGAGTTCCGCTTGAATGCGTAAATCCCGGAAAGTCAAACGGCTTGGCTGGTATGGACGCACTGCTTTCGATTGTGCAGATGCCGCCGCAGATTCCGGTTGCAACCGTGGGAATTGGAAACGCAAAGAATGCTGCCTACCTTGCCGTAGAAATCCTTGCAATTAAATATCCTGAGTTAAAAACAAAGTTAAAAGCATTCCGCAAGCGTCTTTCTGATGATGTAGAAAAAAACGGTGGACTTGGAGTGGAATTGTAATGCCTGTACAGAACGAAGCTGATGCCTTTCACGCGGAGGAGGATAAGCTCCGCGACGAATGCGGCGTATTCGGTATTTTCCAGAATGCGTCTGCCGCTACAGACGAAGAAGCCGGAAAGCCATATTCAGCGGCAGGTTTTAATGCGGCTCAGAAAGTGTACTATGGCCTGTATGCGCTGCAGCACCGCGGTCAGGACAGCGCGGGTATTGCTGTAAGTGACGGCGAGACCATACGGGTGCACAAGGCGCTTGGTACTGTTTCCGAAGTGTTCCGCCCGGAACATCTTGCAGAATTGAACGGCCGCATAGCGGTGGGACATGTGCGCTACGCAACTGCCGGAAGCTGCACGATAGAAAACGCACAGCCGATGGTGCAGGGCGGAAAACTGGGCACGATAGCTGTTGCCCACAACGGGCAGCTCATCAACTACGAGCCGCTTCGTGATATGCTCGAAGAAACAGGCTGTACCTTTCAGTCTACGAGCGACACCGAAATTATCGTAAAACTGATTGCAAAATCCTACAAAAAAGGCCTTGAACGCGCTCTTACCGATACCATCCAGATGATAAAAGGCAGCTTTGCGCTTGCCGTTATGACTGAAAAATGCCTGATTGGTGCGCGCGATCCCAACGGTATCCGCCCGCTCTGTCTTGGACAGACAGAAAACGGCTGGGTGCTTGCAAGCGAATCCTGTGCCATCGACGCGGTGAACGGAACATTTGTGCGCGACGTGCGCCCTGGCGAAATCGTCATTATAAACGACGACGGCGTGCTGAGTTTCGAATTCGGCGAGAAAACGGCAAAGCAGACGTGCGTCTTTGAGTACATCTATTTTGCCCGCCCTGACAGCGTCATAGACGGAATTCCGGTTTCTGAAGCGCGTATGCGGATGGGCGCACAGCTTGCAAAAGAAAGCGCCGTTCCGGCAGATGTGGTCATAGGCGTTCCTGACAGCGGCATAAGCGCTGCCATCGGCTATTCAAAAGAAAGCGGAGTGCCCTATGCAACCGGCATCGTCAAGAACAAATACATCGGCCGCACATTCATCGCGCCTACACAGGCGGAGCGCGAGAACATGGTGTTTGTAAAGCTGAACGCGGTGAGCGCAGATGTGCGCGGAAAGCGCGTTATCGTCATTGATGACTCCATCGTCCGGGGAACGACAAGCCGCCGTCTGGTTCAGATTCTGCGCCGTGCCGGTGCTACCGAAGTGCATTTCCGCATTTCCAGCCCGCCGGTTAAGTTTCCCTGCTACTTTGGCATCAACACGCCAAGCCGCACCGAGCTTATCAGCGCAAATCATAAGACGGATGAAATCTGTGCAGAAATCGGCGCCGACAGCCTTGCGTTCTTAAGCGGCGACGGGCTTTTGGAGGCTTGCCGCAACTGTAATGCGGAGCAGTTTGGCTTTTGTAAAGGCTGTTTTACCGGCGAGTATCCAATCAGCGTGCCGGTCAACGAATAGAATTAACACATGCAATAAAACGTACGGAATGTGGAAAGATGGCGTTTCCCTTGCTTGCAATGCATAAAATTGCTAGTATATGTCATTACTTTCCATATCCAAAAAGGAATATACTATGGCAGCGACAATCAATTATAAGGACTCTGGTGTAGACGTAGAAGAAGGCTACAACGCAGTAAATGAGTACAAGGCACATGCAAAGCGCACGGCAATTCCGGGCCTGCTTACCGAATTGGGAAGCTTTAACGGCATGTTCGAAATTCCGAAAGGCTTGAAAGAGCCGGTCATGGTAAGCGGCACAGACGGTGTCGGTACCAAGCTTGATATTGCGTTCCAGCTTAAAAAGTACGACACGGTTGGCATTGACTGTGTTGCAATGAGCGTAAACGACATTCTGTGCTCCGGCGTAAAAACGCTGTTCTTTTTGGACTATGTTGCCTGCGGAAACCTGGAAGCAAAAGTTGCCGGCGAGCTGGTAAAAGGCGTTGCTGACGGCTGTGTAGACGCTGGCTGCGCACTGTTGGGCGGCGAGACTGCAGAAATGCCCGGTTTCTATGACAAAGGAAAATATGACCTCGCAGGTTTTGGCGTCGGTGTCGGCGAAAAATCAAAGATGATTACCGGAAAAGCAATCGCAAAGGGCGACGTGCTTATCGGTCTTTCTTCAACAGGCCCTCATTCAAACGGGTATTCTCTTATCAGAAAGCTGGTGTCTGACTTTGACACTCCGTTTGGCGACAGCGGAAAGACAATCGGCGAAGTGCTCTTAACTCCGACCCGCATTTATGTGCGCCCGGTCATGGACGTTCTTGAGACATTCGGTGATGCTGTGCATGGCATGGTTCACATTACTGGCGGCGGTTTCTACGAGAATGTGCCGCGCATGTATGCAAAGCGCGCTGCCGGCGAAAAAACGCTTGTTTCTGTTATCAAAAAGGATAGCTGGGAAAAGCCCGCTATCTTTGATGAGCTTATCCGCCGCGGTGCAGATCCCGAGGGCGTGTGGGGCACCTTCAACATGGGCATTGGCCTTGTGCTGGCAGTAAGCGCAGATAAGGCTGACGCAATTATTGCACGCTTTAACGAAAAAGCTGCTTCTTTTGCAACCGATGTACATAAAAAGCTCGGTGTACCCGACATGAAGGCATATAGAATAGGGTATGTTGATGAGGCTGATACAGACCTCGGAAGCGACCTTAAAGGCAGCCACGAAGCAACGCGGCTTATCTAATGCATACCGGGGAATGCTTATGAACATAGCTGTTTTAGTAAGCGGCGGCGGGACGAACCTGCAGGCGCTCATCGACTATGAAAAAAACACGGCAGACTGCCCTTACCATATCGTAACGGTGATTGCAGATACTAAAAAAGCGTATGCGCTTGAACGCGCTTCTCTTGCAGGCATTCCTACGCAGGTTGTCTCCCCGGTTGCCGTGCTGGGCTCAGAAAAAGCCGCTGCCAGTACAAAAGACGAGAAGCGCCGTGCCGTTTCTGACGCAGCGCTTGCCGTTTCCCGCACGCACGGAGCTGACGCAATCGTGCTTGCAGGCTGGCTTACCGTGCTTGCAGGCGACATTATCACTGAATACAGCGGGCGCATTGTGAACCTGCATCCGGCGCTGCTTCCGAAATTCGGCGGAGTAGGCATGTGGGGACATCATGTGCATGAGGCGGTGCTTGCCGCTCACGAAACTGAAAGCGGCTGTACCGTGCATTTGGTGGATGCCGGATGCGACACAGGCCGAATCCTGGTGCAAAAGCGCGTTCCCGTGCTTCCTGATGACACACCCGACAGCCTGTATGCGCGCATCGCGCCGCATGAACACGAGGCGATGGTGGAAGGCGTGTGCCTGCTTGCAGGAATGCTCAAGGCCTAGGTGCCGGCGGCGGGAGAGTAAATCAATGACAGTAGTGTATGGTTCAAAACTGTGTCCTGACTGCATGCAGGCTGAGCGGGTGTTTAAGGAAAAAGGTGTTGCGTATGAATACCGCGACATTACGGAAAACCTTGCGTATCTGAAGGAGTTCCTTGCAATTCGTGATGCGCACGCGCAGTTTGATGATGTGCGTGCGCATAAAGGAATCGGCATTCCCTGCATCATGCAGGATGGAAAAGAGCCGGAGCTTGATGTAGAACGCTTTTTGCAGGCTGAGCTTCCGAAAACAGCAGCCTGTTCTATCGACAGAAAAGGCTGCTGATAGCCGCTTGTGGCGGATGTCGCTACTGCCAGATACGGCTAATCGCTGGTGCCGGCTTTGGCTGATTGCTACGGTCGAGGTGCTGTGACTGCTGATACCCGCTGGTGCCGGCTGTGGCTGCAGATAGCCGCTGCTGACAGCAGCTGTGCGCTAATACTGCTGGATGTATGTCTGTTTTGGGCGTGCAGTGATGATGACGCGGCGGTTTTCGGCGCGGCCTTCTGCAGTGGCGTTGTCCGCGATAGGCTCGGTTCCGCCGTAGCCGCGGAAGCTGAATATTTCGCGGGGAAGCCCGCTCTTTACAAGCTCATCTATTACGGTTTTTGTTCGTTCTATCGAAAGCCGCATCTGGCCTACCGGGCGGTTGATGTCCGCTGTGTGACCTTCTACGAGGATGGTGTAGGCATTATCCCTGTTTATAAAGCTTAAAAGCTCTGCCAGTTCTTCAATCTTCGGCTTCTGATCTGCAAGCAGCTCCGGGCTGTCGGCGACGAACTTTAAGTCGTAGCGCAGTTCTATTCCGGTTCCGCTGTCGAAAATCTCCGGAGGCTCTTCGTTTTCAAATACATGCTGCTTAATCTTGCGGTAAGCGGTGTAGTAGCTTTCATCCTTTACCGGAGCCGAAACGCCGTGAATCAGTTTGTCCTTGTCCAAAAGAATGACGACCTTGCCGGCTTTTAAAAGCTCAATGTTCTCTGGAACGGAAAGTATCTTAAGCGCGTCGGCGTGAGAGATAATCGGGTCTGTTCGTAATCTTCCGTATACCTTGCGGGCGCTGATGCGCATCGGGTCAATGCCTACGCGGTCTGCATAGCGGCTTTCGTCGTCCGACCAGTCGTATAACACAAGTCCGCTTTTGCGCTGGAATGCCGCATCGCTCATGTTGCGTTCGTAAATCAAATTCATTTCCTCGTCCCATACGTTGGGGAAAAAGCACGGGTAGGTGTCGTCAGAAACAAACTCGCCGTGTACCGGGTGACTTCCGCGTGCGTCTATGATGATGCCGGAGTAGGCGCGGGAAGCCGGCGTCTGAATGGGGCGCGGCGGCTTGTACGGCATGTGATGGCGTACCATAAGGGAAGAAATCTCGAGCAGGTTTATGGTGTGAATGACCTGTAAATCCTGTGAGCCGTTTGCAAACACGCCGGGCGTGCGCTTTCCTTCGTCTATGATGTTCGTAATCTGCTCAAGGGTAAGGTTTTCGGAAAGAACCATGTCACTTAAGGATGTGTCGGAGTTCACGTAGATTGAAAGGAGCGGATCTTTTATAAGCGTGGGAAGGCTTGTCTTTATGCGGCCGAGGGCTGCGTTTTTGCCCGAAGGAAGGCTTATGAGCGCTTTTTCCGTGTTCAGGCTGACAGCGGAAGTGAACGTATTTGTCGTCCAGTCGATACTGCTTGTTGAGGTTATAACCGGCTGTTTTGATTCTGCAGCTGTGCATGGCATAAAAGGAAAGGCTGCAAGCATTATTGCAAGGCGCCCGCAGGCTGCTTTTTTTAAAATATCACGCATAAAAACTCCGTCTTAATTAGTTTCGGCGCATTGTACGGGGATATAAAGTGTTTTTCCTATGGAAAGAATGTCATTTTTGTGTATGCCGCTTTCCCGGCAGATGGCAGAAACGGAAATGCCATACTGGCGTGACAGGCTGTACAGTGTGTCTCCTTTTTGCACGGTGTGAGTGCGCACCGGGGGCTCTGCTTGTTCTTCGAGAATTTTCTGCACTGCAAGCCGGGCAGACGTTTCCATGCCGGAAGGAAGGCGCAGTCGGGTAGGGCTTTTGGGGGCGGTGCAGCCGCGCAAAAGCTGTGGATTTAATTCTGCGAGGCGCCCTTCCTGTATGCGTAGCTCGCTTTCCAGCCGCCGTAAAGAAATTTGCCCGGTAAGCGTAAGATAGTCAAAGTCTGCATAGCGTGTGGTGACGGAAAGAGATGGCAGGCGCACGCTGTAGCTTTCGCCGTGTTCGCTCAGTTCTGCAATCGCAAGCAGCTTCGGTACATACTGCACGCTCTGGTCGCGTAACAGACCGTGTTCTGCAATATACCAGAATGTCTTTGCTCTTGCTTTTTTTAAGATGCGGCGCATGGCTCCGGCGCCGCAGTTGTAGGCGGCTATGGCAAGGGGCCAGTCGCCAAAGGCGCGATAGTTATCCTGAAGCTTGGTGAGGGCGGCGTCCGTGCTGAGCCAGGGGTCTAAGCGCTCGTCTACCCATTCGGTCTTGTGCAGGAACCCCTGAATGCTGTTTTCCATGAACTGCCACAGGCCGCGTGCCCCGCTTTTGCTTGTCGCAAGCGGCTTGTAGTTTGATTCTACCAGCGGCAGGTATTCGATTGCCGCGGGCATTTTGCGCTTTTTTAGCTCTGCGCGAATGTACAGCCGGTACATTTCGCCTGCGTCGAGCGTTTTGTATAGCTCTTCGGCGCCATAGCGGGTTGTGTACTGGGCGATGTATTTTTGTATCATGTTCTGCGCATAGGCTGATTTTGAGACAGGAATGCCGCCGATGTTCGTGTAGACGCGGTGAGGTTTTGCCGTGGTTGAGGTTACGGCGGTGCTGTGTACCGACGGAGAAGCGGCTGCAAAGAGGGAAATGAATACTGTCAGTAAAACTGCGGGCAAAGCGGTACGCTGCCATCCGCCTGGCAATAAAATGCGCATATCGAAAATATCGGTTTTTTCAGTACAAACCTTAGCGGCGCCGGGGAGTGCACTTGGAGCTATGCACTGTCAGCGGCACGGCGCCAGGAAGGCCGGATTTTTTACAGTTTCTCTCCGAAGTAGATGCCAGCCCATTCCCAGCGGCCGTGGATTTCGGGGTCGACCGGGAAGTTGATTTTGCGGAAATAAAGGTACCAGACGTTTATGTAGAGGCTCCAGCCGGTCGTGCGGAGGTATGCCTCGTTCGGGGTTGAGGTGTCGTCAAGCTCTGCGCTGTAGCGGATGCGGTTTCCGCGCATAAAGTCGTGCATCGAAAAGCTTTCCAGGGCGTTTTCGGCTTCTTCGCTTGCCTTCCAGCTCATCGCAAAGAAGTTTACTTTGGAACGGTAGCGGTCAAGGCTTCTCCAGTCGTAGCGGGAAATAGCGTTCTTGACTGCGCTTTCTAAGGCAGCGAGGCTTTCGAACGTCCAGTCTTTCTGGCTGTTTGCAAAGTTTACCATCTGGCGGGCGCTGTCGTAGGCATTGGGCATGCCGGTAATCTGAATGGTGGATGCGTCCGGCTGTTCAAGAAACTGTGCGTAGGACTTAAGCGCCTGTTCCCATTCACCTTCCTTTTCGTATTCCTTTGCAAGGCGGATGTACATTTCTGTAATGCTTACGTTTGACGGAAAGCGGGTGATGAGCTGGTTAAAATAGAAAATCCGGTTGGTAGGCGCGGTGCTGATTTGAATCAGGTGCTGCAGGCAGAGAAAATGCACGCTCTTTCCCTGTACCAGAAGGTCGCCGTAGTTACGCAGAATGCGCTCAAAATAATACTCTGCCACCGGCTCTGCTTCTGTTTCCAGATAAGTCTGGGCGACTAAAAGCAGCCAGTAGGTGTTATAGGGGTCCTCCGGGTGAGATTCCACCCAGTCGGTTAAGAACAGAATTGTCTGATTGTAGTCTTTGCGGCTGTACAGGTTATTTGCCACCCGGTTGATGACTGCGTATCTGGTTTTGTCAGAAAGCGTTTCATCCTTAAGAAGCGTGAGCAGCTGGGCTTGTGTGGTGCTGAATTTTTTTTGTGCAGCTGTTTCCTTGCGGCAGGAAGCAGTAAGGAGCATTAAGGCGCAGATGAGCGCGCACGCGGCTTTTTGTAGCATATTTCAAAGAGTAACAAAGTGCTTTGTTATTGGCAAGAGGGCGCAGAATGGTGTATTCTAATAAAGACTGGGGCTTATTGTGAAGAAGCAGAATATTCCGATTTTTAACCTGTTGCTGGCTTTTGGCGTCATCTGCATTATTGTGGGACTCTTTCTTTTGCTGCGTGTTTCTTTTAACTATCAGCTGGAATTTTCATTTCTTTCGTTTGCCGTCACCTTTACGGGTGCTGTGTTGTTCTATTTATCTATGACGATAACCCGGCGTGCCCTTTTCTTTTTTCTGGGATTGTATCTCTGCCTTGCAAGTTTCTTTACCTGGTTTGTCACCAGCGGTCTTATTCCGCTTTCCATGACGGAGCTGTGGCCCGTTGAGGTTGTGCTCAGCGGCATCTGCCTTGCCGGTACCGGCATATTTAAAAATCACACGCTGCGAACCCGCTATCTGTTCCCGTCCGTTACGCTGATTGTATTCGGCCTTGTGTTCCTGCTTTTTTCGCTCGATATCATCCGGGTGTCGTTTTTCAGCGTGTTCAGCCGGTGGTGGCCGCTCCTTCTGATTCTGCTTGGGCTTGCGCTTGTCGTGCTGTTTGCCTGTCAGCATCGAAGTGATATTCACTTTCCTTACGAAGCTGATGAATGTTATGATGGTGAAACCTCTGTCTCGGAGGACGGTGACGAATGAAGTGCCTGGTGCACTATGCCTTACCGCTCGCGGCGCTCCTTCCCGTGTTTTTTTTCTCTTCCTGCGGTTCTGTTCCTAAGGCAGAATCCGCTCCGGAGCCTGTCGTCGAAGAGACTGCAGAACGGGAGGCTGCGGAACCTGTCGCCATTGCACTTCCTCCGAAAAAAAATGTCACATACTTTTCTTCGATAGACCCGCAGATTCTGGAAGCAGTGGAAATCGGAAGCCCTGCATCCCTGCGGCAGGCGGCACTTTCGCTCCGCAAGTCGGGACAGGAGTATGCCGAAAACGAAAAAGTACTGCTGAATGTAATGGCTGCGATGGCGCAGATAACCTGGCCGCACGAAAAATTGCAGATAGACACGCCTGCCGTGACCGACGTTACGCCGTATCTTGGCGCCGTAGAATCAGCCCGGCAGGGAGTGTATGACTCAAGCACCGGTAATGTCGATTTCCTTGCGATGGCGCTTCCGTCGCTGGTCCTGCTTACGTCCAAAGTCCGCACTGATTACTACAGTGAATGTGAGTCCGCACTAAAGGCTGCACTCGAAAAAAGGCCCGAGTCCGTGTTTGCGCGCTATCTTTTGGGAACGCTGTACGTGCGGATGGAGCGGTACGCCGAGGCGCTTTCGTGCTTTGATGCTGCCAGAACTCAGGCACCGGACTGTTTTGAATGTGCGTTTTCCTATGCAGAAACAGCCCTGCGCTGCGGTCAGGCAGAAGCTGCCGGCGGGACTGCAGTTTCTCTGCTTTCTCAGAATGCGCTGAACGTAAAGGTGCTTGGCTTGTGTGCTGAGGCTGCTTTTTCATCCGGCAACTACACTGACGCAGAGACCTATGTCGCCCGTATTCTTCAGCAGGAGCCGGATAACGCATACTATGTTCTGTTCCGCGCAAAAATACTTGTGGAGAAGGGCGAGTACATAAAGGCTGCCTCCCTGCTTGATGTTTATGCCCGAACCGATACTGCTTCCAGAGATTACCTTGTGCTCCGCTCCCGCGTTCAGAAAGAATGGAACCGTAATATCAATGCCGCAACCAAAACGATAGAACAGGCGTTGTCGAAGTATCCTGATGATGAGGACATCATTCTGTCGGCGGCGTCTCTTGCCGCGGAAACCGGCGGAATGGTCGGCGGAAAAACTGCCGGCGAGCTTGCCGAAATAATCCTCGCAAAAGATGCAGGTAACGTGCAGGCGTTAAAGATTCAGGTTGCTTCGTTTATGCAGAAACGGAACTGGGCACAGGCGTACAAGGTCGGCTCTGCGCTGTATGAGCGCGATAAGGAGCATACGCAGTATCTGTTCATCGACATCTGTATTGAAAGCGGCCACCAGGATGAAGGCTGGAAGCTCGCCTCTCAGCTGTATGCACAGAATCCTCAGGACGAGGCTGTCCAGCAGTCGTACATTAAGGTGCTGGTAGCCACCGGCAGAAAAACAGAAGCCTCCCGCCTTATCGCCCAGCTGCTTCCAGCTGCTGCTACGCGCATGAAAAGCTTTCTTTTTTACGAGCGGAGCTTCCTTTCTGACAGCGATGATGCCGTGTTCAGCGACCTCAGGGCAAGCCTCACGGCAAATCCCCGTAATAAAGACGCTCTGTTCCGGCTGTATTCCATCTATTACCGTAAAAAAGAGTACCGCAAGGCGCAGTATTACTTAAAGCAGGTTGTCGCCCTGTCTCCTACCGATGAATCCCTCCTTGCGCTTAACCGCGAGCTTGACTCTCTCCTTGCCCGGTAGGCTGTCTGCTGATTGACGTATATAAGCTGAAAGTGTTATTCTCATAGGGCTTGAAATTTCAACATAAGGAAGGATTAAATGTCTTTTGTTTCGTTCTTACTGGAAGAGGCTGCTGCTCCACAGCAGAGCATCATGATGTCGGTTATGCCGTTCATTCTCATTATTGTTATTTTCTATTTCTTCATTATTCGTCCGCAGAATAAAAAACAGAAAGAAACTCAGAAAATGATTGACGCCCTCAAAAAAGGCGACAAAGTTGTTACTATTGGCGGCATCCACGGCGTTGTAGCGTCTACAAAAGAAAAGACCGTTATTGTAAAAGTTGACGACAGCACGAAAATTGAATTTTCACGCTCTGCTATCAGCGGCGTAGAAACTGACAAACCTGCGAAAGCTGGAAAAGCTGAAAAAACCGAAGAAAAATCTGAAAAAACGGAAGCTGCAGCAGACTCTGCCGCTTCTGAAGAAAATAAATAAATTGTTCCCGGAGTGAAACATGAATAAGCGAAGCCGTTTCATTATTATTCTGGTAGTTCTTGCTGTGTGCTTTGCGTTTCTGTGGCCGTCAATCAGCTGGTACACTCGTACCCCGAAAGATGAGCAGACACTGGCGCTAGGCTCTCTCGAAAAAATCAAGGACTATTCAACTGCAAAAGCCAGTGAAGATGTACGTTCATTAAAGGCTCTTGCCCGTAAAGATGCATCTGCCGTACTTGAGCCATCTTATGACTATCTGGTGCAGGCAGCCCGCAAAAGCTATAAGGCTGACGGAAAAAAAGCTCCCGAAGCTATGACTGTGGCAGACGTTTTGAGCGCATTCTCCAGCGAAGCTGAGCTGCTCTCTGTTATTGAAAGCAACTACCGTGATGTAGTTCTTGCCGCTAAAAAGCGCTACACGAACAGCGTAAAGCTCGGTCTTGACCTGAGCGGCGGTATGAACATTATCGTTCATGCAGATTTGGACGCAGCTCTTGCATCTCAGTCTGATTCAAATGCAGCAATTGCTGATCCGGTACAGTTCAAAAAGGATGCAATGGCTCAGGCTATTGAAACACTTACCGGCCGTATCGACAAATTCGGTCTTACTTCTCCGGTTGTCCGTCAGCAGGGTGAAGACCGCATTTATATTGAAATTCCAGGCGCCGCTGATTCAGAAAGCGTAAATACGCTTGTTATGGGCAAAGGCATCCTGAACTTCCGTCTGGTAGATGACAACGCAACCCAGGCTTTCAATCTGTACTATGCACAGCACGCTGCAAGCACGTTTGCTGCAAACGGCAAGCTGCTTGACCCGTCAATCATCCCCGCTGACTGCGAGGTTATGGGACTGTACACAAAAGATGATTACGGTCTTGACGAAAGAATCGGTTATCTTGTTGTAAAGAAAGAAATTGCGCTTGACGGTCAGCACATCAAGAGTGCACAGGTTACTGCTAACAACTTGAACAATCAGCCTCAGGTTACGTTCGAGCTTGACGGTGACGGTGCCGTTATCTTCGGTGACTTTACTGCAGCCCATGTGAACGAGAACCTTGCTATTGTAAGCGACGACAAAGTAAAATCCTATGCACGCATCAACGAAGCAATCCGCACCGGTCAGGTCGCGATTTCCGGCTTCAGCGTAGACGAGGCTCAGAATCTGCAGAAAGTCCTGCAGACTGCATGGCTGTCAGTTCCGCTTGAGGTGGAAAGTCAGCAGGTTATCGGCGCTTCTTTGGGCGACCAGGCAATTCAGCAGGGCGTAAAGGCTCTTATCGTGGGTCTTGCTGCTGTTCTGATTTTTATGCTCCTGTACTACAAGGGCGCTGGCATTAACGCTATTGTTGCCCAGATCCTGAACATGTACATCATGTTCTCAGTCCTCAGCGCTTTCAACCTTACCCTTACGCTGTCATCAATCGCCGGTATGATTCTTACTGTCGGTATGTCTGTTGACGCAAACGTCATCATCTTTGAGCGCATTAAGGAAGAGCTGCGTGCCGGTAAGAGCCGCGCTGCTGCAATCGCTTCCGGTTTTGACAATGCGTTCTGGGCAATCATGGACTCCAACATCACGACATTCATTGCGGCAATCTTTATGTCTCAGCTGGGTACCGGCTCTATTCAGGGCTTTGCAGTCAGCCTGGCAATCGGCGTTGTGTCTTCTGTATTCACCGCACTGGTTGTTTCCCGCCTGATGTTCGACTTCGGTACTGACGTTGCACATAAGCAGCGCGTCAGCATCAGCTGGAGGATAAAGTAAATGAAAAAGAATATTCGTTTCAGCAAATTTTTTACCTGCGCTGTAGTAGTAAGTGCAGCAGTTATTATAGCCGGCATCGTCTCCGTTGCAGTGCGCGGAATCAACTTCGGTCTGGACTTTAAGCCCGGTATGATTGAAGAAGTCCGCATTGCACCGGCTGTCATGGAAGTTACCTACACTGGCAGTGCAACGGTAAGCGTAGATCCGTCTGCTGCCGGTCTTGACGTTGTAGTAAGTGGTGTTGGTGCAGAAAACCGCACCGTATCTGTTCCGTATGCACAGTACGGCACTGTCGCTGCTGTTGCAGAACAGCTGCGCTCAGTAGAAGGCGTTTCAGTAAAAGTGCTTAAGGATGTTGAGCTTGAAGCAGATTCTCTGTATGTAAACTCAGCTGTCAGCACAAACTTGAGCGAGAATCCGCTCTGCCTGTTTGCTCCCGATGCAGACAGCGTAGTGAATGCAGACGCAGTGCGCGAAGCCTTAAAAGACTTTGAAAGCGTAGACGTAAAGACCCTGGGAACAGGAGCTGCTACCAGCTACCAGATCCGCATGGGCGTGAGCGCAGACAGCACCGGAAAGAGCATGCAGGAAGCTACCGGCACCGCTCTTGCCAACGCTTTTGGCGCAGACAAGGTCGCTGTTGTAAAGTCTGACTTTATCGGCTCACAGTTCAGCAAAAATCTGGTTCGCGATTCAATCCTGCTGGTTCTGGCAACGCTGGTACTTATCTGGATTTACGCAACTATCCGCTTCCACTGGGATTTTGCTCTTGCATCAGTTATCGCTGTTATTCACGACTCTCTGGTGATGATTGCCTTCATCACCTTTACACAGGTTGAATTCAGCACGACTACTATTGCAGCAATTCTTACGATTGTCGGTTATTCAATCAACGCTACCGTGGTTATCCTTGACCGTGTGCGTTCAGATATGAAGATTGTTGATACTGCAAACTTTAAGGACATCCTGAACCTTGCGCTGAACGAGACATTCAGCCGTTCTGTCATCACGACGGTAACGACGCTGTTCTCTGTTGTAGCCCTGTTTGTATTCACGACTGGCACCATTCACGACTTTGCTCAGGTGCTTATCGTCGGCCTTTTGAGCGGTTGTTATTCTTCAATCTTTATTACCGGCGCATTCATTGCGGCAACCCGCAAAAATTTTAAGAACGAAGGCGCTGTATCTGTAAAAGCAAGCGGAAACGTATTTGCTTTTGAAAGCTAAATCGTAGCACGTATGCAGACGAAAGCAGGGAAGTGATTCCCTGCTTTTTTTATGGGGGCAGTATGGAAATTGTCAGAGCGGATATTTTAGGTTTTTGCGCTGGAGTGCGGCGCGCTGTTAGTTCTGCGGAAAAGGCGCTTTCTGAGCGCACGCCATCTTCAAGCGGCACTGTGTATACCTTTGGCCCGTTGATTCATAACCCGGTGGCGCTTTCCGAGCTTGCAGAACGCGGATTAGAGGTACTCGAAAGCACTGCCATCTCAAGCCTTACTCCTGTTGATACGGTGCTTATCCGCGCGCACGGCGTGCCTCCGGTTACTGACAGTGCGTTGCGTGCTACCGGCGCTGCTGTCATTAACGCGACATGTCCGCTTGTTACGCAAAGCCAGAAGCGGGCGGCGGATTTTGCGCGTAAGGGCTACACGATTATCTTTGCCGGCGACAAGAATCATGGTGAGGTAATCGGCATTCAAGGTTATGCTGAGGAAGCAGCCCGGAATCAGGGCTATGATTTTCGCTTTCTGCTGGTGCGAAGTGCAGAGGAAGCTGCGGCGCTGTGTGTGCCCGACGGCCCGCTTAGTGCAAGGCCCTGCGTGCTATTAAGCCAGACGACGTTCAGCATCAAGGAATTTGAGCGCATAAGCGAGAAGCTGAAGGCTTTTATTCCCGGGCTGGAAATATACAGCTCCATCTGCCCGGCTACGCATGAGCGGCAGGACGCCTTGCGAAGGCTTTGCGCGCAGGTGGAAGGCGTGCTTGTTATCGGCGGAAAAAACAGCTCCAACACGAACCGCCTGTTTACCACGGCAGAAAAGCTTTGCAGGCATGCGGCTTTAATCGAAACGGCCTCTGAAATCCCGCCGGAGTTTTTTGAGCTTGAGCGCGTGGGAATTACTGCAGGCGCAAGTACGCCGGACAGCGTGATTGCTGCGGTTGAGGAGCGTCTGAAAGAAAACGGACGCAGGTAAGATGATTTGCTTCCAGCGCGCATATAAAGAAAACGCCATGCTTTAAGCGCGCTGGGCCTGCGCCTTAGACAAAGCGTGTGATTTCTTCAAGCGCTTTGTGGCCGGGGCGCGCGACTTCTCCGTCGCGGATTCCCACGGAAATGACTGCCGCAACCTCCTGTGACTCAGGAATGTCCAGTGCGGCTCTGAGTGCGACTGAATCCCGTAAGCCCATAATCAGCGTATCAAGACCTTTCGCGCGTGCCTTCAGTAAAAGAAGTGAGTCACTTAAGCCTAAATCATAGGCGCCCCATTCATTTCCCAGTTCATTGTCGGACTTTCCCTCGGTAAACCCGGACGTGTTCTTTTCGAACGCACTTACCACGAGGGCGATGGCATGTTCGCATTTTGCGCGGTTCCGCTCGTGCAGTGCCTCTTGCACTGCCTGCTTTTTTTCGGCTGAAAGCGCAACATAATAGCGGTGCGTCTGGCTGTTTTTCCAGCTGGGGGCGTTTACCCGCACAAAATCCAGTATTTCTGTGATTGTATCCTTTGCCTCTGCCTGCGAAATGCCGGATTCCTTATAGTGCCGTACGCTTCTGCGGGTTTGTGCCAATTCATCAAATTCCATCGTGAACCTCCTGATATTCTCTACTGAATCAGTATGATACTGTAAATCGTTGAATCTTTCCACCTTAAAATGATTCCTTGCGTAAGGCTCCTTTTTACGCTACACTCTCTGTATGTCAACAAGATGTTTTACAATGTGTAAGCCGGGTGTTTTGAACCGGCGTCTGGTGGGCGAGGTTATTTCACGCCTGGAAAGAAAAGGACTAAAACTGGTCGGTCTTAAATTAATGACTATTTCTACTGAGCTTGCTTCTGAGCATTACGCGGAACACAAGGGGAAGGATTTTTATGGAGACCTGGTTTCCTACATTACCAGCGGCCCGGTGGTTGCGATGGTATGGCAGGGAGATGACTGCGTAACATTGGTGCGCAAAGTAGTTGGTGCCACAAAGCCTTCAGAAGCTGCTCCCGGAACAATCCGCGGAGATTTCTGCTCTCATACAAATCATAACGTTATCCATGCGTCGGATAGCGACGCAAGCGCCGAGCGCGAAATAAATCTGTTCTTTAAGCCGGAAGAGCTTATTGACTGGAAAGACGAGGCTGCCTGCTGGCTGTAAGGCTCTTGCAGTGCACAGATGAGGTTATTTATGGAATCTAAGAATGTTGGTGTTATTGGAGCTGGCGCCTGGGGCTCTGGTCTTGCGCAGGCACTTGCCCGCGGCGGACATAAAGTTGAAGTCTGGGCTATGGAGCAGGATGTTGTTGACGCAATCAACAATGAGCATGAAAACAAACGCTACCTGCCGGGCTTTCCGTTGTCGGAGAACCTTACAGCATCAACGGACATCAAGCATGTTGCTTCAGAAAAAGAGTACTTAATCCTTGCAAGCCCTTCGCTGTACCTTGCTTCTACGGCCGCAAAAATCGTAGATGTGCCTTCTATCCGCGAAGGCCGCACCTGCATTGGAGTTCTTACCAAGGGCTTCGTCCCGTCAGAAAACGGCCCGCGCCTGGTGCTGGAAACACTCGAAGATGCGCTTCCCGAATGCTACCGGCATTACCTTGTCTATATTTCAGGCCCGAGCCATGCAGAAGAAGTTGCCATGGGTAAGCTTACCGGCCTGATTGCTGCAAGTGAAAATCCCTTAAACTCAATCCGCTTCCGCGAACTTCTGCGTGTGCCCGGCCTGATGGTGTATTCAAGCCTGGACGTTGTTGGCGTGCAGATTTGTGCTGCCGCTAAAAACATCGTCGCTGTCGTCTACGGAAGTCTGGACGCCGTCGCCGAGCACTCAGACATTTTCGGCGACAATGCAGAATCACTGCTTCTTGCAGCAGGCTTAAACGAAATTCAGAAGCTGGGGTTTGCGATGGGTGCAACTCATGCAGAAACCTTCACCTCGATAGCCGGCGTTGGCGACCTGGACGTAACCTGCCGCTCAAAATATGGCCGTAACCGCCGCTTTGGTCAGGACATCATCAAAACGGACATTTTGAGCCGCTTTAAGAACCTTGACGATTTGATTTCCCGCATCCACGAGGTCGGCTACCTTTCTGAAGGTGCTGTCGCCTGTAAGTACGTGCACGAAATTGCGCAGAAATACAACCTAAAGCTTACTATCTGCGACGGCCTGTACCGCATCCTTAACAAAGAGATTCAGCCGATGGATTTCCTGCGTGAACTGTTAACCAGCGCAGGCCCGGAAGAATAACACATTGCAGGATTCGCCGTTAGTACATGTGTGATTTTGTGCATTTTGTGCGACCGCTAACGCTTAAGTTCATAAGGAAAGAAGAATGTTAGAGAAACTGACCAATACATTTAGTGATATCGTCCGCTCTGTCAGCGGAAAGTCAACGATTACCGAAAAGAACATTGAGGAAACCGTTGAAAAAATCAAGATGGCGCTCCTTGAAGCGGACGTAAACCTGCGCGTTGTCCGCCGCTTTGTGAATGCCACGGTGGAAGAAGCAAAGGGCGAAAAAGTCCTGCGCGCGGTTGACCCGGGGCAGCAGTTCGTAAAAATCATCTACGACCGCATCGTAAAGCTGTTGGGCGATGAAAAGAAAGACCTTGCGCTTAAAGGAACTGACACAGAAAGCGTAGTGCTGCTTTTAGGTTTGCAGGGTGCCGGTAAAACAACCGCAGCACATAAGCTTGCCGCCCGCCTTAAGAAAGAAGGCCGCCGTCCGCTTCTGGTTGCCTGCGACTTAGTGCGTCCTGCAGCTGTCGAGCAGCTGCGTCAGCTTGGCGAGAAAATCGACGTGCCTGTCTATTTTGAAGAGGGCGCAAAAGACGCGGTAAAGGTCGCTAAAAATGGATTAAGTCACGCAAAGAAAAACGGCTTGGACACGGTGATTGTTGATACTGCAGGCCGCCTGCAGATTGACGAAGCCATGATGAACGAGCTGGTCGCGGTAAAGAAGGCTGTAGATCCGGTTGAAACCGTGCTCGTTGCCGACGCCATGACTGGTCAGAATGCCGTGGACATCGCAAAGAGCTTTGATGAGCAGATGTCGCTTACCGGCGTCATCCTTACAAAGTTTGACTCTGACGCTCGCGGTGGTGCGGCGCTTTCGTTAAAGAGCATTACCGATAAGCCAATCCTGTATATTGGTACCGGCGAAAAGACTGAGGATTTTGAGCCGTTCCACCCGGACCGTATCGCAAGCCGCATTCTGGGTATGGGCGATATCGTCTCTCTTGTCGAAAAGGCGCAGGAGACGGTTGATATTGAAGAAGCGCAGAAGCTTGAAGCCAAGATGGCGCGGAACGAGTTTACGCTTGACGACATGCTTGAGCAGTTCCAGCGCGTAAAGAAGATGGGCAACATGCATTCGCTTATGGAGATGATTCCGGGCTTAGCGGGTCAGATTGACGAAAGCAAGGTTGATTTTGAAGGCATGAAGCATCAGGAAGCAATCATCCTTTCGATGACGAAAAAAGAGCGTGCAAATCACCTGATTATCGGCCCGAGCCGTAGAAAGCGCATTGCAAAAGGCAGCGGAACAAGCGTTGCCGAAGTTAATAAGCTGATTAAGCAGTTTGAAAAGACTAAGCTTACCATGAAAAAGCTTACGCGTAACAAGGGGCTGCAGGCAAAGATGATGCAGCAGCTTGGTGCGATGGGCGGCAGATGATAGTACCGGCCGGATATGCCTGGCGGCAGGCAGCGCATGACTGTGTTATAGGCGCAATCATCGCGCTTGTGTCTATCCCTATCAGCATGGGGTACGCGCTTGTCGCAGGGCTTCCGGTTGTGTGCGGGCTGTATGGCTCGCTGTTGCCGATTGCGGTATTCGCCTTTTGTACTACGTCGCCGCGTTTTGTTTTCGGCGTGGACGCAGCTCCGGCGGTACTTGTCGGGGGCATGCTCCTTGCCTTGGGAATCGAGCCGGAATCAGCAGATGCTGTACGAGCCGTTCCCTGTATTGCGCTGTGCGTTTCTGCATGGCTCTTCCTTTTCTTCATCCTGAAAGCAGACAGAATCCTGAACTTTATTTCCCGACCTGTTATGGGCGGCTTTATCACCGGTATCGGCGTGACGATTATCTGCATGCAGGTGCCGAAATTATTTGGCGGCAGGGCTGGAAGCGGTGAAATCCTGGAGCTCCTCCGCCATATCTGGCTTGAGGCGCACTGCGTGTGCAATTTGCCGTCGCTTGCCTCGGGGCTTGCAACTGTCACTATTATCCTGTTGTGCCGCCGTTTTTTTCCGCGCTTTCCCGTGCAGCCGGTGCTGATGTTTTTTGGTGCGGGTATCGTGTTTTTAGCAGGAAGCGATACTGTTTCTGCGCTTGGCATACAGACGCTCCCTGCAGTCGGGCGGGGGCTTCCGCCTTTTTCACTTCCAGACGTTTCGTTCCTGTTTCAGCGTGGTCCGGAAACCATGTTGCCAGAAATCGTCCTGCCGGCAGCGACAATTGCGCTCGTCATCCTTTCAGAAACACTGCTTGCAGAAAGCAATATCGGCTCGAAGTATGATGATGCAATTGACACAAGGCGTGAAGTGCTTTCGTACGCTTTCGGAAATCTTGCGGCTGCTGTCAGCGGCTCCTGTCCGGTAAACGGCAGCGTGTCGCGCACCGGCATTGCTGACCAGTACGGCGTAAAAAGCCAGCTGATGTCGCTCTCGGCGGCCGTCTGCATGCTCTGCATCCTGCTTTTCGGGACAGGCTTTATTTCATACCTTCCGGTGCCTGTGCTGACAGGCATTGTCATTTCGGCGCTTATCGGCACCTTCGAGTTTTCGCTCGCCCACAGGTTGCGCGCGGTAGATAAGACAGAGTTTGTGATTTTTTACGGCGCGTTCTTTTCCGTGCTGCTGTTCGGAACGATTTATGGCGTCGTCGTCGGCATCATTCTTTCTGCCTGCACGTTTATCATACGGCAGACTAGGCCGGCGACAGATTTTCTGGGCATTGTCCCTGGTATGAAAGGCTTTTATTCACTTACGAGGCGCGGCAGTCAGGCGAGGGCCATACAAGGGGCTGTTATCTACCGGTTTTCCGGGCCGCTTTTTTATGCGAACATCAGCCAGTTCTGCGACGACATTCTGAGGGCGATAAAGCCGGATACCCGTGCTGTTATCGTGGATGCAAGCGGAATTACGAGTGTTGACGCGCCTGCAGCCGAGCGCCTCTTGCTTATTTGCTCAAAACTGCGTGCGCGGCAGGTACTGTTTTATCTGGCCGGGCATGTGAGCGCGGTAAATGACCAGCTGCGCGCCTATGGTTCAGAATCGCTGATTTACGAAAAAGTCGTCCGGCCGCGTATCCCGCTTGCGCTTTCGGCAGCCGGCTTTGTAGAGCCGTATCAGGCAGAAAACGCCGAGGAAGCGCTCGGAAGCTATTATTCTGAACAGCTTGCGGAGTTTGACTGGGCATTCGGAACTGACAGCGAACGCCTTAAGACGGAAATAGCGCAGAGCCTTGCCGAAAGCATCTTGCAGCGCGGGGACTTCGATGCTGAGCTTGTGCGAAGAGAGGCGCTAAAGCTTGCAAAAGGCTGGTGGAACGACGCCGATGAAGATGATTTTCTTGATGTGCTTGAGATGCAGATTCTTTCGCTGCATGAAAAAGACGCTGTCCCGTCAGAAAAGGGCAGGGTAGCTTTGGCCATCGAAGAAAAAATCAACCTGCGCCATGCCCTCCTTGAAGAAAAATTGCTTACAAAGAGCCGCGATGTTATGAAAACGCTTGTTCAGCGCCGTCACCGCAGGACTAAGCGCCTGAAAGACACGCACCCCGCCATCTATGAGCATTTCGAGCTTTTGAACGAGCGCTATTTTACCGAGATTGCGATGGAGCACCCGGAGCTTGCAAAACAGCTTGCGGATTTAATAGCTGACGCCGAAAAAGAGTAGCAGTTTGTGCTGCTTGAAAAGCAGTCGCAATGCTCTGATTGAATGCGCCTGCCGTTTCGGTCCGGCACCGTTACATCCAGGTGCTCATGTACTTTGCGACATGCTCCCTTGCCGCGCCTAGCTTCCAGTATGCCCACTGCCGGCTGTGGCCGAAGTGCTTACCGATTTCGCTCAGAGAATAGGAAGCGCCGCTTTTTAGGCCGATACCGTTTGCAAGCATAAAGACAGCGCGCTCTTCCGGCTCCAGTTTCTTGAGCACACATAGAAGTTCCTCCTGTAAGCAGGCTTCGAGAGCGGCATCTTCGGGCGAAGAAGCACGGTTATCCGCCAACAGGTCGAAAAGCTCTGCACCATCGTCTGCGACAGCGCGGTTTCCGCTTGATGCAGTTGTCGCGCACATCAAAAGCTCGTTGATGCAGGCGGCGCTGCAGCCGGTTGCAGCAGAAACTGCTTCGAGACGCTCTTTATCATCTTCAATCCATTCTGCTTCGGAAAACGCCTTTTTAATCTGCACGAGCTTGCGGTTTTCTCTCTCAGTCAGGTACTGTCGCGCGCCGCACTTGTTCAAAGCGTCGAATATTTCGTTTCTGATGTACTGCGCGGCATAGGTACGCAGGTTTACGCCGTAGTCAGAATCAAAGCGCTGTATGGCCTTCCACATGCCGATTGCACTTGCGGCACACAAATCATCTTCGTCCAGCCCCAGTCCTAAAAAGCGCTTTGCAAGGCTGAAGGCAAACGGCAGGTTTGCCCTGAGCAGTGTGTTCATGGCTTGTGCGCAGCCTTCTTTAGCCTGCAAAATCAGCTGATTTTCGTCAGCAGAACCCAACGGAGAAAGAGAAAAATATGTAAGAAATGTGCTCATAGATGCCCCCTTTATTTTTTATGGCTGCTAAGTAGGTGCTATAAAACAGCCGGTGAATAATTACGTAGACTACAAAAGGATATGCTTACCCTTTTGCAGTCTTACCCAGTAATACATGAGATTTGAACGATTAGCCTGCCGTTCATGCAGTTTGTGTAGGGTTATTTGATGAAAACCAATGCAGATAATTTTTGAGTCATGTAGAAAGCTCCTTTTAGCAAAGTTTGCGCTTCCCGATAGAAGCGCGCCGACTGCAAGTAGAGTTAAATCGTCGGGTGAAGAATTTCACTAATGAATATAGTGCAAAAATTCTAATCGTCAAGTAATTAGTCACAAAAAAATAAAAAAAGTTGCATTTTTTTTGAAAAAAAAGTGAAAAATGCTGGGGAAAGCTGTTTTTCATGCAGCTGGTGCAGTGATGAAAGGAAAAGCCCCGCTTTACCTGCTGTTCAAGCGGGACTCTAAAAAGATTATGCAGTTATTCCTGCGTACTCGTAGCCAGCCTTTTCAACAGCGGCTTTGATTGCGCTTTCGTCCACCGGCTTTGAAGTTTCGATTGTTACCTCCGCATTCTCGTGAGAAGCTGTCGCGCTTGTGATTCCCTCGATTGCTTCAAGAGCCTTTTTAACATGCATTTCGCAGTGTCCGCACATCATTCCTTTTACAGAAATTTTCATACTATTCTCCTTGCAGGCCTTTTCCTGGCCAGCCTTTGATATAAGATTTCCCGTAACGGGATTCTTCACTTTTTTGTCGTGCCTTGAATCGTGCGTTTTCAAGAAGTTCAGGCGCAGGGCATTTGACACAACGCAGAAACTTGAAAGACCCATTGCAGCCGCTCCGAAAATTGGGTTTAGCGTCCAGCCGAACGCCGCCACATAGCAGCCGGCAGCGAGCGGGATTCCAATCACGTTGTAGATGAATGCCCAGAACAAGTTTTCGTGGATATTTTTGATGACAGCCCGGGAAAGTCTGATTGCTCCGCTCACGTCAAGAAGGCTTCCTTTCATCAAAACCACGTCGGCAGCGTCGATTGCGATGTCCGTTCCAGCTCCGATTGCGATTCCCAAATCAGCGCGAGTAAGAGATGGCGCGTCGTTGATACCGTCGCCCACCATGGTAACCTTTCCGCTTTCCATAAGCGTTCTGATTATGGCTTCTTTTCCGTCAGGCAAAACTCCCGCCACAACTTCGTCAACGCCAGCCTGGGCGGCAATTGCCCGGGCTGTGATTTCATTGTCGCCTGTCAAAAGCACGGTGTGTATTCCCATGTTTTTGAGTTCGCGGATTGCCAGTGCTGAATCTTCTTTGATTGTGTCTGCGACGGCGATAATTCCGAGCAGCTTCTTGTCGCGGGCAAACAGCACGGGCGTTTTTCCCTGTGAGGCAAGCCTTTCAAGCTCTGCTTTTTGAGCCTGAGGGATTGCAACGGCTTCTTTTGAAAGGTAGCTCTCGTTTCCGCCAAAGACTGCGCTTGTGCCAAGATTCGCACAAAGTCCGTTTCCTGCCTTGATTTCAAAGCCTCTCGTTTCCAAGAGTTTCACCTGTTTTTCTTCGGCATAATCGACAATCGCCTTTGAAATCGGGTGCTCACTCTTTGCTTCCAATGCGTAAGCGGCTTCAAGCAAATCTCCTTCCGCCACGTCATCACAAGCAATGACATCGGTGACCTTCATGATGCCCGTTGTAACAGTGCCCGTCTTGTCGAGAGCGACAATCTGCGTCTTTCCCGCCATTTCCTGAGCAGCTGCCGTCTTGAACAAAATGCCAGACTTTGCGCCCATTCCGCTTCCCACCATGATTGCAACAGGGGTTGCAAGCCCAAGCGCACACGGACAGCTGATAACAAGAACGGAAACCGCACGTGCAACGGCATAGGCCACGCTCTCGCCTGCAAGAAGCCATGCTACAAACGTCACGAGCGAAATCAAAATCACCACGGGCACAAAAACGCCTGAAACCTTGTCAGCGATTTTTGCAATCGGAGCTTTTGTGGCGGCGGCGTCGCTAACCAGGCGGATAATGCCCGAAAGCGTTGTGTCCTCGCCGACACGAGTTGCCTCGCAAAGTAAATAGCCAGAAGTGTTTATCGTTGCGGCAGAAACAGTGCTTCCCGCAGTTTTTTCAACAGGAACGCTTTCGCCTGTGAGTGCGGCTTCGTTCACGGCGCTCTCTCCCTCGATTACGATTCCGTCAACAGGAATGCTCTCTCCGGGGCGCACTGCAAAGCGGTCTCCCTTTTTCACCTGCTCAATCGGCACAGTCTTTTCAGTCCGCGCTTCTCCTTCGCCCTCGACAATCACGGCAGTTTTTGGAGCCATCTTCATCAAAGACTTCAAAGCGTCCGTCGTCTTTCCCTTTGACTTTGCCTCAAGCATTTTTCCAACAGTAATCAGCGTGAGAATTGTAGCGGCAGACTCAAAATAAAAGTGGTTCATCAAATATTTGATTTTGTCCTCGTTGCCCGCAACAACAGCGCCGCTCATTTCAAAAAGGGCAACTACGCTGTAGACAAACGCCGCACCAGAGCCAAGAGCGACAAGGCTGTCCATGTTCGGAGACTTGTGAAGCAGGCTCTTAAAGCCGCTTATAAAGAACTTCTGGTTTATCACCATGATGAGCGCTGTAAGCAAAAGCTGGTACAAGCCCATCGCCACATGATTTCCGTCAAAATACGGTGGAAGTTTCCAGTTCCAAAGCATGTGCCCCATCGAAAAATACAAAAGCGGAAGCAAAAGCACGACAGATGCGATAAGACGCTTTTTCATTTTTGGCGTTTCTCTGTCTACGAGTTCTTCCTCATAATTCACGCGCGAAGCCTTTTCGCTCCCAGCGTTTTTTTTCAAACTTGCGCCATAGCCTGCGTTTTCAACAGCCTTGATGATTTCGCTCGAAGACACATCGCCTTCCACGCCCATCGAGTTGGTCAAAAGACTCACCGCGCAGGACTTTACACCGGGAACGGCGCTCACGGCCTTTTCCACCCGCACCTGACAGGCTGCGCAGCTCATTCCAGTAACATTATATTGTTCCATAACCGACTCTCCTATTTCATTAGTTTTTGCAGCGTAACGACAAACTCATCGATTATGCTATCGTCTCCATTTCGGATTCCTTCTGCTATACAAGTTTTCATGTGATTTGCCAGCAGAACCTTGTTGAAGCTGTTGAGTGCACATGTAATTGCTGAAACCTGCATGAGAATATCCGTGCAGTATGCGTTGCTTTCGAGCATTCCTTCTACTCCGCGAACCTGACCTTCAATCCGCTTAAGCCGGTTCATTAAGTCTTTGTATTCCGAAAGGTCACGCTCTTTGTGCTTTCCAGAGCAGTGCGGGCATGTACCTTCAGTCATCTCATCTTCAGTCATAACAGGTCTCCGTTAGTATACCTAGAGGGGGTATATTGTGATTTGCATGCAGAATATATACCCCTGCAGGGTATGTCGTCAAGAGATTTTGAGTAAAATTAGTGCAAAAAAAACAGGAAAAATTACCGGAATCCCGGCTGCCTGGCGGAAAGAATGGGGGAGTAAAGACAAAAAAAAGCCGGCAACCAGAGTCGGCTGCCGGCGCGAATGAAGAACTCTAAACGCTTACGTTTTTAGAGAGTACCTGCAATACGAAATTGCTTAGTTTGCTGCAAAATAGCAGTAGTTGGGCGCGTAATCGGTGTAAGGATAGCTGTAGGTACCTGCCTGCATTGCACTTACACATTCGAGCATATAGGTTGCAAGAATATCGCCCCAGATTTTACGGTAGTGGTGCTTGTCGGTGTAGTAGCTGTCGCGTACCGTTGCAAAATCACTTGCAGCACTTAAATGTTCGTTCAGATATTTTTCGCCGTAGATACCCAGACCGACAATCGGGCACTGGTAGTAATTTGCAATGTCGATGAGTGCAACATTGTACGGTCCTGCGTGGCGGCTGTTAATCCACGTTGTTTCGGGAATCTTGTCGCCTACGCTGTAGGCTGTTCCTGCGTAGTATGCTTTTCCGCTGCTCTTAAAGAGGTCGTAGGCTGAGCCAAAGAGACTGTCAGCAGCGTAAGAGTTGGAGTATGCAGCGGTAATTGTTGTTTCTGCGTAATTGTACACGCCGCTGTTATTGTCATACGTTTCCGTTGAGGCATCCGGTCCCTGAGCGGTAATCTCGGTGATGAAAGGAATACCGCCGCGTTCTTTTACTGCGTCAATCACATATTTTTCAAGAATCGGTCCCATGGCTGCGAGAGAGCCAGATTTAGCGACTGTCTGACCGCCAATGGTATAGCTTTTGTTGTTGTTGATGCCGATGTTGACAGAAACATAGTCGCCAGGACGGCAGTTCAGCAAAATCTTTTCGATGCGGGCGGCAGTGTAAATGGTGACGGCATCGCCTCCCGACTGGCCGCAGTTGATAAAGCCCCCAAAGGTACTGGGAAGGGATACGTAGCCGTTTGAAATGGAAGCTCCCCATGAGCAATATTTGTCTGAAGTTGCAATGGTTTTGTCACCTAAGGCAAGGGTAGAATCTCCCACGGCAATGAGATAGGGCTTTTCCCGGGCCGTGTAGCTTTCTTTTTCAATTGTAACGGCTGACAGCGTAATGGTGCTGCTACCGTAGACGAATTCCAGGTCGAGTACTCCATCGCAGACGGCAACCTCAAAGGCTGTGCCACTGGAGATGTCCTTTGTAATGCCGATGTAGGGCTGGCCGTTGTCAAATTTTGACGGTGTATAGGTTTTTGTAAGTTTTGTGCCAGCGCTGTTTACAAAATAGTATTCAACGTTTTCCGTAATACATTCTGAAATGACGGAGCTGGCGTTTGTAGTTAGCGTCACCTTGTAGTTACCGTTTTCTACAGGTGTTTTAATAAAAAATGATTCGTTGGCTGATATCGTTCCATTGCTTAGTACAGAGATGTTA
>JAILRG010000129.1 GCA_024698325.1 Treponema sp.
CTTGAAAAGTAGGGGCAGACGAAACAATTCGGCGGCAGGAAGGCAATGCACCCTGCCGCTGCTTTTTTTTAAGTCGTGCATACGCCTGCAGAAAAGCGAAGAGTCGTTTCTGCAGGCATGTTTTGTAAGGCGCTTATTGAACCGTTATGCATGAAACTATTTTTCCGTCGCTGCTGTAGCCCTTTGTCGGGTTCGTCCCGTCGGAAAATGCCGTCATGCCGGTGTAATATGCGTAATAATAGGTTCCTGCCGGAAGCGGTAAATCAATCATGTATTTACCCTGCTGAACTTCGGTCATCTCGTAAATCCAGGAATCCCAGTTGGTGAATGTGCCTGCCAGACGGACTTTCTGCCCTGTCGGCGCATGGCATATAAACCGCGTAAATCCCTCAGGAACAACCTCCGTCATATAGTCTTCCAAAACTGGCAGGTCGACATAGGACAGTTCTATGGCATCGTTTACGTTGTAGGTTTTGTTCGGATTCGTGGGATCCGTCGTCCATAAACCGTCAATAATCAGCCTGTAGGAGATTTTTGCCAGTTTCTTGGGCTTTTCGAGTACATAAAAGAACCAGGAATCGGTTATATCACCCTCGTAGCTGATTGTTTTGTGCAGCTGGAAAGTGTGAATCTTTTTGTACCCTTCAAAGTCAAACGCGATTCCTACATACCGGGAATTTCGTTTTGCTGTAAAAACGATAAAGTCCCCGCTGATATAAGGAGCGCTGACACCTTTAATTGACGCAATGAGCGTGTCGTATTCATACGTGTCCGGCGGATCTGCATCTTTCGCACTGAGCGGAAGCAGACAGACCGCGGCTGCAAAGGCTGCGAGAATAAATCTTTTCATACACTCAAGGTATCGGCAGATTGCAGATTCATTTTAATAAAAAATATCGCGGAAAAGATTGTGCCTGTTCCTGCTAAAGCGCTCTTCTTAAAATGCCGAAATAAGAATAAGACAAACTGTCGATTTTATGTTATTGTTGTACATAACGTAAGTGGAGTAACGTAGGGGATGCCAGGTCTAAAACAGCTGCAAGCTTTTAATAAAGATATACAGAATCTCGGTAACGAAATCGAAATCCGAGGACAGCGCGGTGAAAAACCTGTTGTTGTGCCCCTTCCTCAGGGAATACAGGAAGAAGATGACTCCCAGGACTTTGTGCTTGGCCTTCCCGATTCCTCAAACCCGGAACAGCCGGTAGACGGCGTTGTGGAAGCAGCTCCAGAAGAAAAGCCGGAAGTGCCTGCTGGCAGCGCAGAACCTGTTGGCGCTCCTGATTTGGATGACCTTTTTGCTTCCGCGCTAAGTGGAGAGAGTGAACTTCCAGATTTGTCGGAATTTGAGGCGGATGTCCTGCCGGAAGCGCCGGCTGCAGAAGAAACGCCGCTCGAAGACCTTGACCTTGATGCGCTCTTGCAGCCCGCAGCGGCCGCAGAGCCGGAGCCTGCTTTGGAGCCGGAGCCGGATTCTGCCGCTACCAGCACTGCAGCTGCTGTCGCCGCTTCTCCTTCCGCTCCTGGCACTGCCACTGAACCTGAGCCACTGGCATCTTTCGACGATGTAGAACTCCCCGAAGCAGAATCTCCGTTACCCGAAGCCCCGCTCGCCGAAGCAGAAAACGACAGCCGGGCTTCCGCCGCTGACAGTTCTGATTCCGGCGACGAGTCCATGAAGACGCTGGACTCCTTTCCTGATGACGTTCCCGAAGTACCCGAAGACGCTACGGAGCTTTCGGAGCTTTCCGAAATGCCCGACCTTCCGAAGTTCAATGATTTTAAGGATGATGCGCTTTCAGGGCTGGACCTTGATTCAATCCCGGACTTACAGACAACGCTCGATACCATTGGCGTGACTGACGACGATGCGGGCGTTTCTGCCGGTGATGCAGCATCTGCGGACGAAAAACCCGCAGAGCTTCTTCCGATGAATGCCGCAGATTCCGAGCTTCCCGATGATTTTGAGCTTCCGGAAGAAACTGATGAAAATGCAGAAACTGAACAGGCGCCTGAAACGCCACAGCCTTCGGACGAGGAAGGCGGCGACGCTCTTTCTGGCGCGGAAACAGACGCCTCTCTTCCTGACTTTTCGGACTTACCGGATTCGCTTACAGAACCGGATGCAGCTTTGTCTGCGGAGCCGGACGCAGGACTCCCTGCAGAATCTGAGGCGGACGCAGCTTCTGAGCCGGCTCCTTCCGGGGATGCACTTCCGGATTTTGACCAGGACTTTGGCTCCGAGCCTTCTTCTGCGGCAGCTTCTCCTGACAGCTTCGACATTGACGGCTTAAACGACCTTGACCCCAATGCATTCTCCGGCGACGTGTCGCTTCCCTCTGTGGACGACCTGCTTTCCGGGCTTGGCTCTTCAGAGCCGGATTCTGCGAGCCCCGCATCTTCGCTGTTTGCAGATGACACTCCGGGGACGCCGCCTTCCGCAGAAGAAACATTTGATGTTGATACATCAGAGCTTGATGGCCTGGATTTCTCTTCGGAGACAGGCGAGAATCCGGAGCCTGCAGAAAAGAAAGACGTGTTTGCAAGCCTTGCGGAAGAATTCCCTGTCACCGGTGGCGATGACTTTGAGCTGGGTACAGATTTTGAAATTCCCGGCTTTTCAGATACAGATACCCCCGCTGTCGAGAAAAAGAAGCTGGACAGCCCTGATTTTTCAAAAGCTTCAAAAGGCGCGCCCCGCAATTCGCTTACAGAAGAGGAATATAGCCGCTTCAAGCAGAATCTCAGCAGCTATCCGTTGAATCTGCGTATCGTTATCGAAGAGCTGATTGCAAAAGATGAGTATACCGATGACGCTGTATTTGAAGTAATCGAAAAAGTCTTAAAGAAGACGCCGGCCCGCTCGCTTGCAGGTCACCTCGAAAAACTGCTCGATATTACGATTGACGTTCCCCGCGACTTTGAGCGCCGCTCTGTTGCTGAGTACGAGGCATATAAGCAGTCTTTTCAGTATCAGCTTAAGAACCGCATTCTTCCCGGCATTCTTGTCGGTATCGTGATTCTGCTTATCGGCTACGGATTGTTCCGCGCGGGTTACCAGTTCATTTACAAGCCGGCAAAAGCGGCGTCTCTGTACAAGCAGGGTTATACGCTGCTGCAGAATAATGAATATCCTCAGTCTGAGGTAAAATTCAACGAGGCGGTTTCCTATAAGCCGGTCAAAAAATGGTACTTTAATTATGCCCGTGGCTACAGGGAGCACAAGCAGTTTGAACGTGCCGCCCAAATGTATACAAGGACGCTCCGCACCTTCAAGCAGGACAAGACTGCCGGCCTTGAGTATGCCGAAATGGAGCTGTACGACCGCGCAAATTATTCCCGTGCTGAAGAAATCGTCCGGCGCGAGGTGCTCGATTATCATATTAATGATGCAGCTGGTATCCTGCTTCTGGGGGATATTTTCCTTGAATGGGCAGATGTCGATCCTTCCAAATATGATGATGCACGGACGCAGTATGCCACATTGATACAGCTGTACGGCGGAACTGATTTGTATCTTTCCCGCTTGATGCGCTATTTCATCCGCACTGACAAGCTGCGCAATGTGCTGGAAATGAAGAATCATTTCTATTCAGCAAAGAGCCGGACCGTCCTTAGTGCTGAAGACTGGACTGAATTGAGCGGCTATCTGCTCGACAAGCTGTACGGTCCGCTCAGCAAGTCTGACGAATATCTGCGAACTTCTATCGAAGACGTGCTTGATATGCTGCAGACAGCAGTGCGCATGGATCAGTCTAATGCTGTAGCCCATTACAATCTGGCCCGTTACTATATAGAAAACAGCAATGTTCCTGTTGCCCAGCGCCAGCTGCAGGAATCACTTGATTTGTTCGCTCAGGCTGACGTGCGCACCAGACGGAATGCATACAAGGAAATCGATGCTTCCCGGCTCCTTGGTGAGCTGTTTGCCCGTGACCGTGAATACCTGAAGGCACAGACGGCATATACCCGCGGTATAAGTGTCTTTAATGAAGAAAATAAGAAAAACGGACTTCCCGGCGATGCAAACACCGGTAAGCTGTTTGCCGACATGGGAGACATTGAGTACTTCATAAGCGGAGATCTGGATTCGGCTCAGTATAATTACAGTAAGGCAATCGAGTATCACAATGATACTCCGTCACTTATCTACCGCGTCGGTGCGATTCAGTACACGCAGAAAGAATACGGCGCTGCAATGGAGACGTTTATTGCTGCTGCAGAGAAGGCTCCGTCTGACCCGAACCTGCTCCTCGCGCTTGCAAACTCCCTGTCGCTGAGCGGCGACAATTTTGCGGCCCAGGGCTATTACGTTGATTTGATTTCCCGGCTCGATTTGGAACGGGCACGCAGGGAGCGGCTTATGCCTCAGCAGGACGAGGATGATGGAAAAATCGTCAACCTGTATCTGAAGGCGACAAATAATCTTGGTGTTACGCTGTACCGGCTTGCACAGCAGACTGGCAGCAGCCGGATGAATGCAGATGCTGCCGTCAAGCTTTCTGATTCCATGCGCGCATGGGATGCCCTGACACGAAATCCGAAGACGCTTGTCAGACTGGGGGGCAGCAATCTTGCGGCACAGAACTCGAAGTACATCATGCATCCGTATCCGGATTTCGAGCCTGCAATTTATACTGATATTGCCAGAGTGCTGTACACCGATCAGGAGCTGGAATGATTAGTTTCTTTTGCGCAAAAATAGGCATAGAAATTAAACGTCGTCTCATTGATTTGCGCAAAGAGTTATTCCGAAAATCCATACACATGTGCACGGCGTTTATCCCCCTGCTGCTGCACTTTGCCTATACGCCGGTGCTGGCAGCGCTGTTTGCGGTCGGCTGCATGTATATTGTTGCTGAGGTTCTGCGGCATAAAGGCGTCGAGGTTCCTGTCGTTTCGGTGGTGACGGCAGCCGCTGCACGTAAGCGTGACGAAGACCGCTTTGTGCTGGGGCCGGTAACGCTGGTAGCCGGGGTCTGCATCACCGCATTGTGCTGGAAAGAGCAGCCTGCAGCTGTCGGCATTCTTGCGCTTGCGTTCGGCGATGGGCTTGCAAGCCTGGCCGGTAAGACGCTGGGGCATGCTGTCGTTCCGTTTACGCAGGGGAAAACTGCGGCCGGAAGCCTGATGTGTTTTATCGCAATTTTTTGTGTTACCAGCACAATCTGCAGCGACACGGAGCTTGCATTTATCATTGCGTTTGCCGGCATGATGGTGGAGTTGCTGCCGCTGAAAGATTATGACAACCTGCTGATTCCTGTGCTGTTAGGCGGATTGACGCAGTTTTTATTGCCACATATATAATTTGTGCAGGTTGTACAGCATGGTCTGGGTTCCTGTCGTCAGAAGGGCGGCGCCTGCTGCCAGACACACGTAATTGTCAGCTATGCAAAGCAGGTTGTAGCCCGCAAGCAGGATTATCACTGCGAACGCAACTTTCTTAAACTCTTTAGAATCGTGTTTTATGCTGTTTATCCAGAATGAAACGACAGCTGTTACGGAAAGCAGCAGGTTCATAATTGCAATCAGGCGCGGAAAGCCCCAGCGTATCGTGCAGGATGATGACAGCTCTGCCGTGTTAAGCGGAATGACAAGCGCAAAGAGCGTGGACACTGCCAGCATAATCATAAAATTGCGTTCGATGTCCTGCCGCTGCTCAGTTTCGCTCATTATTGAGGCGACAATCAGACTGAGCGGCGCGAGAAATCTTCCTAAAAGCAGTATCCTGCCGGAAAACAGCTGCAGCTGAGAGAAACTCTGTCCCAGGGAAAAAAGCGGTATGAGAATCCGGGAGCCTTCGCACAGGCAGCTCATCAGAAATCCCGCAAAGAAAATGACTTCGCTCGTCTGTGTATTTTCAAAAGCCCGGTACATAAGGAAAATTGTTATCGGAACGTACACCACCAGAAGCGAGATTGAAAGCATGGTCGCCGTAAAACTGTAGGGGGCGAACGGCAGATAATTCAGGAATTTGGGAATGCGAACCTGTGGCGGGGGGAGAATTGCGTGAGAAATCGCCGCAACAATCAGGGGAACTGCCGCCGCCATAATGCAGAGCAGCGAAAAAATAAGCAGAACGAGAAACAGCCTGTTCCTTAGTTTTAAGGTCATGCGAAAATCATAATCACAACGGAAAAAGTTGTAAAGAGTTGGTTTTAAAGTCCGAAAATAATAACGTAGATATGTGTGGAGGCTTTATGAAAAGACAGCTTTTATGGGGATGTGTTCTTCTTGCGGCTGGAGTGCTCTCTTTTGCAGGTGATGCGGCGGCCTTTGTAGATATGGGGCTTTCCGCAGATGGACGAACCTACGTTTTTGGAGAATATGGCAGAACTGACCGTGATTTCCAGGGATATGCGGAAATCTATGCCGTTGATATAGAAAAAAATGCATATGTGCCGGGCGGTATTTTCAGAGTACAACCGTCTGCGTTAACGGCAGACAAAAATGGCAAGGCCGTTTTTGATGAATTAAAGACGAAAACGCAGTGGGCGTTAAAAAAATATGACTATGCGCCGGCTCCTGCTGAAAACCTGCTTTTTGTACGCGAAGATGAAGGCAAGAATGAATTCCGCTTTAAGGATTTTGAAGGCTCTTCTTCCGGGCAGACAGTGTATTATCATGTGACGCTTGTACCGGAAGTTGAGGGAACGGGGGCTTCATGCCGCTCTTCATTCTTTATTTCACTCGTAAAGGAAAATGAAAATGGCGACGTGCTTTGCCGCTCGACAGTCGGTAACCCGGGTACCAAAAGAAAGGGCATTACAGGATACAAGATTGACAGAATTTTTACTGACAAAAGCGGCCGCTCACTGGTGTTTGTGATTGAAAAATCTGTCGCTGACAGCACGGGTACTTCAATCCGCTATATGGTGGAGACCGTCAGACTGTAGCGCGCATAAGAGCTTTGAATGAATATGAAAGCGGCAAATGTTGACTTGCCGCTTTTTTTTATGCTAGTATAAGTAACTTCCAGCGGCTCTTGCCGCCATCCTTTTGTATTCTTTTTTTAGGAGTTTTCCAATGTCAGGACACAGTAAATGGTCTACCATCAAACATGCTAAGGGTATTGCGGACGCGAAACGCGGCCAGCTGTTTACAAAATTCATCAAAGAGATTTCTATCGCTGCAAAAATGGGCGGCGGTGACCCGAATGCTAACCCGCGCCTGCGCACTGCTATCCTTAAAGCACGTGCTGCTTCTATGCCGAAAGACAACATCGAGCGCGCAATTAAAAAGGGTACCGGTGAGACTGGTGCTGCAAACTACGAAGAACTGGTATACGAAGGCTATGCAGCCGGTGGCGTTGCAGTTCTCGTTGAAGTTTTGACCGACAACAAGAACCGCGCAGCTGCAAACGTGCGCAATATTTTCAACAAGACAAACGGCAACCTGGGTACTTCAGGTTCTGTAAGCCGCATGTTCGAGCGCAAAGGCGTTATCGAGTATGATGCAGAGAAAGTCAGCGAAGACGAGCTGATGGAAGTTGCTCTGGAAGCTGGTGCAGACGACATCGTAAACGAAGACGGCGTTGTTACTGTTACAACTCAGCCGACTGCATTCGACGGCGTTCTTGAAGCACTGCAGGGCAAAGGCTACGAGTCTCTGTCAGCTGGCGTGAACATGGTTCCGATGGCATACACTGCTGTTGATAAGGACACTGCTGCTAAAGTCCAGAAGCTCCTTGACCGTCTGGAAGAGGATGAGGACGTTCAGAACGTGTACTCAACAGTTGAATATCCGGACGACTTCGACCCGGAGGCATAAACAGTAAAAATGACGTTCTGTCATTTTTAGAGAGATGGCAGCACGCTGCTGTCTTTGCTTTTGCCGCCTTTTGGGCGGTGCATAGAGCCGTACGGTTTGAGCCGTGCGGCTTTTTTATGCTTGCGGGGATTGCAGCTTCTTCGTTAGCTTCGCAATTTGCAAGAGAGTTTTATGAAAAAACGCATTATCGGCATAGACCCGGGACTTGCCCACACCGGATTTGGCATTATCGACACAGATGGCGGCGGGCGTAATAAGACGCTTGTCTGCTACGGCATTATTGAAACGCCTGCCGGTGAAGAACACGGCGTGCGCCTGCTTGCTATCTACAACCGCCTGCTCTCCCTGCTTATGGAATACAAGCCCGACGAGGCTGCGATGGAAACGCTGTATTTTGCGCGCAATGTAACAAGCGCACTTTCTGTCGCCGAGGCAAAGGGCGTTGTCACTATGTGCCTGACGCAGCAGGCGATTCCTCTTTTTATGTACACGCCGAATCAGATAAAAACATCGGTTACCGGCACTGGCAGCGCAGATAAGGCGCTTGTCGAACGCTATGTAAAGCTCCTGCTGGATATGGAAGTGGAGCCGAAGCCGGACCACGCTGCAGACGCGCTTGCGGCGGCTATTACGCATATTCACACTCATTGAACAAACTGTGCATATAAACTACAATAGCGCGCATGGATACAAATCGTGACTCCTTTGACAAACTGGTTTCTGGCTTAAGCTCAGTTGAGCGAAAGACGCTGCTGGAAAGAATGCAGAGCGTGGAGTCAGATTTAGAGTCGGAGTCTCTGGAGCCATTAGAGCCTGTTTCTGAAGGAAGCATCACGCTCTCAAACCTGTTAAAAAAACAGTCTGCCTTATTCAAGCTGTGGCTGTGGGTAAAATCAATTCTTTCAGGTTCTTCAGTCGAAACCTTATTCAACGAACATCGCATATACCAGATCGGCCGCATGGTAGATAAAAAATATCCGGGCCAGATTGATTACAAGCACGGCTACTTGCTTTCGTCTCTGTTTGATTTATTCACAGAACTTAAGGCCAGTGCTAATTTTTTCCGGCCGTACATGGACTGCATGGATGAAAATTTTGGTGACTTTTATGTTCTGCTTGGCTCGATTATGCTTCCGGCTGTAGAAAGTCAGATTGACAGCGAGGTCGACCCCTATGCAAATCCCATAGAGCCGGAGCCGCGTCCGGAACTGCGTACGACAAACCTGCGCCGGCTCGAAAGCATCATGCAGGAGCTTTCGACGGATGAAAAAGCTCAGATGTATATGGGCGCGCGCGCCGCTCACTGGCTCCTGCAGTTCGTGCGCCTGCCGTTTTCGCATTTGCTGACTCATTTCAACATGATTATCAATAATGAACACCGGTGCCCGTTCTCTCTGGTCGAAAATGACCTGTGCGCCTTTGCCCGGGTTCTCTGTAATGGCGTCAGTATTCCGGATGAGGCGCTGGAGGCGCTGTATCTCTATTCCGGTCAGCTGCTTGCTACTCCTGTTCCCGGCGGCAGGACCACAGAGGAAAACTCAGCTGAGCTTTTCATGGAAAAAGCGCACAGCATGCTCTCTAAGATTCATATTTTCATACAGTCTGTTCCGCTGCGTTCCATCGTCAGAATTGCAACTAATGATGCGCAGTGGCAGGTGGACAATTTTACCGGCGGTGAAGACTGGTTCGTGCAGTTCAAGTCGAGCTGGAAGAAGCTGTTTGAGCGCAAGTGGTCGTCATGGGTGCAGGACTGTAAGAAAGAAGCTATCCGCGAAAGCCTTACTCAGAATTTTAAGCTTAAGGATTTTCCGCTG
Source organism: Treponema sp. (assembly GCA_024698325.1). Classification (GTDB taxonomy): domain Bacteria; phylum Spirochaetota; class Spirochaetia; order Treponematales; family Treponemataceae; genus Treponema_D. The sequence continues at coordinate 9,585 of JAILRG010000129.1, forward strand.
CTTCCGGAGCGTCCGTGGAGCGAGCTGTGGGGCGGAATCCATTTCCGCTACGAGCTGACAGCGGGATTTTTGTACTGGTTCTTCAGGCAGCAGTTCCCGACGTTTGAGCTGGCATTAAAAACCGTGATGCTTGAAGGCGACTTTTTGCAGAAGCAGAACAGACTTGAGTTTACGGAATCCTTTAACAACCTGATTGAAGTTTCCATCTCTCTTGATTCGCTGCACCGCCGGCTGCAGTCTGGTGGCGAAATCGGCCTCGTGTTTACCCGGCTGCTTCATGACAGGAGCCGGACGCTCCAGGGGCAGGCAAAAGTCGAAGACATGATGAAGACGCTTGAAAATGATGTCGGCGAGATTCTGTACAGATTCGGGGAAGCCTGTCGCCTTATGGATTTGCTTTTGAACGGCATTCTGTTGACAGATAAGAAAGATTCTCGTTTTGATTCTATCTCAAACCTTTCCGACATACAGCTGACAGGGCATGCGTCTTTTGCAGCCCTGCTTGCGAAGGCTCATCTTTCAATCCGAAATGCGTACAGCCTGATTAAGGAACTGGAATCCATCGACAGCCCGTCACTCATGCGGTAGGTCCGGTATGGCTGTAAACCGCATTTCTATCGCATGCACCCTTTCTGCCCGCGATTCCTTTGCGCTGTTTCCGTTTTACCGGGATGGCGAGCCACTGCCTGTTGACGGAAAAAGCCCCTGCTGGGGCATGTCGCTGCGTTCTGCCGGCTCGATGCGCTTTCGCTGGAATGAGCGGAATGAAAACCGGGAGCGGTTTTTGCAAAAGCTCTGCGCTCTTCCTCCAGCAGCCGTCGCCTGCGGAAAAGGCTTTGTAAATGCAAGCTTAGCGCAAGAGACACCTTCCCGCACCCCTGCCTTTGTTGAGCTTATTCATTCCCAAACTGTGTATGATGTGCCGGATGCGGCTGCTGTATCAGCCTTGTGCGGCGCGCAGGGGGACGGCATTATCAGTCCTGACAGGTCGCTTGTTCCTGTCGTGA